>NZ_SRTH01000009.1:0-244374 GCF_004792065.1 Mesorhizobium sp. M8A.F.Ca.ET.165.01.1.1 | reverse complement strand
CCGTTGGAACGCCAGATGGCGCGCGGAAACTTGCCCGCGATGCGCTCTAGATCGGCGAAGACGCGGTAGCGACGCTCGGCATGGAGCTGGTCGATCGCGTCCTCGAAGAACCGCTGGTAATTCATGTAGGCTTCCCAATTTTGCGCGGGATCATAATCATTGGTCTTTTGGTCGTCCACCGGGCCGATTTGGTCAAAATGCCACGCCCCGGACCTGTTCCTAACGATGGCGGATCGTGGCCTATTCCCAATCCGTGGCACGCTCTTTGGTTCACTTTTGTTTCCGCACGATGCCACATCAAGTGAACGCTGGTTACCTTAGGTTTTAATGGGCAGACGGCGGACTTTCCAGTAAGGCGGTTGTTGAGACAGTTTCCGATAAATCTGGGTAAGCGAGGATTTGGATGGCGGTTTTGGTGACAGGTGGCGCCGGCTATATCGGCAGCCATATGGTCTGGGAATTGCTGGATGCGGGCGAAAGCGTGGTCGTTCTCGACCGCCTTTCCACCGGCTTCGAATGGGCCGTGGCGCCGGAGGCAAAGCTGGTCGTCGGCGATGTCGCCGACAAGGAATTGGTCGGCTCGGTCATCAGGGAGAACAAGGTCGACGCGATCATCCATTTCGCCGGCTCCATCGTGGTGCCGGAATCGGTCGCCGACCCGCTCGCCTACTATGAGAACAACACCTCGAAGACCCGCACGCTGATTGAAACTGCAGTGCGCGAAGGCGTGCCGAACTTCATCTTTTCCTCGACAGCCGCCGTCTATGGCGGCGCCGGCCTGGAACCGGTGCGCGAGGATGCCCGCCTGGCGCCCGAATCGCCTTATGGCCTGTCCAAGCTGATGAGCGAGTGGATGCTGCGCGACGCGGGCCTTGCGCACGACATTCGCTACACGGCGCTGCGCTATTTCAACGTCGCCGGCGCCGACCCGAAGGGCCGCACCGGCCAGTCCACCCCAGGCGCCACCCACCTGATCAAGGTCGCCTGTGAGACCGCGCTCGGCAAGCGCCCGTTCATGCAGGTCTTCGGCACCGATTATCCGACGCCCGACGGCACCTGCATGCGCGACTATATCCATGTCAGCGATCTGGCCGCCGCGCATCGCCTTGCCTTGCAGCGGCTGCGCGCCGGCGGCGCCAGCCTCGTCGCCAATTGCGGCTACAGCCATGGCTATTCGGTGCTCGAAGTGATCGACAGCGTGCGGCGCGCCTACGGGCATGATTTCGAGGTCAGGATGGGCGACCGGCGTCCCGGCGATGCCGCGGCGGTGGTCGCCAATTCCGATCTCGCGCGGTCCGAACTCGGCTGGACCCCGCAGCGCGACGATCTCGACCAGATCGTCAACGACGCCCTGGCCTGGGAGCGCATCCTGACCAGCAAGAATTCCGCACGGGGCTGAGCGCGCTTTCTCCAAGGGCTCGCAAGGCGCGTGGCGACGCGCTATGGAAGCATTCGCGACACGGCGTGGAGGCGCCGTGCCGGGAAGAGCTTTGGGGGATGGCATGAAGATAACGGTGCTTGGAGCCGGCGTCGTCGGTACGGCGGCCGCCTATTACCTGGCCGCCGACGGCCATGAGGTCACCGTGATCGAGCGCCATCCGGCGCCGGCGCGGGGCACCAGCCAGTCGAATGCCGGGCTGGTGTCTCCGGGCGATGCCACCGCCTGGGCCTCGCCGGCGGCACTTAAGACCTTCCTGCGCGGGCTCTACAATCATGATCTCGGCATCAAGGTGCGGCTGCGCTTCGATCCCTATTTCCTCGCCTGGAGTCTGCGCTTCCTGCGCCAGTGCACGGTGGCCCGCCTGCGTGCCAACAGCCAGGTCAAGCTGCGGCTCGCGCTCTATTCGCGCGACTGCATCAACGCCATCTCCAGTGACACCGGCATCCACTATGACGAGCGCAAGAAGGGCATCCTGTATTTCTTCCGCTCGCAGCACAGCCTCGACACCGGCACCGACAATTATCGCTATCTGGCCGAGCATGGCCTGCCCATCGAGATCGTCGGCCGCGACCGGCTGGTCGAGCTTGAACCGGGCCTTGCCGGCGTGAAGGAAAAGATCGCCGGCGGCGTCTACTCGCCGATCGACCAGACCGGCGATTCTCGGCAGTTCGTGGAAAATCTGGCCGCCTATGCGGCCGAAAAGCTCGGCGTGAGGTTTCGCTACGGCACCACGGTCGAGGGCTTCGACATCGAGGGCGACTGGGTGCGCGCCGTGATGACCTCGGCCGGACCGGTCACCGGTGACGCCGTCGTCCTATCGATGGGTCCGGAAAGTGGGCTGCTCGGCCGTCGCTACGGCATCGACCTGCCGGTCTATCCGGTGAAAGGTTACACGGCGACGATTCCCCTGGAAGACGAGAGCAAGGGCCCGACCATGGGCGGCGCCGACGAGGACCAGCTGATGGCTTATTCGCGGCTTGGCAATCGATTGCGGTTGGCTTCGACCGCAGAATTCACCGGCTTCGACCGCACCCACAAGCCCAGCGACTTTGCCACCATGTTCAGGACCGGCAAGGACCTGTTCCCCGGCGCCTTCGACGAGAAGAAGGCGGAGCTGTGGGCCGGTTTGCGGCCAATGATGCCGAACTCGGTGCCGGTCATCGGCCAGGCGAAATACCGCAACCTTTATCTCGACACAGGCCACGGCCATGTCGGCTGGACCATGGCCTGCGGTTCGGGAAAATTCCTCGCCGACCTCGTTGCCGGCCGCAAGCCGGAGATCGATCCGCAGGGACTGGTCTACAGGGGATAAATGTCGGGCCGGCAAGTCGCCATCGACCTTGGCCGCACTGAATGCAACGCGCGCACCATCGTCGAGCGCTGCGCGCTGTCTGATATCAAGGTGTTCGGCGTCACCAAGGGTATGTGCGGCATGCCGCAAGTGGCGCGCGCCATGCCGCGGCGGTGTCGCCGAATCGACGCGGTCAATTTCGTCATGTCGGCCTTCGGCAAGCGGATCCTCTGATCAGCCAACTGCCCCGACCGCCGCCCGCCACGCGCGCGCATACTCCGCCCAGGCCGGACCGGCCGGCGGCTCTTGTGTTTGGCCCTCACCATGCGCGGCTCCTTGATCCGATGCCAGCAGGGCGGCCCCGATGCTGGTGCCCGTCGCGGCTTCCGATGCGATGACCCCACGGCCAGTGCTCGCGGCAAGCATCCGCGTGAACAATTGGTTGCGCGCAAAGGGTCCCTCGACCGTCGTCGGGCCACCGCCGCCGATCAGGTCGAGGCAAGTGGCGGTCATCAGCGCCAGGTAGAAGGAGATGGCGGCAAAGCGCTGGCCGGGAGGGATGGCTTCGCCCTTGCGCCATGCGGCCGCACGGTGCGGAAACGGCCCCGAGCCTTGCTGGGTCGAAGGCAACAGCAATGTCTTGCGCGCCAGCACGGCGGCGACGTCGTTGTCGCTCCAGTCCTGCGCCGCGCCTTCGGTCAGCAGCGAGAATTCCCGACCGCCCATGAAGCGCGCCGAGGGCACGGGATCGCCGAGTGCATTGACATTGACCAGCGTATCCCTTGCCGGGTCGAGCGCCACCGTCCTGCCGGCGACCGCCATCGATACCACCCAGGTGCCGGTCGAGACCACCGAGAAGGGCGGGGCGTCGGACAGGAGATGCGGCAACAGGGAGGCGTTGGAATCGTGCAGGCCGCAAAAGACGGGCGTTTGAGGATCGAGCCCGGTGCGCTGCGCAAGCACGGGCAGGATCGGGCCAAGGCGGTCCCTGGCCGGCCGCACGGGCGCCATCAGGTCGCGCCAGCCCAGGCGGTCGACCAGCGCTGAAAAATCCGCTGTCCAGGGGTTCCACAGATCGGTGTGGCAGCCGAGCGACGTGACCTCGTTGGCGGCGACGCCGGTCAGACGCAGCGCCCAGTATTGCGGGTACATCAGCATCGCGGCGGCCCTGGCGAACTCCGTCGGGAAACTTTGTTGCTGCCAGAAGAATTGCGCACCGAGATTGAGGCCGAGCGGCAGGCGCGGCGTGCCGGTCTCGGCGAAAGGCGGGCGGATCGCGTCATAGTCCGCCGCGAGTTCATCGGGGCCGTCGAATTCATAGTCGAGAACCGGCAGCACGAGTTCGCCGGGGGCATCGACCAGCACGCCGGTCGCGCCATGGGTGGTGATCGAAATGGCGTCGATGCGCTGTTCGCGGTTGAGGTCGGCAAGGCTGTCGAGGATGAACGCCCACAGCGCTTCGACATCGTGATGCGGGTAGGGCGCTTGCCGCAACGGCGCGTTCGCCACCCGGCGCAGCGCCACCTCGCTCAATGTGGCGAGATCGACCAGCGCCACCTTGGCGTTGGTCTTGCCGATATCGATGACGGCGACGTGGCGGATCGCGCTCATTCCATATGGAACATTATTTCCAGCGCAACGGCCACTGGTTCGTTGTCCGGTTTCGTCTCCATGATGTCGGCCATATGGGCCCACCAGCGCTGCATCACAGGATGCTTCGGCAGATCGGCCATGCCGTGACCATCGCGCCGCCACAGCACGCCGAACAGGATGTTCGTCTCGTCGTCGAGATGGATCGAGTAGTCGGAGATGCCGGCCTGCTTCAGCAACGCGACAAGCGACGGCCAGATTTCATCGTGGCGCTTTTTGTACTCGGCCTTCATGCCGGGTTTGAGCATCATCTTGAATGCGCATTTCTCGGACATCAGGCCAGGCGTCCCCCGCGCAGCCGTCGCCATACGATCGGCAGGGCGATAACGATGATCAGCAGCAGGCCAATGAAGATCGACATGACGATGCCGGGCACGTTGAGCAGGCCGAGGCCGAAGGTCACCAGCCCCATGATGAAGGCGGCGAGCACGACGCCCAGAATGCTGCCGGCGCCGCCAAGGATGCTGACGCCGCCAAGCACCACCATGGTGATCACCTCGAGTTCGTAGCCCTGTGCGATCGACGGCCGGGTCGAGCCGAGCCGCGAGGTGATCAGCACCGAGGCGATGCCCGACATCAGTCCGGTCAGGCAGAACAGGATGAATTTTATGCGGCCGACGCGCACGCCTGAAAACTGCGCCGCGACCGGGTTGTTGCCGATGGCGAAGACACGGCGGCCGAAGCTCGTGCGGTGCAGCAGGAACCAGTAGACGACGGCCGCGATGAGGAAGAGCACCAGTTCGAACGACACCACCCACCAGACATAGCCCTGGCCGAAGAAGGCGAAGCTTTCGGGATAGCCCTTGTAGGCCTGGTCGCCGAGGATGATGAAGGCAATGCCGCGAAACAGGCTCATCGTGCCGATGGTAACGACGATGGATGGCAGGCCGAGCCGCGTCACCAGCAGCCCGTTGAAAGCGCCGCAGCCGAGGCCGACGACGATGCCGATCAAGACAAGCACTGGCGTGCCGGCGCCGGCCTGCACCGCCATGCCCATCATGGTCGAGGCGAGCGCGATGATGGCGGCCACCGACAGGTCGATCTCGCCAGAGATGATGAGCAATGCCATGGCAAAGGCGATCAGGCCCTTCTCGGTAAAGTTGAAGGTCAGATCGGACAGCGAATAGGGGTCGAGGAAATAGGGTGAGGCGAAACTGTTGATGGCGAATATGGCGATGGCCACCACGACCAGCAGCGCTTCCCAGGAAAAGATCGCCGAAGAGAGCGGCTTGTCGAGCCGGTCGGGAATGTGTCGAGGGGCGGGGGTATCGGTCATGCGGCATGCTCCAGACGCTGGCGCTGCCCGTCGCAAAGAGCGTCCCTTCTCCCCGTCACTATACGGGGAGAAGGTGCCCGAAGGGCGGATGAGGGGCGGCGCCAATGTTCGGAGGTGCTCAACGTATGCGGCGAGTTCCGGCCGAGGCAAATCGGACCGTTGCTATTCGCAACGATCCTGTTTGCACCGTAAGCGCCGCCCCTCATCCGCCTGCCGGCACCTTCTCCCCGTATAGTGACGGGGAGAAGGGAGCACTTCAACGTCCCGCTCATGCCTCCGCCTTCCTCAGAATAATCCGCCCCTGCTGGCGTTCGCCGCGCGCGTTGAGCACGACGGCCAGGATGATGGCGCTGCCCGAAATCGCCATCTGCCAGAAGGGCGAGATGTTGATGACCGGCAGCGCGTTGGAGATGATGCCGAGGAACAATGCGCCGAGCACCGCACCCCCGACCGAGCCGATGCCGCCCGCGATCGAGATGCCGCCGATGACGCAGGCGGCGATGATGTTGAGCTCATAGCCGTTGGCGACCTCGACCGAGGCGATGACGTACCGCGAAATCCAGAGATAGCCGGCGAGGCCACCGATCATGCCGGAGATGCAGAAGACGATGAATTTCGTGCGGCCGACATCGATGCCGGTATAGACCGATGCCGTCGGATTGACGCCAATGGCATAGATCGAGCGGCCGAGCGCGGTACGCGTCATCAATACGAAGAACAGCGCGATCACCAGGACGGCGATCCAGGACAGCACCGGAATGCCAAGCAAGGCCGCGCGCTGGAAGCCGATGAAATCCGGGCTCATCTTGTCGGCGTTGACCCAGGCGCCGCCCGAAATGACGAAAGTGGCGCCGCGGTAGATGGTCAGCGTGCCCAATGTCACCACGATCGATGGGATGTTGAGCCGCCACACCAAGAGGCCGTTGATGGCGCCGAGCACCAGCCCGACGGCAAGCGCGATTACGATCAGCAGCGGGATCGGGATCGCCGGATGGGCGGCGTTCAGCATCGCCACCACCATTCCGGTGAAGCACAGGTTGGAGGCCATCGACAGGTCGATCGACCGGGTCAGGATGACAACCATCTGGCCGAGCGCCAGGATCATCAGGATCGAGGTGTCGTTGAACACCTGGCGCAGGTTGCCGGGGTCGGCAAAGGCCGGAAAGCGCATCGAGATCAGTCCGATCAGCACGGCGATGGCCGCCAGCAGCCAGATTTCGCGGTATTTCAGGAAAGCCTTCATGCCGCGATCCCCGCTGCCGTCCGGACCAGCGTCTCGGCGTCCAGTCCCTTATTGTCGTAGACCGCCGCGACCAGGCCCTCGCGCATGACCACGACGCGATCGGACATGCCGAGGATTTCCGGCAGTTCCGACGACACCATGATCACCGACAGGCCCTGCGCGACAAGCTCGGCCATGAAGCCGTGCACGGCGGCCTTGGAGCCGATGTCGATGCCCTTGGTCGGCTCGTCCAGGATGATGACCTTGGGCGTCGTCGCCAGCCATTTGGCGATGACCACCTTCTGCTGGTTACCGCCCGAGAGGGTACCGACATCCTGGCTGAGCGAAGAGGCGCGCAGGTCCAACCGCTCGGTGTAGGAGCGAGCCAGCGAAAATTCGTCCGCCAGCCGCAGCATGCCCGATTTGGAGGTGCGGGCGAGCGATGGGAGCGAGACGTTCTGGAAGATCGGCAGGCCGATCACGACCCCTTGCTTGCCTCGCTCCTCCGGCACGTAGACGATGCCGGCCTCGATGGAATCCGCCGCCGATTTTGGCGCGATCGCCGTGCCTTCCAGCGTGATCGTGCCGCCGGATATGCGGGTGATGCCTGATATCGCCTGCATGACCTCGCTGCGCCCGGCGCCGACCAGGCCGTAGAAGCCGAGGATTTCGCCCTTGTGCAATTCGAAGCCGATATCCCTGAACTCAGTCGGGTGCGAGAGGCCGGAAACGGAAAGCACCGGCGCGCCGATTTCGGCCTTGCGCTGCGGAAAGATGTGGTCGACCGAACGGCCGACCATCATGCGCACGATCTGGCTCTGGCCGGCATGCTTGATCAGCCCTTCGCCGACCATCTCGCCGTCGCGAAACACGGTGTAGCGGTCGGCGATGCGGTAGATCTCGTCGAACTTGTGGCTGATGAACAGGATCGCCTTGCCCTGCTCCTTGAGGAACTCGATGAGCAGGAACAGCTCCTCGATCTCCTTCATCGAAAGGGCGGCCGTCGGCTCGTCCATGATGACGATCCGAGAGTCGATCGACATGGCGCGCGCGACGGCGACGAGATGCTTGTTGGCGATGCCGAGATCCCTGAGCCGCGCATCGGCGTCGATATGGCCGGCATGCATGGTGTCGAGCACTTCGCGCGCATTCTTGCGCATCATGCGCCAGTCGATGGTGCCAAAGCGCGTGCGCGGCGCATGGCCGAGAAAAATGTTTTCGGCGACACTGAGATCGTCGAACAGCACGGTTTCCTGATGGATGGCGGTGACGCCAATTCCGAAGGCGGCGTGTGCGCTTGGCAGCGTGACGGCCTGGCCGTCAATGCTGATGGTGCCCGCATCGGGCTGGTAGATGCCGGTCATGATCTTGACCAGCGTCGACTTGCCGGCGCCGTTTTCGCCGATCAGCGCCGTCACCTGACCCGGATAGAGCGACAGGCTGACATTGTGGAGCGCACGGACGCCGGGAAAGCTTTTTGAAATGCCGGACAGCGTCAGGCGTGGGGCCGAGGCCGGAGGCCGCTCCTTTGTCTCGCTGTGTCGGGCCGTCGTGTCCATATCCGTATCAAGCCCTGAATCTAGGTCCGTTTGAAGTCGCGGCGGGATGTGACTCCCGCCGCGCCAGCTTGAAAACTCAGTGATCAATAGATCTTGGAGAACTTCTCGATATTGCTCTTGTCGAACTGGAAGGGCGGAGCCATCGCGGCCGAGTTGGTGTCGTCGAGCGTGACCTTGCCGACACGGCCGATCGACAGCGTCGCACCCGGCTTGGCTTCTTCCTTCTTCACCGCCAGGTCATGGGCGAGGTAGACGGCGGAATAGCCGAGGTCGATCGGGTTCCACAGCGCAACCGCCTGGCTGGCGCCGTTGTCGATGAACTTCTTGAACTCCGACGGCAGCGCCAGGCCTGTGACGTTGACCTTGCCGATCAGGTTCTCGTCGGTGACGACCTGAGCGGCGGCGACGACGCCGACAGTGGTCGGCGCGATGATCGCCTTGAGGTTCGGGTAGGACTTCAAGAGGCCCTTGGCCTCGTCGGTGCTCTTGGCCGAGTCGTCATCGCCATAGACGGTGGCGACCAGCTTGATCTTGGGGAACTTCTCCGGCAGCACCTTCTTGGCCGCTTCGATCCAGGAATTCTGGTTGGTCGCGGTCGAGGAGGCCGACAGGATGGCGACGTCGCCGCCTTCCGGCAGATAGTCGGCGGCGAGCTTGATGATGGTCTCGCCGATCAGGCCGGTGTCGGACGGGTTGAGGTGAAGCTGGCGGCCTTCGTTGGCGACGCCCGAATCCCAGGAGATGACGGTGATGCCGCGCTCCATGGCCTTCTTCAGCACCGGCACCAGCGCGTCGGCGTCATTGGCGGAAATCGCGATGGCGTTGACCTTCTGCGCGATCAGCGAATTGACCACTTCGATCTGCGCCTCGGCGGTCGCCTTGGTCGGGCCGGTGTAGATGATATCGACGTCGCCGAGTTCCTTGGCGGCCTCTTCGGCGCCCTTGTTGGCGGCATCGAAGAAGCCGTTGCCGAGCGACTTCACCACCAGCGCGATCTTGACGTTTTCCGCGTAGGCGGCATTCACGAACATGGCGGCCGAGATGGCCGCCGTCACCATCAATTTCTTCAAGAAGCTCATCTGATATCCTCCCTTGAGCGTTGCATTCCATCGCCGCTGCGGGCGTGAGTCGGTCTCAGGCCTGCAGTGAAGATTCTTCCTTTGTCGACTTGCGGGCGACGATCAGCGTCACCCCCGCGGTTTCCAGCATCTTGGCTTCGCGGTCCTCGATGCCGTCGTCGGTGATGACGGTGGCGATACGCGAAAGACCGCACAGGATCAGGCTGGAGCGTTTGCGGAATTTCGAGGAATCGACCAGCACCACCAGTTCGTCGGCCTGGTCGATCAGCTTCTGCTCCGCCTGGATCAGCAGCGGATCGCCTTCCATCAGGCCGAGCGGCCCCAACCCTTGAGCGCCCATGAACATGCGGCGCGCGTAGAAATTGCGCGTCACGTCATTGTCGAAGGGCGACAGGATGATGTTCTGCTCGCGGTAGATCGTGCCGCCCGACAGCATCACCGTGTTCTTGGAGTGCTTGAGCAGGTGCTCGGCGATCGGGAACGAATTGGTGAAGATCGGCATGCGGCGGCCGGTCAGGAAATGCACCATCTGGAAGGTGGTGGTGCCGCCATTGATGATGATCGGCTCACCGTCCTTGCACAGTTCCACCGCTTCGCGGGCGATGGCCCGCTTCTGCGCGGCGTTGAGCGTTTCGTTGACGGAGAAGGGCCGGCCGGCCAGCCCGATGAACTGCGGCGGCGAGATCGCCTCGGCACCGCCGCGCACCCGACGCAGGCGTTTCTGCACATGAAGAGCCGCGATATCTCGTCGGATCGTCGCCTCGGACGACTCCGTCAGGTCGACCATTTCCTGCACCGTCACCACAGGTTTTTCCTGGACGGCGGACAGAATGATCCTGTGGCGCTCTTTTTCGTGCATGGTTCCTCCCTGCCTGAGCATCTAGGCACCCAAAACGAGCAGTGTCAATCATTTGCGATCATATAATTTCATTGTGCAGTGCAATATGATCGATCTTGATCGTTTGTGATTGACAAGTTTGTGTCTTGCGTAGACATTCCCAGACGAAAACAGGGGTGCATCGTCCGCGCTCCAAGGGAGGATTACCTATGCTCGACAAGCGCTCCGGCTCGCGCCTCGCCAATCTGTGGGATGATGCGAAGGCCAAGGGGATGAGCGATCCCGAGCTGCTGGTCTATCGCTCGAACACGCTCGGCTCCGACAAGCGCGTCACCAACTATGGCGGCGGCAACACTTCCTCGAAGATATGGCAGAAGGATCCGCTCACCGGCCAGGATGTGGAAGTGCTGTGGGTGAAGGGCTCGGGCGGCGACAGCGCTTCGATCAAGCTCGATGGCTTCGCCACTCTCTACATGGACAAGCTGCAGGCGCTGAAGGGGCTTTATCGCGGCGTCGAGCACGAGGACGAGATGGTGGGTTATCTTCCCCACTGCACCTTCAACCTCAATCCGCGCGCGGCCTCGATCGACACGCCGCTGCACGCTTACGTACCGAAGCCCTTCGTCGACCATATGCATCCCGATGCCATCATCGCCATCGCCGCAGCGAAAGATTCCAGGGCGCTGACCAATGAAATCTTCGGCGACGCCATCGGCTGGCTGCCGTGGAAGCGGCCGGGCTTCGAACTTGGCCTGTGGCTGGAGAAATTCTGCGTCGAGAACCCTGAAGCCAAGGGCGTCATCCTCGAAAGCCACGGCCTGTTCACCTGGGGCGATACGCCCAAGGCGTGCTACGAGACGACGATTTCGGTGATCAACCAGGCGATCGAGTGGTTCGAGCGCCGCTCCGAAGGTGTGGCGATCTTCGGTGGCGAGGTGGTAAAGTCGCTCGACGCCGCGGCTCGTCGTGCCATCGCCGCGAAACTGATGCCGAAAATCCGTGGCCTGATCTCGGAAAAGAGCCACAAGATTGGCCACTTCGACGATTCGGCCGCCGTGCTCGAATTCGTCAACTCGAAGAATCTGCGCCCGCTGGCCGCACTCGGCACCTCATGCCCGGACCACTTCCTGCGCACCAAGATCCGCCCGCTGGTGATCGAATTCGATCCGGCAAAGCCCGATGTCGATGCCGTCATCGCGCGCCTCGCCGACGACATTGCCGAATATCGCGTCGGCTACCAGGCTTATTACGACAGCTGCAAGCATCCGGATTCACCCGCCATTCGCGATCCCAACGCCGTGGTCTACCTGATGCCCGGCGTCGGCATGTTCACCTTCGCCGGTGACAAGGCGACGGCGCGCATCTCGGGCGAGTTCTACGTCAACGCCATCAACGTCATGGGCGGCGCGTCCACCGTCTCGTCCTATGTCGGCCTGCCCGCGCAGGAGGCTTTCGACATCGAGTACTGGCTGCTGGAGGACCTGAAGCTGCAGCGCATGCCGAAGCCGAAGTCGCTCGCCGGCCGGATCGCGCTGGTCACCGGCGGCGCCGGCGGCATCGGCCGCGCCACGGCCAACCGGCTGCTGCGCGAAGGCGCCTGCGTGGTGCTGGCAGATATCGACGAGGCGGCGCTCGCGGGCGCCAATGACGAGCTGGCCAAGGCCTATGGCAAGGATTTCGTCCGCCCGGTGCTGATCAACGTCACTTCGGAGGACCAGGTCGTCGCCGGCTTTGCCGAGACCGCGGTCGAGTTCGGCGGCATCGACATCCTTGTCTCCAATGCGGGGCTAGCCTCCTCGGCGCCGATCGAGGAGACGACGCTGGCGCTGTGGAACAAGAACATGGATATATTGTCGACCGGCTATTTCCTGGTCTCGCGGGAAGCATTCCGGCTGTTCCGGGTACAGAAGATCGGCGGCAATATCGTCTTCGTCGCTTCCAAGAACGGCCTTGCCGCATCGCCCAACGCCTCTGCCTATTGCACCGCCAAGGCCGCCGAGATCCATCTCGCCCGCTGCCTGGCGCTGGAAGGCGCGGAAGCCCAGATCAGGGTCAATGTCGTCAACCCGGACGCCGTGCTGCGCGGCTCGAAGATCTGGACAGGCGAGTGGAAGGAACAGCGCGCCGCCGCCTACAAGATGTCGACCGACGATCTGGAAGAGCACTACCGCTCGCGTTCGATGCTGAAGCGCTCCGTCTTCCCGGAAGACATCGCCGAGGCGATCTATTTCCTGGCCTCCGACATGTCGGCCAAATCGACGGGTAACATCATCAACGTCGACGCCGGCAACGCGCAGAGCTTTACGCGCTGAGCTTCCTTCTCCCCGTTCTACGGGGAGAAGGTGCCCGAAGGGCGGATGAGGGGCGGCGCCAGCCGTGCGAGTACTGGGAGGAACAGCAGTGTCCGAATTGATCATCTCGGCCGACGTCGTCGAAAAAAATAATGCCGCGCGCAAGGCCGACCTCGAGCGTGACTACGCCTCGCTCGGCGAGCGCCTCGACCGCCGCGGCATCGCCATCGATGCCATCAGGGACAAGGTCGAGAAATTCGCGGTCGCGATCCCCTCCTGGGGTGTCGGCACTGGCGGCACCCGCTTTGCCCGCTTTCCCGGTGCCGGCGAGCCGCGCGACATCTTCGACAAGATCGAGGACTGCGCCGTCATCAGCCAACTGACGCAGGCGACCCCGACCGTCTCACTGCACATTCCGTGGGACAAGGCCGATCCGAACCGGCTGAAGCAGGCGGCCTCCCGCTTCGGTCTCGGTTTCGATGCCATGAATTCCAACACCTTCTCGGACGCGAAGGACCAGAAATTCTCCTACAAATTTGGCTCGCTGTCGCATGCCGATGCCGGCGCTCGCCGGCAAGCCGTCGAGCACAATCTCGAATGCATCGAGATCGGCGAGACGCTTGGGTCCAAGGCGCTGACGGTGTGGATCGGCGACGGCTCCAACTTCCCCGGCCAGGTCAATTTCGCCAAGGCCTTCGAGCGCTATCTCGACGCCATGCGGGAGGTCTATGCCGGCCTGCCGGCCGACTGGAAGCTGTTCACCGAACACAAGATGTACGAGCCGGCCTTCTATTCCACGGTCGTCCAGGACTGGGGCACCAACTACATCATCGCCAAGGAGTTGGGCGACAAGGCGTTCTGCCTCGTCGACCTCGGCCATCACGCGCCCAACGTCAACATCGAGATGATCGTGTCGCGGCTGATCCAGTTCAAGAAACTCGGCGGCTTCCACTTCAACGATTCGAAATATGGCGACGACGACCTCGACGCCGGCTCGATCGACCCCTACCGGCTTTTTCTCGTCTTCAACGAGCTGGTCGATGCCGAACTGTCGGGCGCCGAGGGGTTCGACCCCGCGCACATGCTCGACCAGAGCCACAACGTCACTGACCCCATCGAAAGCCTGATGCTGTCGGCGGTCGAGGTCCAGCGCGCCTATGCGCAGGCGCTGCTGGTCGACCGCAAGGCGCTCGAAGGTTTTCAGGACAGCAATGACGCGCTGATGGCGACGCAGACGCTGAAGGCTGCTTATCGCACCGATGTCGAGCCGATCCTGGCCATGGCGCGGCTGAAGACCGGTGGCGCCATCGATCCGGTCGCCGCCTATCGGGCGGCGGGCTACCGCGCCAAGGTCGCGGCCGAACGGCCTGCAGTCGCAGGTGGTTCCGGCGGTATCGTCTGAGGTCGAGCCACTCCCCCTCATCCGGCCGCTTCGCGGCCAACTTCTCCCCGAGGGGAGAAGAGGTCAGCGCCGGTGCAAGCTCCTCTCCCCTTGGGGAGAGGTCGGATTGCCCGAATTGCCCTTGCAATTCGACTTGGCAATCCGGGTGAGGGGGTCTCTCACGCGCTTATTCAATTGTTATTGGACTAACGCCCCCCGAAGGTCTTTCCTAGGCGTCCCGCTTAGGAGTCCCGCCATGCACCTCACCCGCCGGACGCTCATTGCCGTCAGCCTTTCGATCACCTTCGCCTTCATACCATCCGCCGCCGTCTTCGCCGCCTCGCCGGCACCCGCCAAGGGCGAGAACGGCATGGTCGTCACCGCCCAGCATCTGGCTTCCGAAGTCGGCGTGGAGGTTCTGAAAAAGGGCGGTAATGCCGTCGATGCGGCTGTCGCCGTCGGCTATGCCTTGGCCGTCGTCTATCCCAATGCCGGCAATATCGGCGGCGGCGGCTTCATGACCATCCGCTTCAAGGACGGCAAATCGACCTTCCTCGATTTCCGCGAGCGGGCGCCCCTTGCCGCGACCAAGACCATGTATCTCGACAAGGACGGCAACCCGGTGAAGGGCGCCAGCCTCGACGGCTATCTCGCGGTCGGCGTGCCGGGTTCCGTGGCCGGTTTCGAGATGGCGCGCGAGAAATACGGCACCTTGTCCAGGCAGGACCTGATGGCGCCTGCGATCGCCTATGCCAGGGACGGGTTCATCCTCAACCAGGGCGATGCGGCTTCATTCGCCGGCAGCGCCGACCGGCTGGCGAAGGACCCGGCGGCGGCCGCCATCTTCCTCAAACCCGAGGGCAAGCCCTATGGCATCGGCGAGAAGCTGGTTCAACCAGACCTTGCCGCCTCGCTCTCGGCCATTTCCGAGAGAGGTCCCGATGCCTTCTACAAAGGTGCCATCGCCGACACCATCGTCAAGGCGAGCGGCGCCAAGGGCGGTATCCTGGCCAAGGGTGATTTCGAGCAATATGCGGTGCGCGAGCTGAAGCCCGTCACCTGCTCCTATCGCGGCTATGAGATCATCTCTTCGCCGCCGCCGAGCTCGGGCGGCGTCATCATCTGCGAAATCCTCAACGTGCTCGAAGGCTATCCGCTGTCCTATCTCGGCGCGGGTTCCGCCGAGACGGTCCATGTCATGGTCGAGGCCATGCGCCATGCCTATGTCGACCGCAATTCGGCGCTCGGCGATCCGGATTTCGTCGACAATCCGGTCGCGAAGCTGCTCGACAAGAACTATGCCAAGGACATCCGCGACAAGATCGATCCGTTCCGGGCCGGCGTGTCGCAGGATTTGATGCCGAAGGGCTTCGGCGAATCGAAGGAGACCACCCATTATTCGATCATCGACAAGGACGGCAACGCGGTCGCCGTCACCTACACGCTGAACGGCTCGTTCGGCGCCGGCGTCGTTGCCGACGGCACCGGCATCCTGCTCAACAATGAGATGGACGACTTCACCCAGAAACCCGGCGTGCCCAATCTCTATGGCTTGGTCCAGGGCGAAGCCAACGCCATCCAGCCGAAGAAGACGCCGCTGTCCTCGATGAGCCCGACCGTGGTCGCCAAGGACGGCAAGCCGTTCATGGTCATCGGCAGCCCCGGCGGCTCGCGCATCATCACCATCACGCTGGAGGCGATCGTCAATGTGATCGACCACGGCATGAACATCCAGGAGGCGATCGACGCGCCGCGCATCCATCACCAATGGCTGCCCGACACCGTCTATGTCGAGCCGTTCGGGCTTTCGCCCGATACCGAGCGGCTGCTCGCCGGGATGGGCTATCACCTCGATCTCGCCCACCAGAGCTGGGGCCAGGCGGCGGGCATTCTCGTCGGCGGCAAGAGCCTGGCGGAAATCGAGAAGGGCGGCGGCGCGCGCTTCAATGGCGCCATCGACAGCCGCGCGGCATCGGGCGAAGCGCTTGGATATTGACAGGCGGCAGGTCTGTTCCTTGCCGGACGAGGCCGGATTCCACCCTTCGGGACCGGCCTCCGCTTCATGGCCCGGCGGGCGCCGTCAGGTCACCAGCGTGATGGTCGATGCAATCAGCATCAAGGCGGCAATGCCGACGAACAGCGCATAGATGCGTGGCCGGTCGAGCAGCAGCGCATTTCCCGATATCCAGGCCGACGTGGCGCCGCCCAGAGCGAAGAGGAAGCCGTTGCGATGGCCGAAAGTCATCGACGCAGCCATCAGCCCGCCGATGATCAGGGCGCCGAACACGATGATCACGGCGACCGCGTATTTCTCGAAGTCGTTGTTGCCGATCCCTGGTCCGATCGCATTCAAATTCGGCAGGTCGTCCGGATCGAAGGGGCTCGCTGACCCGTATTCGTCTTGACCCATGGATTCTCGCATCACTTGATCTCCGCTGACAGGCAACAAACCATCAACGCCTGCCGAGCGCAACCCGATCGCGCTGTGGCGGATGCGCCCGGCACCGCCTTCGGCCCCTTTCGGGGATGGTTTCTCGGAGCTGTTGCCCGATCGCGTCACCTGCCTTCTTGGGTTTATCGCCTCCGGTGACGGTCAACCGCGCGGTGCAGGCGGCCTTCGCGGTGCGGCAAAAGGAATGCCGCCATGGCTGAACACCTGCCTCGGTAAGAACCACCTCGCACCATCACTGCTGCGAAAGGGAGGCGCTCAGCCGACGATAGGGGATGCCATCGAATCTTGCCGTCACAAAATCGGTGACGGACATCTTGCGCTTGCGTCCGTCGCTGCAGGCGTAAACCGGCCAACCGGCATCGCTGCATTCGCTGGCTGCGCAAATACGCGCCAGGCAGTTACCGATAGTCAACCGGAAGCCGCCCTTGCCGGCGAAGCCTTGCAACAAGCTTCCGTCCGCCGAGCGCCATGTCCGCGCACGGAATTCCGCCCGCAAAAGCAATGGTTCGAGAGGGATCGCAAAACTGGTTTCGCCGGCACGCCCTGCGAACTGCAGACGGAAGCGCGCCATTGCAGTCGTGTATGCGGTCACAAGATCCGGTTCGCGAAAATAGGAGATCGGCAGGTTGGAGCGGTCAAACAGATGAGACATGCGCTCGCTTGCCTCTACCGGCATCAGCAAGGCACCAAAGATAAGAAAGGCGAAGCAAGCTCGCGACATTTTACAGCAGCCATATCGATCTCGGCCTGCCGGTTTGGCCCCGGTTGCCCCCCAGCAACATCCCGCCGATCGTCGTCCTGCGCAAGCCGCTTGCTGAGGCAGTTCATAAGGCAGCCGAGTGTGCAATTCGCAAGGCCGCCGCGTTAACGCGATTGGAGGCGGCAAGGAGGAACACCTGCCGCCAGCCAGGGTTCCTTAGCCGAGGCGAGCCGGCGGCAGTTCGAACAGATTGGCGCCGTTCTCCTGGCCCCGCTCGACATAGCCGATGATGCCGAACCATCGGGCGACGTCAGGCCCCTGCAGCCAGCTGCGCGAATGGATCGGAAGGTTGCCGGCCAGCGCCTGGATATGCCTGATATGCCGCTTGCAGAAGCGCACGGTCGAGGCGCGGAAGAAATCCTCTTGCGCGGCAAACAGCGTATCGGCGGCATCGCTGTTTTCATGCCAGGCGATGATCGCAACGGCCTTCTCGCCCTCGACCAACGCGTGCGCCCGGCCTTCCTTCAAATTCATCATCAGATTGTCGTAGGCGATCTTGCTGTCCTTGCCGGCCGCCACGTACTCGTCCGACATCCGCTTGGACAGGCCATGGAAGACATCCTCGAGATCCCCGAGCGTAGCCGCGCGTGCTCTCATCTCACCTCCTGCAGCCCCGGCAGGGAGTTTGCCCTAGGGATGGTGGGGCGCCAAGCAAATTGAATCCCCCAGGAGCCCGGTGAGAGCAAAGTCGTTCCGTCCATCGATATCCGTGAGTACCCCCACCACGCCGAGAAGTGAGCCTGGCCCGATAAATTCCGAGATCCGAGGTTAGAAAACGCTCGGATCAGCAGATTCGCCGCGGTTTTCGCGTGGTGCCGGCGAGTTTCCCGAGCTCACGCCCACAAGTGGCGTCAACTTGGCGGGATGCGTTGGCCCGGCTGCTTCGGCGGCCGGGCCTGTTGTTTCGCGGACCGTGCTGTCACCTATTATGGGACTGCTGGAAGCCGGCCACGTCGTACTGAGATACGCTCTTCGGATTCTTCGAGTTTTGCGGCTGGGTGCCGGCGTAATGTGTTCCGGCATTTCCATCCGGGTTGAAAGCTGAGCCCGGGGCAGAGCTGGCGTGGCCGGGGGTCGCACTTCCTGTTTGAGCAGTTCCGATTTCTTGGCTGGGCTGACCTGTCGTGCCCGTCACCGTGTGAACATTGGTGGCCAAAGCCATGCTGGTGGAACCTATGAACAAGCCTGCCACCATCGGAATGAGGAGATGTCTCATGATCGTTCTCCCAAAAGCATTTGATTTTGGGCGCTCGGGGTCTTGTGAGCGCCCGGCGAACTAAAGTTAGAACGCTCTTCGGACCATCATTCATCCCGACTGTCGCAAACTGTGATCTGTTTGTTTCACCGTGACACGCTTTTGGCGGCTTCGGTCTCCAGGTCCTTTAAGGCATCAGGGAACAAGAGCCTGTGGATCCCAGTTAACTGGATATGCCAGCCAAGATCAAAGAACCACAGCCGAAGCCCGGCCCGCAGCCACCGGTCCGTCGGCCAGACAAAGCTCCGTCGGAGCTTGAGCATGTCGATCCACCACCGCGAGACGTGCGGGAGGCGCCGGCACCAAATCCCAATGGCGACAAGAAAGCCTAAGCGCCGACCCGCGAACGCGCCTGCAACAGGCGCATGCCACACGAGAACGATCAGGTGGTCGCTCTATATAAGAACGTGATTTTCTTTTAAAAAGATGGTGCCCAGAGGCGGATTCGAACCACCGACACGCGGATTTTCAGTCCGCTGCTCTACCAACTGAGCTATCTGGGCCTGCTCCGGCTAACGAAAAGTCGCGCTCCGGATTTCATGAAAGCACCGTGGGCGCCCCTTGAAAGCGCGTGGGTTATAGCACGGGAATTCGGCCTGTCCAGCGCCCAGATGTGGATTTCCCGCAGGAAAAGAAATGCCGCCCGATGGGCCGGTTTCCATGCCGTGCGCCCGCCTATCTGGCGCCTGCCAGGCCTTTGCGGAAGTCGGATGGGGTCATGCCGGCCAGCTTGCGGAAGGATTTGTTGAAGGCGCTGAGCGAGCCGAAGCCGGAGTCCATGGCGACGCGCAGCACGTTGGCGTCCTGGTGCATCAACAGTGCCTGCGCATAGCTCAGCCGCAACAGATTGACATATTCGTTGAGCGTCATGCCGGTCGATTTCTTGAACAGGCTCATGGCGTATTTGGGGTGGATGTCGGCGGCCGCCGCTATGTTCACGCAATCGATGTCGTAGAGGAAATTCTCGGCGATGAAATCGCACATGCGCCCGACATTGCGCGACGATTGCTGGTCGAAGGGGTTGCCCGCTTCCTGTCCGGCGGTGTTTACCGGCACCAGCCGGTAGGGCTCGAACCTTACCCGTTCCAGCCGCAGCAGAAGTTCGTTGACGGCATGCTCGGCCTTGGCCGGATCGCCCGAGCGGGCATAGCGGTTCCAGCGGGCGAAATTGTCGTTGTCGGATTGATCGGTGGCGCTGGTCACCAGCGTCGCACCCGTCATCAGCCGGTGGCGTATGTCCGCGGGCAGGTGCAGCCGAAAGAAATGCACCAGCGGCAGATGCGCGCCGGCATAGACGGCGTCGTCGCTCAAATCGTCCATCTGGTGCGGCAGGCCACCCCAGAACAGGCACATCTCGCCGGCCGAAAGCGATATTTCGTGCTCGTTCATGCGGTAGTGGACGGAGCCGTGGACGATGAAATTCACCTCGACCTGGGCATGCCAATGCGGCTTCAGCATCACCAGGGGGCTGGTGTGGAACATCTGCAGCAGCAACGGCAGGCCTTCCACGCTGCTGGCACCAGGCTGGTAAAACGGCCGTTCGGGCATCTTACTTTCCGCCAATTTCGTATTCCCTTTGTCGGGGACAGGCCCTTGCCGGTGCCTAGTCTAGCCAGGCTCGCAGAGAGAGCAAATGAAATGGGAGGATTTCAATGCGCATCACACTGTCCTGCGCCGTGCTCGCGCTTGCCTTGGGCTCAGCCCCGGCCTTCGCGCAATCCGGCGAAATCACGATCTGGAGCTGGAATGTCGCCGCCTCGTCGCTGAAGGCAACGGTTGCCGGTTTCAACAAGCTGCATCCCGACATCAAGGTCACCGTCCAGGATCTCGGCAACCAGCCGACCTATGACAAGTCGATCGCCGGATGCGCGGCCGGCGGCGTTGGCCTGCCCGACGTCGTCACCATCGAGAACGGCGAGGCCGAGAATTACTGGAGCCAGTTCCCCGACTGTTTCGTCGACCTGCACACGCTGGGCTACACGGCCGAGGACCAGAAGAAATTCCCCGATTTCAAGCGCACCGAACTCGAAGTCGGCGACAAGGCCTATGCCATGCCGTGGGATTCCGGTCCGGTCGCCGCCTTCTATCGTCGCGACTTCTACGAGAAGGCCGGCGTCGATCCGGCATCGATCAAGACCTGGGACGATTTCATCGCCGCCGGCAAGAAGATCCAGGCCGCCAATCCGGGCGTCTCGATGACCAATGCCGATTTCAACGGCGACAGTGAATTCTTCCGCATGATCGCCAACGAACAGGGCTGCGCCTATTTCGCCGAGGACGGCCAGTCGATCACGGTCAACCAGCCCAAATGCGTCGACGCCATGACCAAGCTCAAGGAGATGAAGGACGCCGGCATCGTCTCGTCGGCCGACTGGGGCACCAAGATCACCAACAACACCGCCGGAACCGTCGCCACCCAGGTCTATGGCGGCTGGTACGAGGGCACCATCCGCACCGAATCGGCGGGCGAAAACGGCAAATGGGGCGTCTACCTGATGCCGAGCCTGACCGCGGACGGCCCGCGTGCGGCCAATCTCGGCGGCTCCTCGCTCGCCATCACCTCGGCGTCGAAGAACAAGGAAGCTGCCTACGAGTATTTGAAATACACGCTCGGCACCAATGAAGGCCAGATCACCATGCTGAAGGAGTTCGGCCTCGTCCCCTCGCTGGTCTCGGCGCTGAACGACCCCTATGTCGGCCAGGGCCTGCCCTACTGGGGTGGCCAGGCGGTGTGGAAGGATATTCTCGGCACCTTGCCCAAGGTTGTTCCGAGCCGCGGCACCCAGTTCCAGAGCGATGCGGAGATCATCGTGCGCGCGGTACAGACCAAATATCTCGCCGGCGGCTATCCCGACGCCAAGGCGGCACTCGACGATGCCGCCAGCCAGATCGCCTCGGCGACTGGGCTGCCTGTCAAGTCCTGACCTCCCAGGACGGGGTCCGGGATGGCGAAATGCCGTCCTGGACCTGCCACTTGCCCGCTTGTCTTCAACACCAGGGATGAAGGAGGAGAAAAGATGCGCAACCGCAATGCGACGGCCTATCGCTTTCTCACGCCCTATCTCCTGATCTTCGCCATCTTCTGGGTGTGGCCGATCATCTCCTCGTTCTTGATCTCGTTCCAGGCGACGCGCACCGTGCCCTGGCGCTTCGCGCCCGGCTTCAACTGGGGCCGGCTGATCGGCGACCCCGCCTTCTTCAACGCACTGAAGAATACGCTGCTCATCCTGGTCATCCAGGTTCCGGTGATGATCGCGCTGGCGATGGTAATGGCGGTGCTTCTGAATTCGCCGCTGCTCAAGGCGCGCGGCCTCTACCGCTTCGCCTTCTTCGCCCCGGTGGTGGTCGGCGAGGTCGCCTATTCCGCGGTGTTCCGGCTGATGTTCAGCCTCGATTTCGGCATCGTCAACAAGCTCCTGAACAGTGTCGGCCTACCCAAGGTCGATTGGTTCTCCAACGTCACGCCGGCCATGGCGCTGATCATGATCGCGGTCACCTGGCGCTGGGCCGGCTACAACGCCATCATCCTGCTGGCCGGCATGCAATCCATTCCCGAGGATGTCTATGAGGCGGCGACGCTCGACCGGGTGAGCAAGCTCAAGCAATTCTTCCACATCACCCTGCCGCTGTTGAAGCCGGTCATCGTCTTCTGCGCCGTGCTGTCGATCATCGGCACCATGCAATTGTTCACCGAGCCGTTCCTGATCACCGAGCGCGGCGGGCCGGGCGGCGGCACCGAGACGCTCGGCCTGCTGCTTTACCGCCAGGGCTTCCGCTCGCTCAATTTCGGCTATGCCTCGGCCGTCGCCTACACCATGGCGGGGCTGGCGATCGCCATCACGCTGGTGCAGCTGTGGCTGACGAGGGAACCGAAATGAGCTCGCTCTCATCGGCAAGACTGAAACGAAGCATCGCGCTGCACCTCTTCCTGACGCCGCTGGCGCTGATCTGGCTGTTTCCGCTGTGGATGATGGTGGTGTTCTCGACCATGCCCGACAATGGCATCTTCAGCCCCGGCATCGAACTGTTGCCGCACGGCAATTTCATCGACAATTTCAACAATCTGCAGCATGACACCGACTTCGTCGGCGCCATCGTCATCTCCGTTTGCGTGGCGGTGACCTACACCGTCCTGTCGGTGCTTTTGACCTCGATGGCCGGCTGGGCGCTGGCCCGCTACCAGTTCTTCGGCAAAAGCGTGGTCGTCGCCATCATCCTGGGCACCATCACGCTGCCCTATGCGGTGGTGCTGATCCCGCAATTCATCATGGTGGCGCGCGACTTCAAGCTCGCCAACACGTGGGTGGCGCTGATCGTGCCGCCGCTGTTCAATTCGCTTGGCGTGCTGTTCATGCGCCAGAGTTTTTCCATGATGCCCGATGACCTGTTCGATGCCGCCCGCGTCGAGGGCGTCAAGGAGTGGCGCATCTTCGTCTTCATCGCTTTGCCGTTGGCGCGGCCGATGCTGGCCGCGCTCTGCATCATCCTGTTCCTCGCCTCCTGGAACAATTATCTGTGGCCGCTGCTCATCAACAGCCAGCCGGGTTCGATGACAGCACCCGTGGCGCTCGGCACGCTGATCGGCCTGACCAAAGTCTCGTGGGGTGGCATCATGGCGGGCGCGGTGATGCTGACCGTGCCGATGCTCGTCGTCTTCGTGCTCCTGCAGCGTCATTTCATCGCCGGCATTGCCGCCGGCGCGGTCAAATAGGGAGCAGAATGGCAACCGTCACGCTCACAAACGTCGCCAAGCGCTTCGGCGCCTTCGAGGTCGTCCACGGCGCCAACATCGACATCGCCGATGGCGAGTTCGTCGTCTTCGTCGGCCCGTCAGGCTGCGGCAAGTCCACGCTGCTCAGGATGATCGCCGGGCTCGAGGACATCAGCGGCGGCGAGATCGCCATCGGCGGCAAGGTGGTCAACGATGTCGAGCCGGCCGATCGCGGCATCGCCATGGTCTTCCAGTCCTACGCGCTCTATCCGCATATGAGCGTCGAACAGAACCTCTCCTTCGGGCTGCGCATGACCGGCAACCCCAAGGCCGACACCGAGCGGCGGGTGAAGCGCGCGGCCGAGATCCTGCGCATCAGCGAATTGATGGACCGCCGCCCAAAGAAACTCTCCGGCGGCCAGCGCCAGCGCGTCGCCATCGGCCGCGCCATCGTGCGCGAGCCGCAAGTGTTCCTGTTCGACGAGCCGCTCTCCAATCTCGACGCCGAACTGCGCGTCCAGATGCGGGTCGAGATCTCAAGGCTGCACAAGGAACTCGGCGCCACCATGGTCTATGTCACCCACGACCAGACCGAAGCGATGACGCTCGCCGACCGGATCGTCGTGCTGCGCGGCGGGCATGTCGAGCAGATCGGCCGGCCGCTCGATCTCTATGACAATCCTGACAATATTTTCGTGGCCGGCTTTGTCGGTTCGCCGAAGATGAACTTCATCAAGGCCCACATTGTCGGGCGTGATGCAAAAGGCGTCGTGGTCGAGCTGGCGGGCGAGGAGAAAACCCGCATCACGCAGCCCCTGAAGGTTGCCGCGCCTGAACCTGGGAGCAAGGTCATCGTCGGCGTGCGGCCCGAACATTTTGGCAGCGCCGGTGAAGGCGATGCCGACCTCACCGCCGCCATCGACGTGGTCGAGCACCTCGGCGGCACGAGCTTCCTTTACGCCAGGACGACCCATGGCGAGGACGTGGTGATCCAGCGCGACGCGGCAAGGGTCCCCGAGACATCGGAGGTCACCGTTTCCATCCGCAAATCCTACCTGTTCGATGAAAAGGGGCTGCGGCTGCGCTGACTGGCCGCCCCTTTCCAAGCCCGCAAGGAGAATGACATGACTGTATCAACGCCCATTCGCTGGGGCATCCTCGGGCCGGGGGGCATTGCCAAGGCCTTTGCCGGCGGCGTCGCCGGGTCGCGCACAGGGACACTGGTCGCCATCGGCGCCCGCAACCCCGGCAAGCCGGGCCTGGCCGAGAGCTTCCCCGGCGCCCGCATCCTCGATGGCTATGAAGCGCTGCTTGCCGATCCGGAAATCGACGCCATCTACATCGCGGTACCGCATCCCGGACACGCGCAATGGGCGATCAGGGCTGCGGAAGCGGGAAAGCATGTGCTTTGCGAAAAGCCGCTCGCGCTAACGGCCTTCGAGGCCGACGCCATGATGCATGCGGCGCGAAAGGCCGGCACCTTCCTCGGCGAGGCCTTCATGTACCGGCTCCACCCGCAGACGCTGCAACTGGTGGACCTGGTCAAGTCGGGCGTCATCGGCGAGATCAGGATGATCAAGTCGAGCTTTGGCTTCGCCATGCCTGATTTCATGCCGGAGCATCGGCTCTACGCCAACGATCTTGCCGGCGGCGGCATCCTTGATGTCGGCGGCTATCCCGTTTCGATGGTGCGCCTCATTGCCGGCGCCGCCGCGGGAGAGCCATTCGCCGAACCCGACAAGGTCGCCGGCACCGCCCATCTTGGTCAATCCGGCGTCGACGAATGGGCCTCCGCTGTCCTGCATTTTCCAGGCGGTATCGTCGCGGAAGTTTCCTGCAGCATCTCGCTCAACCAGGACAATGTGCTGCGTATCTTCGGCACAAAGGGGCGTATCGAGGTGCCGGACTTCTGGTTCGCCGGCGGCGACCGCGATGTCGGCCTCGGCCGGATCGACGTGATCGGCGCCGACGGTACGCGCGAGACCATCAGCGTCAACGAGAAGCGCCACGTCTATTCCTTCGAGGTCGATGCCGCCGCCGAGGCGATCCGCGCCGGGCGGCAGGAATTTGCCTGGCCGGGCATGGGGTGGGCCGACAGCCTCGGCACCTTGCGCGTGCTCGACAGATGGCGTGCGGCCGTGGGACTGGAATATGAGATCGAGAAGGCCTCGCTGCGCACCAACACCATCTCAGGCCGGCCCTTGCGTTCGGGCGGCACGGCGATCGGCAAGCGCACCATTCCGGGCGTGGCGAAGCCCGCTTCGGTGGTGGCGCTCGGTTTCGAGGATTTCCGCACCTTCTCCTCCGGGTCGATCCTGCTCGACGCCTTCTTCGAAGCCGGCGGCAATCTGTTCGACACCGGCTATGTCTATGGGGGCGGCTACACCGAGACGCTGCTCGGCCAATGGCTGAGGAACCGTGGCGTGCGTGAGCAATCGGTCGTTATCGCCAAGGGCGCGCATTCGCCGCTCTGCTATCCCGACGTGATCGGCAAGCAGCTTGCCCAGTCGCTCGACCGCCTGCAGACCGACCATGTCGATATCTATTTCATGCATCGCGACAATCCGGACGTGCCGGTCGGTGAGTTCGTCGACGCGATGGATCGCGAGGTGAGGGCCGGCCGCATCCGGGGACCGTTCGGCGGCTCGAACTGGACGATGCAGCGCATGGACGAGGCGATTGCCTATGCCGAGCGCACCGGCAAGCGGAAGCCGGGCGCGCTCTCCAACAATTTCTCGCTGGCCGAGATGCTGGAACCGATCTGGGCCGGCTGCATCACCTCTTCTACCGATGACTGGAAGGCCTGGCTGACATCCAGGCAGATGCCCAACTTCGCCTGGTCGAGCCAGGGACGCGGCTTCTTCACCGATCGCGCCGGGCGCGACAGGCTGGACAGCGAGGAACTGGTGCGGGTCTGGTACTCCGAGCGCAATTTCGGCCGCCGCGACCGCGCGATCGAACTCGCCGCCCGGCTGCGCAAGAGCCCGATCCACATTGCGCTGGCCTATGTGCTCAATCAGCCTTTCCCGTCGGTTCCCTTGATTGGGCCGCGTACGCTGGGCGAACTGGACGACAGCCTGCGGGCGCTGGACATCGCGCTTTCGCCCGCCCAACGCGAGTGGCTGGACGGCGGCAGCCTGCACGCGGCCTGATGGAACGAAGCTCGAAGCGGTGTCAGATCTCGTCGTCCGACAGTCTGGCGCCGCGCCTGGCCGGGGTTTGCAAGCTGGCATACATGCCGGTGGTGCGGAACTGGCTGGGCGTCGTCCCGTAGAGCCGGCGGAAGACCTTCGAAAAGTAATTCGCGTCCTCGAAACCGCACAGGATGGCCACTTCCTTCACGGGCAGGAAGTCCGCTTTCGTCAAAAGCTTCGCCGCCCGTTGCAGCCGCTGCTGCAGCACGAACTCGGCGGGCGGCAGGCCTTCGCTCTCGGCGAAGCAGCGCGAGAAATGAGCCCGGCTGAGCCCGCTGATCTGGACGAGGTCCGCCACCGGCAGGGCTTTGTCGAGATTGGCGTTGATGTGATCGATGACAGGTTGCATGGCGCTCTGTTTTTCGGCAAAGGCGTGCGAGCCGAACACATCGTCATAAAGCGCCATCGCGGCCTCGTAGGCGATGGCCGAAGCAGCACCTGGCGAAGCGGCCCCCTTGATGAGACGCAGGCTGCAATCGGCGAGATGGTCGATCGTCGCCGGCTGCAGCCGAAAGACCGGCCCCGACACGTCGAGGATCGATTTGTGGATGCGCAACGCCTCCTCGCCGTTCATCGAGATCCAGAAATATTCCCACCGCTCGTCCTTGGCCAGCCAGTAGCGGTGGTTGTGCGGCACCAGCACCAGAAGCGTGTCGTTCGTCTGCAGGCGGTAGTCGCGGTTCTCGTAGCGCAGCCGGCCGGTGCCGCTGATCGTGTGCTGGAGCACGGTGAACGGCGTCTGGCCGCGCTTGCGCCCATCCCAGTCATAGGTCACGTCCTCGCGTAACTCATAGCCTGTGCTCGTCGGCATGGCATGCAGGCGCTGGCGGCCGCGCGGCAGCGAGACCGTCCGCATCGATTGTCCGTTGGCGATCAAATCACGCAGCACAAAATTACCCCTGAAAGCATAATCCTTCTCTGGCCGTGACCGCGAATAAGCGCATAATCCCGCCTCGAAGAACGCGAACAACCCGCGATCGAGGAGCGGGCGGGAGGAAAGAAAGCCGGATTCCGGCTTGAATGGCATGCACACCAAGGCGTGTGGCCATTTTCCTCCCTTGCTGCTCCTTGCCTAGCATTCGATTGGATCGAGGTGAAGGTGATGAGTTTCAAAATCGCTATTATCGGCGCCGGCAGCGTCGGTTTCACCAAGAAGCTGTTCACCGACATTCTGTGCGTGCCGGAATTCAAGGACATTGAATTCGCCCTGACCGACGTCAGCGAGCACAATCTGGGGATGATCAAGGCGATCCTCGACAGGATCGTCGAGGCGAACGGATTGCCGACCAGGGTGACCGCGACAACAGACCGCCGCAAGGCAATCGAGGGCGCGCGCTATATCATCAGCTGCGTGCGGGTCGGCGGCCTCGAAGCCTATGCCGACGATATCCGCATTCCCCTGAAATACGGCATCGACCAGTGCGTCGGCGACACGATCTGCGCCGGCGGCATCCTGTACGGCCAGCGCAACATTCCGGTGATCCTGGATTTCTGCCGGGATATTCGCGAGGTTGCCGAGACGAACGCGAAATTCCTCAACTACGCCAACCCGATGGCGATGAACACCTGGGCGGCGATCGAATACGGCAAGGTTGACACGGTTGGGCTCTGCCACGGCGTCCAGCACGGCGCCGAACAGATCGCCGAGGTGCTGGGCGCGAAATCGCCTGGGGAACTCGACTATGTCTGTTCCGGCATCAACCACCAGACCTGGTTCATCGAGCTCAGGCTAAACGGGCGTGAAATCGGCAAGGACGAACTGGTCGCCGCCTTCGAGGCGCACCCGGTCTATTCCCGGCAGGAAAAGCTGCGCATCGATGTGCTGAAGCGCTTCGGCGTCTATTCCACCGAAAGCAACGGACATCTCTCCGAATATCTGCCCTGGTACCGCAAGCGTCCCGACGAGATCACCCGCTGGATCGACATGTCGGACTGGATCCACGGCGAGACCGGCGGCTACCTCCGTTATTCCACGGAAACCCGCAACTGGTTCGAGACCGAATATCCGCAGTTCCTCGAAGCGGCGTCGAAGCCGATCGATCCGCAAAAGCGCTCCAACGAGCATGCCAGCCACATATTGGAGGCGCTGGAGACCAACCGCGTCTATCGTGGCCACTTCAACGTCAAGAACGACGGCGTGATCACCAATCTGCCACGCGACGCCATCATCGAGTCGCCCGGCTTCGTCGACCGCTTCGGCATCAACATGGCCGCCGGCATCACGCTGCCGGAAGCCTGTGCCGCCACTTGCATGGCCTCGATCAACGTCCAGCGCATGTCGGTCCATGCCGCCATATCTGGCGACATCGATCTTCTGAAGCTTGCCGTGCTGCACGATCCGCTGGTCGGCGCCGTGTCGACGCCCGAGGAGGTTTGGCAGATGGTCGACGAAATGGTCGTCGCCCAGGCGCAATGGCTGCCGCAATATGCCCATGCGGTTCCGGCGGCCAAGGAGCGACTGTCGAAATCCGCGGTCAAGACCCGCGAATGGGCGGGTGCCGCGCGGCGAAGCGTGCGCTCGATCGAGGAATTGCGCGCCGAAAAGGCCGCGCTGAAACAGGCCGGCTGAAAACCGGGCGCGCCAGTGGATCCAGGGAGGCAGGTCCACCGCAGTCAGGCGTGCGGGAGCAATTCCAGGAGAAGGGTGAATCTCCGTCCGGAATTGCTTCGAGGCCTAACAGGACGAGCAGCAGCAGACGTCTGAACACGAGGGAGGAGACCATGAGGAACCTACGCAGCATTGGCATTGCCGCTGGACTGGCGCTGAGCGTCTCCGTTCCGGCGCTCAGCGCTTTCGCTTCCGAACCGACCGTGCCGCCGGTCCCGGCGACGTTTCCGGCCGAGGGCAAGATCAAATACGTGGCGCGCGACTCCGTCCTGGAGTTCAAGGCGCTGCCCGAGTATCACGAGCCCGGCTGGGTGACGGAAAAATACGTCAAGGCCGGCAAGCTGCCGCCGGTGAAAGACCGGCTGCCGAAAGAGCCGCTGGTCTTCAAGACCGCCAACATGCCGGACGGTATCGGCGTCTATGGCGATACGATGCGCCACGTCATCGGCGGCCGGCCGGAAGGCTGGAACTACGGCGCCGGCCAGACCCAGGGCTGGGGCGGCATCGACATCGGCCTTTCCGAGTGCCTGACGCGCACCGCACCGCTGTTCCAGGTCGAGGCGAAGGACACCGAGCCGCTGCCCAACCTCGCCAAAAGCTGGGACTGGTCGGCCGATGGTCACAAGCTGACCATGCATCTCGTCGAGGGCGCCAAATGGTCCGACGGCGTGCCATTCAACGCCGACGACGTCATGTTCTACTGGGACGACGAGGTCATGGATCCCAACGTCTCGCCGCTCAATGGCGCCACCCAGGAAACCTTTGGCGTCGGCACGACGCTCAAGAAGATCGACGACTACACCGTCGAGTGGACCTTCAAGGACGCCTTCCCGAAGCAGCACCTCTACGCAATGGCCTATGGCACGTTCTGCCCCGGTCCCGCGCACATCTTGAAGCCGCAGCACCCGAAATATTCGAAGAACACCTACGACCAGTTCAAGAACGCCTTCCCGCCGGAATATATGAACATGCCCGTCATGGGCGCCTGGGTGCCGGTCGAATATCGGGCCGACGACATCATCGTCATGCGGCGCAATCCCTACTATTGGAAGGTGGACGAGAAGGGCAACCAGCTGCCCTATCTCAACGAGCTGCATTACAAACTGTCGACCTGGGCCGACCGCGACGTTCAGGCGGTCGCCGGCGCAGGCGATTTCTCCAATCTCGAGCAGCCGGAAAATTTCGTTGCCTCCCTGAAGCGCGCGGCCGAGCCGAATGCGCCGGCGCGTCTGGCCTTCGGCCCACGGCTGATCGGCTACAATCTGCGCCTGAACTTTTCCGCCAATGGCTGGGGCAACCCCGATGAGCGCGGCCAAGCGATCCGCGAACTGAACCGCAACGAGGATTTCCGCAAGGCCGTCACCATGGCGCTTGACCGCAAGGCGCTGGGCGATTCCCTCGTCAAGGGGCCGTTCACCGCGATCTATCCAGGCGGCCTCTCCTCCGGCACCAGCTTCTACGACCGCAAATCCACCGTCTACTATCCTTTCGACCTCGAGGGCGCCAAGGCCGAACTCGCCAAGGCCGGTCTGAAGGACACAGACGGCGACGGCTTCGTCAACTTTCCAGCCGGCACCGCCGGCGGCAAGAACGTCGAACTCGTGATGCTGGTCAACAACGACTACACGACCGACAAGAGCCTCGCCGAAGGCGTGGTGGCGCAGATGGAGAAGCTTGGCCTCCGGATCGTGCTCAACGGGCTTAACGGCACGCAGCGCGATGCCACCCAATATTCAGGCCGCTTCGACTGGCTGATCCGACGCAATGAGCAGGAGCTGACCTCCGTGGTGCAGAACACCGTGCAGCTCGCTCCAGTCGGCCCCAAGACCAGCTGGGATCATCGCGCGCCGGAAAGCGGCGAGGTCGATCTGATGCCTTTCGAGAAGGACCTCGTCGACATCGTCAACAAATTCGTCTCGTCGGCGGATAACAACCAGCGCGCCAGTCTGATGCGGGACTTCCAGAAGATCTCGACCGAGCACGTCTACAATATCGGCCTGACGGAATATCCCGGCGCCTTGATCGTCAACAAGCGCTTCTCGAACATTCCGCAGGGCACGCCGATCTTCATGTTCAACTGGGCCGAGGATTCGATCATCCGCGAACGGGTCTTCGTCGCGGCCGACAAGCAGGCGAAATATGAATTGTTCCCGGAAGAGCTTCCCGGCAAGCCTGGAGACAAGGGTCCGATGTAAGATTAAAGGCCCGATGTAAGTTTACCTCCCTGACTGAGAGAAACCCGGCCGCGCCGCTGGCGCGGCCGGGACAAACCAACCCTCCGAGCGCCCCTCCAGGGGAGCGTCCGGCGAGATGAGGAAGCGGACCGTCGATGTTGCGATTCCTGCTCACGCGCATAGCGTCGGCAATACCGGTTCTCGCTATTCTGAGCCTCGTCACCTTTGCCATCATCCAGGCGCCGCCTGGCGACTACGCCGATTACATTCGCTCGCAGCTGATCAACCAGGGCGGGGCCTCCTTCGCCGAGGCCGACGCTCAAGCCCAGGCCTATCGCGTCGAACACGGCCTCGATAAGCCGCTGCCCGTCCAGTATCTCAACTGGATCGGCGGCATCGTCACCCGCGGCGATTTCGGCTACAGCCTCTATTACAACAAGCCAGTGGCCGAGGTCGTCGGCGAGCGCCTGCCGCGCACGCTGCTGCTGGCGCTGGTCTGCCATCTGCTCGCCTCGGTGCTGGGCATCACCTTCGGCATATGGGCGGCGACCCGGCAATACACCTGGATCGACTCGACGCTTTCGGCCATCTCTTTCCTCGGTATGACGGTGCCGCGCTTCCTGATGGCGCTGATCATCGTCTATCTCCTCGTCTTCCAGTTCAACGTCTCGGAGATCGGCTCATTCTTCTCGCCGCAATATGGCGGCGCGCCATGGTCGTGGGCCAAGTTCGTCGACCTGGTCAAGCATGTCTGGCCGGTGGTGGCGATCGCCACCTTCGGCGGCCTCGCCTACAATATGCGCGTCATGCGCGGCAATCTGCTCGACACGCTCAACGCGCAATATGTCGAGACAGCCAAGGCCAAGGGCCTGACCGGCAGCGCCGTCGTCATGCGCCACGCCGTGCCCAACGCACTGCACCCGCTGGTCATGTATCAGGGCGTGGTGCTGCCCTATATGCTGACCGGCGAGATCGAGACGGCGATCATCTTCGCGCTGCCGACCGTCGGTCCGGCGATCGTCGGCTCGATGGCGGTCGGCGATGTCTATGTCACCGCCACCTTCATGATGGTGCTGTCGGCGACGCTGATCGTCGGCAACATCATCGCCGACATGCTGCTGGTCCTGCTTGATCCGCGCGTGCGCCAGTTCGGGGAGGGCTAGATGCTGGCGCGCGACCCTTCACCACCACCCTTGCCGGCCGAGCGAGCCACAGTGGCACCCGCGCGCGGCAATGAGAGCTACATGGCGCTTGTCTGGCGCCGGCTGAAGCGCTCCTGGACCGGTATGGCCGGACTTTGGCTGGTCGTGCTGCTCCTGGTCATGGCCGTTTTCGCCGAATTCCTGGCGCCGATGGATCCGAAGGCGACCGATGTCGGCTTCGCCCCGCCGCAGCTGCCTTCCTTCCACGACAAGGACGGCAATTTCGTCGCGCGGCCGAGGGTCTATGCGCTGGCCGATTCGGCCGATCTCGATCCGGTCACCTTTCAGCCCATCGTCGGTCCCGACTACGACCACCCAAGGCTGCTTGGCTTCTTCGTAGAGGGCGCGCCTTACAGGCTCTTCGGGCTGATCCCGGCGAACCGGCATTTCTTTGCCTCGACGGACGGCCAGCCGGTGCATTTCCTCGGCACCGATAAATTCGGCCGCGATGTGCTGTCGCGCGCCATCCACGGCTCGCGCGTTTCGCTGATGATCGCGCTGACGGTCGTCTTCATCATCACCGTCATCGGCACCACAGTCGGCATGGTGTCAGGCTATTTCGGCGGCCGGTTCGATGTCTGGATGCAGCGCTTCGTCGAATTGGTGCTGGCCTTCCCGCAACTGCCGCTCTATCTCGCGCTGACGACGCTGATCCCGGTCACCGCGCCGACCAATGTGTTCCTCGCCTTCGTCATCATCGTCATGTCGGCGCTCGGCTGGGCACAGATGTCGCGCGAGGTGCGCGGCAAGACACTGGCGCTGGCGCGCATCGAATATGTGCGCGCCGCCATGGCGGTCGGGGCCACCGACCAGCGCATCATCCTGCAGCACATCTTCCCCAATGTGATGAGCCATGTGATCGTCGCCGTGACGCTGGCGATCCCGACGGTGGTGCTGCTGGAATCCTTCCTCGGTTTCCTCGGCTTCGCCGTCAAGCCGCCGCTGATCTCCTGGGGCCTGATGCTGCAGGACACCGCGACCTATTCGGTCATCGGCACCTATCCCTGGATCCTGTCACCGGTCGGTTTCGTGCTCGTCACCGTGTTCGCCTTCAACGCGCTGGGCGACGGCCTGCGCGACGCCGTCGATCCGTATTGAGGGGACCGGGATGACCATCGTACTCGCCGAGCCCTTCGCACCAGCCTTCCGCCTCGACCATGATGGGCGCCAGGGAGAGCCCGTCATCGACGCCCGCAACATCGAGGTCGCCTTCAAGGTCGAACACGGCGTGGTCGAAGCGGTCAAGGACATCTCGTTCCAGCTCTATCGCGGCGAGACGATCGCGATCGTCGGCGAATCCGGTTCCGGCAAGTCGGTGACGGCGCGCACCGTCATGGGCCTGCTGTCGCGGCGGGCCACCGTGTCGCCGAAATCGAGCATCTGTTACGACGGACAGGACATCCTGAAATTCCCCGAGAGCGCCCGGCGCAAGCTGCGCGGCAACCGCATCTCGATGATCTTCCAGGAGCCGATGAGCTCGCTCAACCCGATCTATACGGTCGGCAGCCAGATCGTCGAGGCGATCAGGGTGCATCGCAAGGTGAGCCGCAAGCAAGCCTGGGCGCGGGCGCTCGAACTTTTGCGGCATGTGCAGATCCCCGAACCCGAAGCGCGGCTCAAGCAATATCCCCACCAGCTCTCGGGCGGGCAGCGCCAGCGCGTGATGATCGCCATGGCGCTCGCCAACAATCCCGACGTGCTGATCGCCGACGAGCCGACGACCGCGCTCGACGTCACGGTGCAGGCCCAAATCCTCAACCTGATCCGCAATCTGCAGAAAGAGCTGCGGATGGCGGTGATCCTGATCACCCATGATCTCACCGTGGTGCGCAAGTTTTCCGACTATGTCTATGTGATGCAGCATGGCGAAATGTGCGAGCACAACGTCACCGAACGGCTGTTCGCCGATCCGCGGCATCCCTATACCCAGCGGCTGCTTGCCTCGGAGCCAAGGGGACGCCCGCAACCGTTGCCGGAGGGCTCAGGCACCATCCTCGAGGCGGATGGCGTGCGCGTCTGCTTCATGCTGCGCCATGGCACGTTTCTCAAACCGGACTGGCGTGAACTGGTCGCGGTCGACGATCTCGATCTCAAGCTTTGCCGCCACGAGACGCTGGGACTGGTCGGCGAATCCGGGTCCGGCAAGACCACCTTCGGCCAGGCGTTGCTGCGGCTGACCGACGCCAAATGCGGCGAGATCCGTTTCGACGGCCAGCCGATCCATGGCCTGTCGCGGACGCAGATGCGGCCGCTGCGCTCGCGCATGCAGATCGTCTTCCAGGACCCGTTCTCCTCGCTCAACCCGCGCATGACGATCGGCCAGATCATCGAGGAAGGGCTGATCGTCAACAGCATCGGCGCCACGTGGCGCGAGCGGGTCGAGCGGGTGCGCGAGGCGCTGGTCAGCGCCGGCATGCCGGGCGATATCCTGTCGCGGTTTCCGCATGAATTCTCCGGTGGCCAGCGCCAGCGTATCGCGATTGCGCGGGCCATCGCGCTCGAACCCGAATTCATCCTGCTCGACGAGCCGACATCGGCGCTCGACCTGTCCGTCCAGGCGCAGATCATCGATCTCTTGCGCAAGTTGCAGGACGAGCGCGGCTTGAGCTACCTGTTCATCTCGCACGACCTGAAGGTGGTGCGCGCGCTGTGCCACCGCGTCATCGTCATGCAGCACGGCAAGATCGTCGAGCAGGGACCCGTCGACGAGGTCCTCACCAATCCCAAGACCGCCTACACCGAACGGCTCGTCAGGGCCGCTTTCGACGTGGCCTGAACACATGCCGGAGGTTAACGTGGCAAGACATCCCAGGATCACTTTCATCGGCGCCGGTTCGACGGTGTTCATGAAGAACATCGTCGGCGACGTGCTGCAGCGGCCGGCGCTTTCGGGCGCCACGATCGCGCTGATGGACATCAACCCGCAGCGGCTGGAAGAAAGCGCGGTCGTCGTCAACAAGCTGATCGCCACGCTTGGCGTCAAGGCGAAGGCCGAGACCTACACGGACCAGCGTATGGCGCTGGCGGGCGCCGATTTCGTCGTAGTCGCCTTCCAGATCGGCGGCTATGAGCCCTGCACCGTCACCGATTTCGAGGTGCCGAAGACGTACGGCCTGCGCCAGACCATCGCTGATACGCTCGGCGTTGGCGGCATCATGCGCGGCCTCAGGACCGTGCCGCATCTGTGGAAGATCTGCGAGGACATGCTCGCCGTCTGCCCGCGGGCGATCATGCTGCAATATGTCAACCCGATGGCGATCAACACCTGGGCGATATCGGAGAAATATCCCGAGATCCGGCAGGTCGGATTGTGCCACTCGGTGCAAGGCACGGCGATGGAGCTGGCGCACGACCTCGACCTTCCCTACGACGAGATTCGTTACCGCTCGGCTGGTATCAACCACATGGCCTTCTACCTGAAATTCGAGCATCGCCAGCCGGACGGATCCTACCGCGATCTTTATCCCGACCTGGTGCGCGCCTATCGCGAGGGCCGCGCGCCGAAGCCCGGCTGGAACCCGCGCTGCCCCAACAAGGTACGCTACGAGATGCTGACCCGGCTCGGCTATTTCGTCACCGAAAGCTCGGAGCATTTCGCCGAATACACGCCCTATTTCATCAAGGACGGCCGCCCCGATCTGATCGAGAAATACGGCATTCCGCTCGATGAATATCCCAAGCGCTGCGTCGAGCAGATCGAGCGCTGGAAGGACCAGGCACAGGCCTACCGCTCGGCCCAGCGCATCGAGGTCGAGGAGTCCAAGGAGTATGCCTCCTCGATCATGAATTCAGTCTGGACCGGCGAGCCGTCGGTGATCTACGGCAATGTCCGCAACAATGGCTGCATCACCTCGCTGCCCCGCGATTGCGCCGCCGAAGTGCCGTGCCTGGTCGACGCGTCCGGCATTCAGCCGACCTATATAGGCGACCTGCCGCCACAACTGACGGCGCTGATCCGTACCAACATCAATGTCCAGGAACTGACGGTGCGGGCGCTGATGACGGAAAACCGCGAACACATCTACCACGCGGCGATGATGGATCCGCACACGGCGGCCGAACTCGACCTCGACCAGATCTGGTCGCTGGTCGATGATCTCTTGGCCGCCCACGGCGACTGGCTGCCGGCCTGGGCGCGGACAAGCCGCAAGACCCACGCGGCCTGAGCAGGGCAACTCCGGGAAGACCTCACCGGCGGCGCTTGTACAGACGTTCCCTGCGCATGTGATCAACCGCCACTGCGCAGATAAGGATCGCGCCGATGATGATGCTGTTGTATTGGGGCGGCACGCTGGCAACGATGAGGGCGTTATCGATCGCCGATAGCAAGAGGGCCCCGACCGCAACGCCGGTGATTGTGCCCAAGCCTCCGAGCAAGCTTATACCCCCTATGAGCACGGCCGTGACGACCGAGAGTGTGACCGAGGGTCCGCCGGCGGCAACTTGGCCACTTCCAACGCGCGCAGCGTAGATGACACCGGCAAGGCCGGCGGTGGCGCCGGCGGTGACGTAGAGGATCGTATCGAGCCTGTTGACCTTGAGGCCGTTGGCGATCGCGGCCTTGCGATTGCCACCCAGCGCGCGTGTCTCGACACCGAACGGCGTCTGCTCGAGCAGGAACCAGAAAAGCAGTCCCAGCGCGATGGCATAGAGAACGATGTAGGGGACGCCGAGCACGGCTCCCTGACCCAGGGCCTGAAACGTTTCGGGCAGCGGGACAATGTCTTCTCCGCCAGTGAATTGGACACATAGCCCGCCGACGATGAAGAATGTGCCGAGCGTCGCTATGATCGGAGGCACGTGCAGCCGCTCGATGATCACGCTGTTGACGTATCCGACGGCGGCACCAGCCGCCACGCCCGCCAGGACGGCGAGCGGCCAGGGCGCTCCCCACACCAACAACCACGCGCAGATGATGCCGCCAAGCGTAAAGACGGCGCCCACGGAGAAATCGAGCCCGCCTCCGATCATGAGCAGTGAAGCGCCGCAGCCCATGACGAAATAGATCACCGCCGCGCGGGCGATGTCGGTGAGATTTGCCGGGTTGAGGAATGCGGGGTTGCGAAGCGTGGCAACGATCCCAACCGCCACGATGACCGCCAGCAATGTCGTTTCCTGACGCAACATCAATGTCGAAAGGACACCTTGAGAGGCTGTCGAAGATTGGTGTTCTGCCTGTTCGCTGGCCACGGTCTGGTTCCCTCGTTCAGGCAAAAGTTGGATCGGAACTGGCAGTGTCGCCCTGGATCGCACCTGTAATCAGTCCGATGATTTCATCACGGCTGGTATCCTTGGTGCGTCGCGTCGCGACCGAGCGCCCCAGCCGCATGACAGTGATGCTGTCGCTGTTGCGGAACACGAAATCCATGTCGTGGCTGATGCAGATGACGGCTTTCCCCTGCTGCCGGAGTTCGCCGAGGATTTCTCCCACATGGGCCGTCTCCCGGACTCCCAGTGCCGCAGTCGGCTCGTCGAGAAGCATGATCGGAAGATCCATCCGAACCGCACGGGCTATGGCGACGATTTGACGTTCGCCACCAGAAAGGAGCCCGATCTGCGTGCGGACCGAGCCGACCCTTATCTTCAGGTCGTCCAGCACCTTGGCGGCTTCCGTCTCCATGCGGCGACGGTCCAGCCGGAAGCGCCCCCTGCGCGGAATGGCTCCCAAAGCCATGTTCGTGGCGATGTCCAGGCATTCGACAAGGGCGAGGTCCTGATGAACAACCGAGATGCCGAGGTGATGGGCCGCCGACGCGTCCCGTATCTCAACCGACTTTCCGCCCAGTCGCAGTTGCCCCTGATCCGGACGGAAAATCCCGCACATGATCTTGAGCGTGGTCGACTTGCCCGCGCCATTGTCGCCGACAATGGCATGGATTTCGGCCACCCCGGCGGTGATATCGACATTCGACAACGCCTTGACGTTGCCGAACGACTTGCCCACCCCGCGCATCTCCAGCGCGGGTGCCGGAATGTCCGGCTGGGCGATTGCCATCACTGCCATCCCTTGGCGAGATACGCCTTGTAGTCGCTCGCGTCGAACATGCGTACGCCAACATCGATCTGCGGCTGAACCGCCTCGCCGCGAGCGATGGCCGCGACGGAATCGACCATTTTGGAACCCGCCGTGCAGAGATCCTGCAGCATCAACTTGTAGACGGTGCCGTCGGCAAGTCCTTGCTCGCCCCCACCTGCCGTCCCGTTGGCGACGAATACGACCTTGCCGGTCAGGCCTTTTGACTTGATGGCAGCGGTCCCGCCCTGCGTGGCGGTTCCCATATGCGAGGCGATGACGTTGACCTCGGGATGCGCCGTCAAAAGGGCATTGGCCTGGTCAAGCGCCTTGCTGGCATCGTCGTTGGTGTAGACCACAGCGGACACGGTGACGTTCTGGGTCTTCGCGGCCGCCGCGGTGAACCCGTCGACGAAGGCTTTGGCCGCGCCGCTTGGTCCCTGCGCCATCAGCCCGACATGCTGCGGCCCCTCGCGCTTTGCTATCGCTTCGACAAAGATTTCGCCGACCCGTGTGAAGTTCGCACCGATGTTCACGTTCGAACCGGATTCCGTTCCGGAAGCACCATAGAACGTGCCGACCATGATGCCGGCCTTCCCCGCCTGCTGGAGCACGGGAACAAATCCCGCCGTCGCCGGAAAGGTCAGTATCGCTCCCGCCTTGTTGGCGATGCCCTGCTGAATCTGCTGAATCATGACGGTGGCATCGAGATTGCCGGTGGTCGGACCGGATTCGGTCGTGGGAATTTTCAGTTCCTTCGCCCGATTGGCGACGCAGTCGCCGATCAGCCGCCACGCCGGATATTTGGGCAGCGGGTTGACGAAAAGGATCGAGGAAAGGTCCGCCGCTCCAGCAGCCGCTGGTCCGAAGGCGGTGAAGGCACTCAATGTGCATGCCAGCGCTATGCGCGACAACCGCAGACTATTGGTTCGCATGAAATCCTCCCATTGACGCTTGCAGTCACGGCTCGCCAGCGTTCGAGGACGTTATGCAACAAACAATGGCGGGTGTCAATAATAAGTCATAATGACTTACTAATTGTCCGCCTATTCGAACAGGGCCATGTCGATGGCTTGCGCCATGGCCCTGTAGCCTGCGTCGCTCGGGTGGATGTGATCGCCGCAATCATAGGCTGGGAGAAGCCTGGTTGGCCGGCCGGGATCGCGAACGGCGGCATCAAAGTCGACAAAGCCGTAAACGCCCTCGGCCTTTCGGATCCATGCATTGACGGCGCCGCGAACCTTCTCTTTCTCGGGCGTGTAGAAATCGCCGACCGGCGATTCCGATGTTGTTCCTTCGAATGGGGTCAGGGTCCCCAGTATGACGCGAATGCCGGCAGTCTCGGCGCGCACGGCAAGCTGCCGGATCGCCAATATGATTTGTTTTGCCGTTACGGCCTCATCGGCGCCCGCAAGCGCGGTGTTGGGCCAGCCTATGTCGTTGACGCCCTCCAGAATGACGAGATGCGACACCCTGGGCAGGCTGAGCACATCGCGGTCGAACCGCTCCAAAGCCTTCGTGCCGCGGCGATTGCTCAGAAGCCGGTTGCCGCCGATACCAAGATTGAGCACGGCCAGGTCCTGCGTCGCGGTGCCGGCGCTGAGCCGCTCGCTCAGAATGTCCGGCCACCGCCTGTCGCCGTCTATCTGCGAGCCGTAGCCGTCGGTGATGGAGTCGCCGAAGCAGGCAATCGCGCGCGATCCTTCCTTTGCGTCGACATAGATGGCTGAAGCGAAGTAGCGGCTGGTGGTGGTTTGCTGAAGCGGCAGGAGTTCGGAGGCGGCGAAATTCCCCGGTATGGATATGAATGCCGTCTGCTGCGCCTCGTAATGATGGGTTTCCACCGGAAGATGGCCGCTCACATAGAAACTCAAGGCAAGCCGGGACAGCGCGGGCGTTGCCAGTTCCACGGGATCGCTGAACAGTGGAGCGCCCGGCGCAATCGAGGCGGTCGCCTCGCCGCCAAAGGTGAGGGGGCGGCTTGTCAGGGGCTGGATGGCTCCGTCCTCGCCCGCAAGTGCGACGTGCGCCGCGTTGATGACGATCGGTGCGCTGCCGAACTCGTTCGACACCCGTATCATTAACCGCCGGCCTCCGACGCTGATGCGGGCAATCTCGCGAACCGTCTGGTTGTAGAACCCTGGGATCACCATGTCGGCGGCCCAGACATTCATAGGGCTGGCAGTCCATGTTGCGATCCAGTCGCCGCGTATCATCTTCGCTTCCCTCGTCTTTGGTCCATTCCAGCTACTTTCAGGTCGCAGACCAAGTCAATAGGTAATTTCGATTGACTTATTTACCCTCCTCCTGCAAATCCTTGCCAAGGGTCGTATCTGCGTCCGCCAACACCAAGGTCGGCGGGCGCGTCCTTATTGGGGTATCACTGTGACCGGACGTATAGGTGGCGCAAGCTCTGCCCGAACGAGCCCGAACGGTATTTATTCAGGTTACAGGGGCGCGAACCAGGTCGGCCTCCGCGCGTCGAATGAACGTCTTGCCCTGTCGCTGATCAGGATACACGGTCAACTGTCCAAAGCTCAGATCGCCGAGATCACCGGGCTCACCAAGCAGACCGCGTCCGTCATCGTCCGCTCCCTCGAGGCGGAAGGACTGCTGGTGGCGGGAAGGCCCATCAAAGGCAAGGTCGGACAGCCGTCGGTCCCGATGTCGATCAATCCCGAGGGAGCGCTGTTTCTAGGCCTGCGGCTGGGGCTGCGCCATGCGGACATCGCACTGGTCGATTTTGTCGGCGGGGTCCTGGAGCAGCGAAGGCTGTCGTACGGCGCGGGCGAAATGGGTGAAATAGCACGCATCGCATATACAGCGATTGCCGAGATGCGCTCGCGCCTGACCTCAGCCCAGCACGCGAGGCTGGAGGACATCGGCATAGCGGTAGCTTCGGATATTCTTGCGGCGGTTGCCAACGGCAAGGGCACGGACGGTCCGGAGAGCGCGTGGGCCGAGTTTGAGGACCTGGCCCTGCAGATGGGCAAGGAAACACATCTATCGATCTATCTCGACCGGGATGCGGTGGCGGCATGCAGCGCGGAACTGGCCTATGGGCTGGCCGGAGGCGCGCCCGACTTCCTCTATATCTTCATCGGGCATTCGCTTGACGGAGGCATTGTCCAACATGGTCGGCTCGGCTTCTCGCGCCGCGATGCAAGGCCTGGGATCGGACGTATCCTGGTGCCATCTGCGACCGGCGGCGTGGCACCGCTCGGCACATCGGTTTCGGTTGACGATGTCGGCCTGGCGCCAGGGTCTCGCGCCCCTGACCCGCAACTCAGGAAATGGATTGAGGCAACCTCGTCCAGCATATCGCTGGCGGTCCATTCGGCGTCGGCGCTTGCCACATTCAGGGGCATCGTTCTGGACGGCCTCATGCCGCAATGGGTGAGAGCCGAGCTGGTGAGGGAGATCAGGGAAAAGCTCACGGCCATCGGCGCCAGCGATCTTGCGTCTCTCTTCGTCAGGGAGGGCACGTCGGACCGGCAGGCAGCCGGCCTTGGGGCGGCCTGCATTCCCCTCCTCGACAGATTCTTTTTGCAGTCGGACTCCAATGGCCCTGCGGGCTCGCCAGAAGCCTGATCGAAAGTCTGGCCCGCGCTGATGGCCTGGCCTTATTTTGGCTCGTCGGCGTCGGGTTCTTCCTCGTCGTCGCGGGCCGAGATGACATAGGCGCCCTTCAGCCAGCGGTTGAGGTCGATGTCCTTGCAACGCTTCGAGCAGAACGGATAGGTCTCGCGCGCCGACGGCTTGCCGCATTCGGGGCACGGGCGCTTGGGCCGCAGCGGCGTGACTTTGTCGTCCAGGCTCATGGTCGCGCGGACGACCAGTTTTGATGGGTCCTGAAACCTTCGCCCGACAGCAGCGCCGCCGTCTCATAGAGCGGCAGGCCGACGATGTTGGTGTAGGAGCCGACGAGCTTGACGACGAAGGAGCCGGCGAGGCCTTGCACGGCATAGCCGCCGGCCTTGCCGCGCCATTCGCCCGAGGCGACATAGGCGTCGATCTCCTCGCGCGGAAGCCGCTTGAAACGCACCCGCGTCTCGACCAGCCGCTGGCGCAATTTGCCGCCCGGCGTGATCAGGCAGATGCCTGAATAGACCCGGTGAGAACGGCCGGACAAGAGCCCGAGGCAGTTGGCGGCATCGTCCAGCGTTTCGGCCTTGGGCAGGATGCGCCGCCCAACGGCAACCACCGTGTCGGCGGCCAGCACGAAACTCGGCGCATAGTCGGTCTCGGTCTTCAGCGACGCGAACGCCTTCTCGGCCTTTTCCTTCGACAAGCGCTTGGCCAGCGAGCGCGGATGCTCGGCACGCAGCGGCGTTTCGTCGATATCGGCTGGCAGGATACGGTCAGGCTCGATGCCGGCCTGCTGCAAGAGTTCGATGCGGCGCGGCGAACCCGAGGCAAGCACCAGCTTCTGCAAAATGCTCATCGCGCTCGGGTCTTGATCTTACTTGAAACGGTAGGTGATGCGGCCCTTGGTCAGGTCGTAGGGTGTCATTTCGACCAGAACCTTGTCGCCGGTCAGCACGCGGATGCGGTTCTTGCGCATGCGGCCGGCCGTATGGGCGATGATCTCGTGTTCGTTTTCGAGCTTCACCCTGAACATCGCGTTGGGCAACAATTCCGTGACGATACCCGGAAACTCGAGGACTTCTTCCTTCGGCATTCGATACCTTTGCTTGGATGGCAGTTTCGGCGCTAGAGCATGATGCCGAGAAGTGTGAAGCGGTTTTCGGATCATGCTCTACTTCCGACTCTGGCCGGAATTTCGGCGGAACGTATATGATAATCGTTCGCTTGTGAACACGCTTAATCCGTCGCGTTTTTTGCTCCTGGAAGCAAAAAACGTCGGCCTATGCGCAACTTCAGCCGCTCGCGGACGTCGCGATAGCTAGCCATGATGTGTTCGCGCGTGCCGCCGGCGTCGGTGGGGTCCGGCGTCGGCCAGTATTCCACCTCGACGGCAAGCGAGCGGGTGAGTTCGAGCGCGGCATGGTGCGCCTCCGGCGCCAGTGTGACGATCAGGTCGAAATAGTCATCCTCGAGATCCTCCAGCGTCCGTGGATGACGTTCGCCAAGCGTCAGGCCGTCCTCGGCAAGCACGGCATCGACGAACGGGTCTCGCTCGCCGGCGCGCACACCGGCCGAGGCGACGAAAATGGTGGGGGGCAGCATCCGGCGCGCCAGCTGCTCGGCCATCGGCGAGCGCACGGCATTCATGCCGCACAGGAACAGGACCGAGCGGGGCAGGGCGCCGGGGGCCAGGGTCAGCCCCGCCAGTGCAGCACGCAGACCAGCGTGAACAGCCGCCGCGCCGTGTCGAAGTCGATGTCGATCTTGCCGGAGAGCCGATCCATCAGCGTCTGCGAGCCCTCATTGTGCAGGCCACGGCGGCCCATGTCGATCGCCTCGATATGGCTCGGCGTCGAGGAGCGGATGGCGTCGTAATAGCTCTCGCAGATCATGTAGTAGTCCTTGACGATGCGCCTGAGCGGCGTCAGCGACAGGATGTGGGTGACGACGGCGGCGCCGTCCTCGCGCGCCACGGCAAAGACCAGGCGGGACTCGGCCAGCGACAGCTTCAGCCGGTAAGGACCCGTGCCGCTGTCGTTGACGGGTTGAAAACGGTTCTCCTCGATCAGGTCGAAGATCGCCACCGCCCGCTCATGCTCGACATCGGGCGTCGAACGGCCGATCGATTCATCGAGTTCGACATCGATCAGTTTTGCGCGGGTTTGACCGGAGCCCGTCATGCCGGCCTACATGTTCAGCCGGATAGTGACGGAGCGGCCATGCGCGTCGAGCCCTTCCGCCCGCGCGAGTGCGATCGCCGCCGGTGCCAGCATGCGCAACTGTTCCGGGCCGAGCTTCATGACCGAGGTGCGCTTGACGAAGTCGAGCACGGACAGGCCCGATGAGAAGCGCGCCGAGCGCGCCGTCGGCAGCACATGGTTGGAGCCGCCGACATAGTCGCCGATGGCTTCCGGCGTGTGGCGGCCGAGGAAGACGGCACCGGCATTGCGCATCTTCGCGAGGAAGCCTTCGGCATCGTCGATGGCCAGTTCGACATGCTCGGCCGCGATGCGGTCGACCAGCGGCAGCGACGCTTCGATCGTCGGAACCAGGATGACGGCGCCGAAATCGCGCCAGCTCTGCGCCGCCGTATCGCCGCGCGAGAGGCTTTGCAACTGACGCTCGACCGCCCGTTCGACCGCCTCGCCGAACGCCGGATCGTCGGTGATCAGGATCGACTGCGCCGACACATCATGTTCGGCCTGGGCAAGCAGGTCCGCCGCGATCCACTCCGGATCATTGCCGCCGTCGGCCACGACAAGCACTTCCGACGGCCCCGCGATCATGTCGATGCCGACGGTGCCAAACACCCGCCGCTTGGCCGCGGCGACATAGGCATTGCCGGGGCCGACGATCTTGGCCACCGGCTTGATCGTCTGCGTGCCATAGGCAAGTGCGGCGATCGCCTGCGCGCCGCCGACGCGGTAGATTTCGGAGACGCCTGATATATCCGCCGCCACCAGCACCAGCGGGTTGACGACACCGTGCGGTGCCGGCACGACCATGACGATGCGCTCGACGCCTGCTACCTTGGCCGGCACGGCGTTCATCAGCACCGAACTCGGATAGCTTGCCGTGCCGCCCGGCACATAGAGCCCGACCGCCTCGATCGCGGTCCAGCGCGAGCCGAGCTCGACGCCGGCGGCATCCGTGTAGCGTTCGTCCTGCGGCTTTTGCCGCTGGTGATGGGACCGGATGCGGTCACGTGCGAATTTCAGCGCCTCGACCGTGGCCGGATCGGCCTCGGCATAGGCGCCGGCGATGTCTTCCGCCGAGACGGCAATGCCTAGCGCGGCGAGGTCGCCTCCGCCGAATTTCTGCGTGTAGTCGATCAGTGCCGTGTCGCCCTCGGCGCGCACGCGCGCGATGATGTCGCGCACCACGGCGTCGACATCGGCCGATACCTCGCGCTTGGTCATGAGGAAGGCGGCGAAACGCTGCTCGAAATCGGCGTCGGACTGGCGAAGCGTGATGGCCATTGTGTGCTCAAGCCCTGTGGATGGGGCGCGACGTGGCTTCCCACGCACCGCCGATATCGGCAAGGCGGGCCTCGATGCATTCGACGTCGAGCATGATGGTACCGCCACCCGAGAAGATCAGTTCGACGATGCCGGCCGGCTTGCTGATCTCGATGAAGCTGATCGCCAGCAGGGAGAGGATTTCGGCCGGCTTGTCGCGGGCAATGCCGTTGGTCTTGGCGCCCAGCACCCGGTCGAAATGCAGCACCGCCTGCCGCCGCTCATTGTGCTGGCGAAACAGGCCGGATTTGGCCTCCCACACGAAACGGTTCATGGTCAGCACGAACCGTTTGGCCTTGGGCAGGAATTCGAGGTCCGAGACCTTCATCACGGCGTCCTGGAGATGGGCCGAGACGATGCCCAGATCCTGATCGTCGAGCGCAATGAGTTTTAAGGCCATGCGGATTTCACACCCAAAGGTTGGCAATCAGCCTTTCTGTTAGGCGGTCTTTCCGATCGGTGCAACCGCGACAGGAATACCGCCAGAGGCATTTGCCGCAGGTTTTGCGCACCCCTCATCGTCCCTGCCGGGCACTTCTCCCCGTATGGTGACGGGAGAAGGAACGCTTTGCAGATGATTTCGCCAAGCGACCGCGGATCGTCAGGCAGAAATCCGCTCGATCACCGCGCCGCAATTGGAAAGCTTTTCCTCCAGCCGCTCGAAGCCGCGATCGAGATGGTAGACGCGGTTGACCGTGGTCTCGCCTTCGGCGGCCAGACCGGCGATGACCAGCGAGACCGAAGCGCGAAGATCGGTCGCCATGACCGGCGCGCCCTTCAGCTTCGCCACGCCGTCGACGATCGCCGTCTGGCCCGAAAGCGTGATGTGGGCGCCGAGCCGCGCCAGTTCCTGGACGTGCATGAAGCGGTTTTCGAAGATCGTCTCGGTGATGCGCGACTTGCCCTTGGCCATGGTCATCAGGCCCATGAACTGTGCCTGCAGATCGGTCGGGAAGGCCGGGAAGGGCGCCGTCGTCACGTCGACCGGCGAAATCCCGGCGCCATTTCGCTTCACGCGGATGCCGGAATTGGTCTGCGTGATCTCCGCGCCCGTCTGCGAAATCACGTCGAGCGCGGTCTGCAGCAGCTCCGGCCGTGCGCCTTCCAACACGACGTCGCCGCCGGTCATCGCCACGGCCATGGCATAGGTGCCAGTCTCGATGCGGTCGGGGATGACGCGCACGCGCGCCCCCGACAGCGCTTCGACGCCGTCGATGGTGATGGTCGGCGTGCCGGCGCCGGAAATCCTGGCGCCCATGGCGTTGAGGCATTCGGCGAGATTGACGATCTCGGGCTCGCAGGCGGCGTTTTCCAGCACCGTCTCGCCCTTGGCGAGCGATGCCGCCATCATCAGCACATGGGTTGCGCCGACCGAGACCTTGGGGAAGATGTAACGGTTGCCGACGAGGCGGCCATTGCGGGTCTTGGCGATGACATAGCCGGTGTCGACATCGATATCGGCGCCCAGCGCCTGCAGGCCTTCGAGGAACAGGTCGACCGGGCGCGTGCCGATGGCGCAGCCGCCGGGCAGCGACACCTTGGCCTCGCCCATCCGGGCCAGCAGCGGCCCGATCACCCAGAACGAGGCGCGCATCTTGGACACCAGCTCGTAAGGAGCTGTCGTGTCGACGATGTTGCGGGCGGAAAAGTTGATGGTGCGCGAATAGCCCTCATTCTGCTTCTCGCGGCGGCCATTGACCGAATAGTCGACGCCATGATTGCCGAGGATGCGGATCAGTTGCTCGACATCGGCCAGATGCGGCACGTTTTCGAGTGTCAGCGTGTCGTCGGTCAGAAGCGAGGCGATCATCAGCGGCAGGGCGGCGTTTTTCGCGCCCGAGATCGGAATGCTTCCGGCAAGCTTGTTGCCGCCGACGATTCTGATGCGATCCATTGGAGAATGTCCCTCTCGGCCAGAAAAGGCCGGTTCAATCGTTTGAGTGTCGGCCCGTCTAGACCATTGGCCGGTATGGTTCAAGAAATAGGATTTCCGAGCATCCCGTCCAAGAGTGGCCGATTTGAGTTAATCTTTCTGCATTTCCTTTGCCGCGCCGAGCCCGTCGGGCCGCTGGTCGGCCTCACCGGCGCGCCGCTTGTCGGCGTCGCCACTACGGCGCGAGCGCGACTGCGCCTTGCGCTTCTGGAGATTGGCTCGCAACTGCTCGGCGAGCCGGTTCTTGCGGGTCGTTCCGCTGTTTTTCGGTGGATTTGTCTTGTCGTTCATCGTCCTGCCCCGGCTGGCAGCCAGCCAACCCGCCATTCAGGGATAGCCAACATTGTGGCACCGCCATGTCATAGAAAGCTATCCGGCAAAGGCTTTCACAGAAGCGTTGTTCTTGGCCTTGCGCTTGCCGGTTCGATATGGCAGAAGCCCCGCCATCGGCGGCTGCGGTAGCTCAGTGGTAGAGCACTCCCTTGGTAAGGGAGAGGTCGAGAGTTCAATCCTCTCTCGCAGCACCAGTCTATCCCATTGATTGGGAACCCCTACCTTGGTCTTTTTGCCGCCTGGTACGCCGGGTGGTACACATAAGCTTGACATTGTCAGCACGGCGAAGGCGATCAAAACCAGCGTCGCCACCAGCTCTAAATTAGGCTCGATCCTTCTTGAACTCGAATAGCTCGATAACGTTGCCGGAGGGATCTTCGAGCAAGATGGCGCGGCCGGCACCGCCGTCGCTGATCTTGCCGCGGAATCTTGCGTCAGTGCGGCGCAACCGCTCGATGAGGACATCGATCTCGGTCGTAATGATCATAAATCGGTTCCACCCGCCCGGCTTTGGATCGCCGCCCGCCTGACCACCGCTCCCCGCACCTGGGGCGCTGAGATACAGCGTCAAGTCGTCGCGCAACAGCGCGGCGAACTTGCCCGGATTGTGCTTGTCGGTCTTGAAATCGAGATTGTCTCGATAGAACGCGACCGCCTTGTCGACGTTCGAAACGATGTACCGGACGGATGCCATTCAACTTCTCCTCTCTTCCAGCTACAACGGCCAACTTGCATGAAAGGTTTCCTGTCGGTCGGCCTGCCTGTGTTGGCGCGTTCAGCCGGAAGACAACGTGGCTTTCCCCAAAGGCGGGGGGCGGCAACCTCCAGTCGAAAAGCCGCCTGACACGATTCGTTAACCAAGATGCTGTTCTTCGACATGACGTGTTGTGGAATGGCTGGCCTGTCCGCCTGGTCAAGTCTGGCCTGTCCGCCTGGTCAGCAGCGCCGGGAAGGGTGCTGAAAAGAAGGCTCCGCCTCCGGCGAGGACGTCAAATCGCCCGAAACAGGAACGATGTGCAAGGCATGAACGTGATTGAAAGCCAACAGAACGCGCCCGGCGGTTTCCGCTTCTGGACCCGGTTGCAGGCTTTCATGGCCGCTTTCTTTTGCATGTGCATCACCGATGCGTTCGCCGAAACGCGCGCCCTGCGAATTCAGCATCTCCATACGGGCGAGAAGGCCGAGATCGTCTTCAAGCGCGACGGGCGTTACGATCAGGCGGGCCTGAAGAAGATCAACTTCATGCTGCGCGACTGGCGCCGCAACGAGCCGACCAGGATGGATCCGCGTCTGCTCGACCTGGTCTGGCAGGCTTATCGCGCCAGCGGCTCGACCAGCTATATCCATGTGGTCAGCGCCTATCGCTCGCCGGCGACCAACGCCATGCTGCGCGGCCGTTCGAAAGGGGTGGCCCGCGAAAGCCAGCACATGGTTGGCCGCGCCATGGATTTCTTCCTGCCGGATGTGCCGCTGAAGAAGCTGCGCGACATCGGCCTGAAGATGCAGGGCGGCGGCGTCGGCTATTACCCTACTTCCGGTTCGCCCTTCATCCACATGGACGTCGGCAATGTGCGGCATTGGCCGGGCATCAGCCGCCAGGAACTGGCCAGGGTCTTCCCCAACGGCAATACGCTCCATGTGCCGAGCGACGGCAAGCCGCTGCCCGGCTACGATCAAGCGTTTGCCGCCTACAAATCGCGCAAGGCCGCCGGCACGCCCAACATCGAACTGGCAAGCGCCGACGGCGGCCAACGCAGGCCGGCGCGCGGCCTGCTGGCGTCGCTGTTGGGTGGGCGCGGCACGGACGAAGCCGACGATGCCGCGGAAGTGGCGCCTGCGCCACGCAAGCCGGCGAAGCCGGTTGACTCCAAGACGGCCGGTGACCCCAAGACGGTCGTTGAACCGAAGCTGGCCGGACAGGGCATCGCTATCGTGGCGCCGGAGGCAGCCCAGCGGGCGGACATTCAGATGGTTTCCCCCGAAGAAACGCCCGCGAAGACGCCCGAAGCGATCGTCATGGCGATGGCGCCCGGCACGGTGCCGGTACCCGCTTTCGCACCGCGCACCGGGCTCGCTGCAGGCATTCCAACCCCGCAAACCGTGCCGCTCGGCGTAGCCAGCGCATCTCCGGCGCGGGCTGAACCGGCGGCCGGCGCCGAAACTGCCTCGGGCAAGGCTGGCGCCGCTCTCGCGATTGCCGGTCCGGACATGGTGGCGCTCAACATCCCTGTCCCGACATGGCGGCCCGAAGGCCGGACGGGGCCTGCGCGACAGCCGGAGGCGGCCAAACCCGCCGATGCAATCGGCGCCTTGCTCGCCACGCATCACGCCGATGACAATCTCGATCCGCTGGCTGGCCAGCCGATTGCGGTCCCGGCGTCGAAACCCGAAGATCGTGCCAGGACAAGCCCCAAGGCCGACCGTGTCCAGCCACGTCTCGACCCCAAGGGCACCGCCGTCATTGTACCCGCGGCATTGACCGGCCGTCCGCGTGAAAGCGGTCGCGGCAGCGCAGGAGCCGGCTCGATGGCGGCGCCCGTCATTGCCGCCAATTTCATCCGCACGGCGCCGGAGCAGGTTTATCTCGATGGATTCCAGCCACGAGGAAAGACGTCCGATCACCGCCGCTTCACCGGCTCCGCGGTGAAATTCCTGCCCATCGCCAGCTTCAGATAGGTCGACTCTGCAAGCCTGTAAGATATTATCCAAATTTGACAATCAGGCATGAAATTGTAAGATAATCGTCTTTCCCCGGCGAGAGGCGATGACCATGTCGATCCGCGAAGAACTGGCCAACGCCACCTTGGCGTTCACGTCGGCGGAAGAAAAGATCGTTCAGGTCCTGCTTGCCGATTATCCGATGTCGGGGTTGGGAACAGCGACCCGGCTGGCGCGTCGCGCCGGCGTCAGCGACCCGAGCGTGACGCGGCTGATGACCAAGCTCGGCTATGTCGGCTTTGCCGATTTCCAGGCGCGGTTGCTCACGGAAGTGGAATCCCGGCTGCATTCGCCGCTGCTGATGATGGAGGCCAAGCGCCCGGGCGGCTCCAGCGAAGGCACGGCACTGGCCTATTTCCATTCGGTTTCCGACAGTCTGGAGCGTACGCGAACGGCGGTGCCCCTGCAGGCCTATACGCGCGCCGTCAACCTGCTGCTCGAGACCAAGGGCCAGGTCGTGCTGCTGGGCGGCCGTTTCAGCCGCCATATCGCCTCCATGCTTGCGGGTTACCTTCTGCAGTTCCGCTCCGGCGTGCGCGACATCGGTTCGTTGAGCCCCGCCGATTTCGACCTGTTGATCGATCTTGGCAAGCGCGACCTTCTCGTCGTGTTCGACTACCGGCGCTACCAGTCGGACGTGGTGAGTTTTGCACAGCAGGCGAAAGAACGCGGCGTCTCCGTCCTGCTGTTCACCGATGTGTGGCTGTCGCCGATCGCTGACGTGGCCGACCTGACCATGGTGGCGGCGATCGACGCCAACTCGCCCTTCGACACGCTGGCGACCGCCGTCGCGCAGATGGAAACCGTTTTTGCCCATGCGTTGGAAGGCCATGGCGCCGGGGTACGCAAGCGCATCGAGGACATCGAGAAGATCCGCAGCGCCAATGCCGTTACCCTCGATGCCGGCCTGTCGCCCTTCGACACCGAAACCACCAAACCAAGAACCCCGAGGAAATAGCGTCGAAGCGCCCGGCGCGGCGATGCGAGGAAGGAACAATCATGGCCGATATCCAGACCATCATCGATGCCGCGCAGGCTGAAATCGAGGCCGACCGCGACTGGCTGATCGGCCTGGTCCGCGACATGGTCCGCATCCCTTCGGTCAATCCCAAATTCGAAGCCAATCCGGCGATCAATCGCGAGGCGGACGTCCAGGCGCTCTTGGAGCCGATCTTGAAGCACGATGGCTTCAAGACCGAGCAGTGGGACGCCTTGCCCGGCCGGCCAAATCTGGTCGGCGAATGGGCTGGAAGCGAAGACCGCAGCCTGATCCTGTGCGGGCACATCGATGTCGTGCCGGTCGGCGAGATGAAGGACTGGTCGGTCGATCCGTTCGGCGGTGAGATCACTGACGGCCGGCTCTATGGCCGGGGCGCGGTCGACATGAAGGGCGGCGTCGCGGCTTGCGTCGCCGCCGCGCACGCGATCCGCAAGGCAGGCATCACGCTGCAGGGGCGGCTGGCGATCCACTCCGTCGTCGACGAGGAGGCCGGCGGCTTCGGCGCCATGGATGCGGTGAAGAAGGGCAAGCTCGCCAAGGCGGTGCTGGTCGCCGAGCCGACCTGGGGCGATGTCCTGCCGGTCGAGGGCGGGCTTGAGTGGGCGCGGGTGACGATCCGTGGCCGCAACGCGCATTCGGCGCTGCGCTACAACGAAATCTATCCGCAGAGGCACGACAAGGGCCGGCTGAAGCCGGGCGTCAACGCGATCGAGATCGCGGCGCGGTTCATCGCCGCCGTCCGCCAATATGAGTTGGACCGGACACGGGCGAAATCTCATCCGCTGCTGCCGGTCGGCATGAACACGATCAACATCGGTGTCATGCATGGCGGAACGGGCCTTGGCGAACATGGCCTGCCGACGGTGATGACCAATCCGGCCATCATTCCCGATGTCGCGGTGCTCGACCTCGACATGAAATTCCTGCCGGACGAAAACTCGTCGGAATACCGCCGTGACTTCGAAGCGTTCGTCCATCATTTCGCCCAGACCGACGCCTGGCTGCGCGACAACCCGCCTGTCATCCAGTGGGAACTCGGCGGGCTGCATTTCCCGCCCATGAACACCCCGGTCGACCATCCGCTGGTGACGTCGCTGATGAAACGCAAGGCCGCTATCGGCAAGACGCCGAAGGCAAGCGGCTTTGTCGCCGTGTGCGATGCCGCGCATTATGCCGGCGCCGGCGTCGACGGCGTCATCTTCGGCCCGTCGGGCGACGGCTTCCATGGCGCCAACGAATATGTCGAGGTGGAATCGGTTGTCGAGACCGCCAAGGTGATCGCCGCTTCGGTGATCGACTGGTGCGGCGTGCGCTGAGCGGAGCTAACTTTTCGGGCGGTCAGGCCGGGCGCTTGACCCGCCCGGCGACCGCACCCCATGCCGACCTGATCATGCCGGCCAGTCCGCTGGGATAGGCCAGCATGACGCCGATGATCAGCACCGCCGTGATGATCGGGCGCCATGCCCCGAAATCGGCCATCCACTCGGCGAAGATCGTCAGCACGAAGGAGGCGACGACGGCACCATAGATGGTGCTGGTGCCGCCCAGCAGCACCATCGACAGGATGATGGTCGCCAGGCTCATGCCGAACACGTCGATCGAGGCATTGCGTTGGTAGGCGGCGTAGAAGGCGCCGGCAATGCCGGTGAAGAAGGCGCTTGCCGCCAGCGTCAGCATGCGCTGGCGAACGATCGAGACGCCTCGGCTGATGGCATATTCCTCATTGTCGCGCAACGCCACGATGCTGGCGCCGGCGCGCGAGCGCACGAACACGCGCAGAAACAGCGTGCTCGCCACCAGCAGCGCCAGCGCGATGTAGAAATAGGCGAATTTGGCGTCGCGGACCATGTTGTGGTCGAACCAGTAGAGGCCGGGGATACGCACGATCCCTTGCGTGCCACCGGTGATGTCGGACTGGCTGAGGATCACCTGCATGACCAATTGCGCGAAGCCGAAGGTGACCAGGATGATATAGATGCCCTTCAGGCGCAGGATCGGGATGGTCACCACGATCGCGGCAAGCGTGGCGATGATGCCGCTGGCAAGAAGCGCGATCCACGGGTCGAGCCCGGCCAGCTTGGTGAGCAGGCTGTAGGCGTAGACGCCAATGCCGAACAGCGCCAGATGGCCGAAATTGAAGACGCCGCCATAGCCGAGGCTGAGGTCCCAGTTCGACGCCACGATGGCGTAGATGAAGGCCATGATCAGGATGTGGCGGGCATAGGTGTCGCCAAAGACCAGCGGCAGCAGCGCCAGCACGACGAAACCGAGCACGAAGCCGACGGCTTCGTGCTTCCACGGCGTGCGGCCGGGTGCGATCGGGGTTGCCGCCGCTGTACGGATCTGGGTGATCGGTGAGGTCATGTCGGTCATGCGAGGCCTCGTGAACGGCTGGCGAAAATGCCCTCGGGGCGCACCATCAGGGTCAGGATCAGCACGCCGAACAGCAGCGCCGGCGTCCAGTAGAGGCCGAAATAATAGCTGCACGCGGCCTCGAAGAAGCCGATCAGATAGGCGGCGAAGATCGGTCCCGATATGCTCGATATGCCGCCGAACACGACGACGATCAGCGCCTTGAGCAGCGGGTCGCTGCCCATCACCGGCGACATGAAACGATAGCCGCCCATGAAGATGCCGGCGAGCCCCGCCAGCGATGCGGCGATGGCGAAGGCGAGCCCATAGAGCGCGGTGACGTTCAGCCCGACCAGATGGCTGGCATCCTCGTTCTGCGCCACCGCACGCAACGCCAACCCGAGCCGCGTACGGTTGAGGAACATCCACAGTGCCGCCAGGATCAGCGGCGTGATGACGATGATGGCGATCTGGTGGAGCGAAACGCCGACGCCGCCGATGGTGGCGTTGCCGTCGATCAGCGCCGGGATCTGCTTGGAACGCGGCCCCCAGATGGTGAGCGCTCCGTTCTCGATCAGCGATCCGGCGGCAAGGGTGGTGATGACGACGACCAGCACGATGTTGGGCCGGCCGATCAGCGGCCGCACGACGCTCGCCTGCAGGATCCAGCCGACGCCGGCCATGACGACGACAGCGATCGGAAAGGCCACCGCCGCGGGCAGGCCGAGCTCGACCAACTGCCAGGCGATATAGGCGCCCAGCATCATGAACACGCCATGGCTGAAGTTGAACACGCCGATCGTCGTCCAGACCAAAGCCAGACCGACCGCCATCATGGCGTAGAGCGAGCCCTGGAACAGGCCGCCGAACAGGATTTCCGCCAATGCGCTCATTCGACGTTCCTAGTGTCCGAAATACATCGACATGATCTCGCCGTGGTCGAGGCTTTCGCCCGGCTTGATCTCGGTCGCCACCGCGCCATGGTTGACGAGGTAGAGTTGCTGCGTCAGCTCCAGCAGGAATTCGATGTCCTGCTCGACGACGATGAGCGGCACGCCGCCGCGCGAAATGTCCATGACGGAGGCGCAGAGCTCGTCCTTGATCTTGGGCGCCAGCCCAAGCGTCGGCTCGTCGAGGATCAGCAGGCGTGGATGGCTCATCAGCGCCGTGCCGATCGACACCATCTGGCGCTCGCCGCCGGACAGCGTGCGCACGCGCTGGCGCCAGCGTTCCGCCAGTTTCGGGAACAGCCTGATCACCTTCTCGCGGTTCTCCGCCTCATGTGGGCGGGCACGCGGCGAATAGGCGCCCAGCTTCATGCAGTCGGCGATGGAGAGGTCGGGAAACAGCCGGTTGCCTTGCGGCACGTGGATCAGGCCGGTGCCGACGATGGCGCGGGCGCTGAGGCCTGATATGTCTTGCCCGTCGAACAGGATGCGGCCGCTCTTCGGCCGCAGGAGACCGGAGATGGCGCGCAGCAGCGTCGTCTTGCCATGGCCGTTCGGGCCGAACAGGCCGACATTGCCGAAGCGGCCGGCCTCCATCGAAATGTCGTGCAGCACGGTGACGCGGCCATAGCCGGCGGTGACGCCTTCGACGGTGAGGATGGGATTCACGCCACCGCCCTCCGGGTTCCGAGATAGGCTTCGATGACGCGCTGGTCCGCAATCACGCTCTCCGGTTCACCGGCGGCGAGCACGCGACCATTGTTGAGCACCAGAAGGTGCCGCGACAGGCTCATCAGGAAGGTCAGCACGTGCTCGATCAGGAGAATGGTGATGCCGCGCTCGGCGGTGCGGCGGATCAGCCCGATCGACGTCTCGATCTCGGGCTTGGTCAGGCTCGACGCCGGCTCGTCGAGCAGAAGCATGCGGGGCTTCATGGCGATGGCGGTGGCAAGCATTAGGCATTTGCGTTCGAAGACGGAAAGCTCGCCGGCCAGCCGCCCGAAGGACGCAGGCCCCAGCCCAACGAATTCCAATGCCTCGGCCGCCGCGTCTCGGGCGGCGGCCGCCGCTTTCTCCTGCCGGCCGTAGCTGGCGCCGATCAACGCGTTCTCGAATACGGTCAGCCCGTCGAAGCTGGTCTCGCGCTGAAAGGTGCGGGCAAGGCCAAGGCGCGCGATGGCATGTCCAGGCTTGCCGTTGATCGCGGTCCCGTCAAAACGGATGTGGCCCCTGTCCGGCCCGAACGGGATGCCGGTGATGATGTTGAACAGCGTGCTCTTGCCGCTGCCGTTCGGACCGGCGATGCCAAAAATTTCGCCGGCCTCGACCTTGAACGACACGCCGTCGACGGCCTTCAGCGAACCGAAGGCCTTCGACACGTCGTCCAGTTCAAGCAGAGCCATGCCTCACTGCATCCAGGGCTGCGGCTTGAAGGCGCCGGTGGCGTATTTTTCCGGCGAGATCAGCGTGCGTTGGCCGTCCCAGATCTGGAAGAAGGTGATCGGGATATAGTCGTCGCCCTGCGTCGCGAGATGCGTGGCGGGATCAAATTTCAGCCGGCCTTCAGCGACTTGCTTGTCGGTCTCCGACAGCGCCTTCATGATCGCCGCATGGTCGGATGCGCCGCCGACCTTCTTGACCGCGTCGAAATAGACATTGGTCATTTCATAGAGGCCGACACCATAGGTGCCGCTTTCGACGCCGTATTTGGCCTTGAATTTGGCCGCTACCTCGTCGGCGCGCGGGTTCTTCGGCGTCGTCAGGGCACCGCCCAGAAGATTGTAGATGACACCGTTCGACTTCTTGCCCGTGAGTTCGACGAACTCCGGAACGCTCGGCGCATATTGCAGGAAGACCAGGCTCTTGGTCGGCTGCTCGAGGAACTGGTTCAGGAAGGACGCCGAATTGCCCGGCAGATAGTCGGTGTTGATGACGACGTCGGGAACGTTCTCGCGCACCTTGGCCAGGATCGGGCGCCAGTCGGTCACTTCGCCGAACGGCACGATCTCGTCGACCGTGATGGTCCAGCCCTTCTCCTTGAAGGTCTTCTTCATGCCTTCGGAGATGGTCTTCGAATAGGCATTGTCGGAGGAGATGATGGCGACCTTCTTGGTCGGCAAGGTGATCTTGCCGTCGGCCGCGAGCTTCTCGACGAACAGGGTGACGTCGGTATTGTAGGCGTCGAAGGATGGCGTCAGGGACCAGCAGCACATGTATTTGTCGGGGCTCGGCGCGATGATGTCCCTGGTCTGCTGAGAGGTGGCCGCCAGCATGTAGGGCATCTCGGCCTCTGCCATGTTGTCGATCTCGAAATTCGTCAGGCTGGCGTAGCCGGTGAGCATGAATTGCACGCCGGGATCGCCAAGCAGGCGTTCGACCGCGCTGGTGACGTTGCCGGCGGACTGATCCTTGACGTCGCCGACCACCAGTTCGAACGTGTTGCCGGCAACGCCGCCGGCGGCGTTCGCCTCATCGATCGCCATCTGCACGCCGCGTTGGAATTCCTGGCCGTCCGCCGCGGCAGGGCCGGTGATCGGCGCCAGCAGGCCGATCTTGACGACATCGGCGAAGGCCGGTGCGCTCGCCGTGGCAAACGCTGCGATCAGCGCTGTGCTCATCAGCATATGGCGGATTCTGTTGCCTGCGGATTTGGATTTCATCGTGCCGTTCCCTGTTTTCCTCCCGTTCATCGGGAGTTGGATAATTGACAATCTACGCATAATTGTTCTTATTTGAAAAGGATTTTTCAACGGCATGAGACCGGGAAAATGTTATGGCAGGGCTAGGGGAGGTGGCGGCGCTTTGTTGTGCAACTGCCTCGAACAGGGCAATTCCAGACGGAGCCAAAGATGACGATCTCGCAGAACACCCTTGAAACCAGCCACGGCAGGATCGCCGTTCGCGAGACCGACGGCAAAGGCACCGCCGTGCTGCTGATCCACGGCAATTCGTCTTCCGGCGCGGTCTTCCGCAACCAGCTCGAGAGCCCGCTCGGCGAGCGCTACCACCTCATCGCTCCCGATCTGCCTGGGCACGGCGCGTCCGGCGATGCCATCGATCCGGACCGCTCCTACAGCATGGAGGGCTACGCCGACGCGATGACCGAAGTGCTCGGCCTGCTCGGTGTCGGCAAGGCCATCGTCTTCGGCTGGTCGCTCGGCGGCCATATCGGGCTGGAGATGATCGACCGGTATCCTGGCCTGCTCGGCCTGATGATAACGGGCACCCCGCCGGTGTCGCCCGAGGAAGTCGGCAACGGCTTCAAGCCGAGCCCGCATATGCACCTTGCCGGACAGGAGGTCTTCACCGCCGCCGACGTCGAGGCTTATGCGCGCAGCACCTGCGGCGAACCGTTCGAGCCGTTCCTCATCGACACGGTCGCGCGCACCGACGGGCGGGCGCGACGCCTGATGTTCGAGAAATTCGCCGCCGGCACCGGCCGCAACCAGCGCGAGATCGTCGCCGGCAAGACACCGCCGATCGCCGTTCTGAACGGCATCGACGAGCCTTTCGTCAACACCGATTTCGTCGCGGCGGTCAAGTTTTCCAACCTGTGGGAAGGCAAGGCGCATTTGCTCGACAAATCGGGCCATGCGCCGTTCTGGGATTCGCCCGACCGCTTCAACCCTGTCTTCGCTCGTTTCCTGGCGAGCGTCGATCAGGCATAAGTCGTCGGGATCCTGGGGAGGCAATGACTCGGCCCTGGTGTCAGAGGGCACGAAACCGACTTCGGTTTCGAAGTGATGGCGCAAGCAATCGCCAATGTGCAATGTGTCGACGTTTGCGCCGGTGGCTCGCCTGTGATCCAAGGCGCACTGGATGCGGGGCACCCTGCAGTTGGAGCGCTGAATGACCCTAATCACACGCCGCAGGCTTTTGAAAACCGCCGCCATCGCTGGCGCGAGCGGTGTCGGGCTTGCCGCGATCGGCAGGATTGGCGGCTGGGCCGCGGCCACGCCCGAGCCGGTGGTGCTGCGGACGGCAAAAATCCAGGCGAAGCTTATGGATGTCGGCCCGACCAGGGATGTGCTGACCTATGGCAACGCCGAAATGCCGCCGGTGCTGAGGATGAAGAAGGGCGAGCCCTTCGCCGCGCGTCTGAAAAACGCCATCGACGATCCGACGACCATCCACTGGCACGGCATTCGCCTGCCGAACAAGATGGATGGCGTGCCCTTCCTGGTGCAGCCTTACGTCTACACCGGCGATCATTTCGACTACGCCTTTACCCCGCCCGATGCCGGCACCTTCTGGTATCACCCGCATTGCAATACGCTGGAGCAGATGGGGCGCGGCCTGACTGGCGTGATCGTGGTCGAAAACCCGAACGATCCGAAATTCGACGCCGAATTTGTCCTCAATCTGCGCGATTGGCGCCTTGGCGACGACGGCCAGTTCATCGACCAGTTCCGGCCGCGCGATGCGGCGAGAACCGGCACCTACGGCACGGTGCGCACCGCCAACTGGCTCGACCAGCCGCAATATGACGCGCCGGCCGGCGGGTTGGTGCGGCTGCGCGTTGCAATCACCGATGTCACCCGAATCTACGCCTTTCGCGTCGACGGCGCCGAAGCTCACGTCATCGCGCTGGACGGCAACCCGGTGCCGCGGCGTTTTGCACCCGATGCCCTACTGATCGGACCCGGTCAGCGTCTGGAACTCGCTGTCCGCATGCCCGACGACGAGGGCGCGCTCGTGACCTTGCGGGACGTCAGGGGCACCAAGCCGAAAGCCCTGGCAACGCTGCGCGCGGTTGGAACCTCCCTCAAACGTGACAGCCGCGATCTCGCACCGCTGGAGGCCAATCCGGTGGCCGACGTCGATCTCACCGCTGCCCGGCATATTTCGCTGACGCTCAGCGCCACGGCGGAGAACGTCCCGAGCGACGGCATATGCGGCTCGCTCGGCTACAGTTTCTGGGCGATCAACAAAGTGCCGTGGCCGGGCGATACACCCGATCCAACCGCGCCTTTGGCCGAATTGAAGCTCGGCAGGAGTTACATCATCGACATGGAGAACCTGACGCCGCAATCGCATCCGATGCATCTGCACGGCATGAGCTTCAAGGTGCTGTCGTCGTCGACGCGCCCGGTTCAGCCGCTGATTTCCGACACCTACCTCATCCAGCCCAATGAGAAGGTGAGCCTTGGCTTCGTCGCCGACAATCCCGGGGACTGGCTGCTGCATTGCCACATCATCGAGCACCAGAAATCAGGCATGACCAGCTACCTCAGAGTGGTCTGAGGCTATATCGACAAGGCCGCGTTGTCCGCGCCCTATTTGCGCAGTTGCGCCTCGATCTCGTCGAGCACCTTGTCCTTGCCGATGCCGGTGAGGAAGGCGAGGCCCTTGATCACCGGCTTGGTCACCGAAGCCGAGATCGGCGTGGTGGCGACGATGAAGTCGACGCTGTCGGCCAGCCCCGGGACTTCGGTCGCCTTGGCCTGCTGCGCGTTGAAGGTAAGCCCGCGCTTCTTCATCGCCTCGGTGACGGCGACGTTGACCGCCGTCGAGGTGGCGATGCCGGTGCCGCAGGCAAAGAGAATGGTTTTCTGTTTGGACATTTGCTGCTCCTCCTTGGTTATCAGCCGAGCACGGCACGCACGTCGTCGAGGTTGCTGGCCGACCTCAAGCCGTCCAATGCCTGCGGGTTCTGGATGGTCTCCATGACGGATTGCAGCGCTTCAATCTGCTTATCCCTGTCATTGATGGCAAGCAGGAAGACGAAGCCGACCGGCAACTTCTCGTCGGGATCTTCCATGTTGGCGAAGGTCACCGGTTTTCTCAGCGTGCCCATTGCGATGCCGGGCTTCAGCACATGCTCGGGATCGGTGTGCGGCACCGCGACATTGTCGGCGCGTTCCAGCGGCAGCCCTGTCGGGATGGTCATTTCGCGGCGAACGACCGCGTCGGCATAGGAGCTTTTGACATAGCCAAGCGCCTCGAGCCGCCCGGCGAGGATGCGGATGATCTCCTCATTGGTCGAGGCATCGGATCCGAGCACGATCGCCTCAGGATCCAGAAGCTGCATGAGGCCGTCGGACATGTCTTGCTCCGTCGATGAATCGTGCGCCCCGGGGAGGGCGCACGATCGTTTCAGATTGAAGCCGCCAAGGCTCAGGCGGTGTGTTCGGCCGGCTCGTCCTCGGCGCCTGCCGCCCGCTCCCAGCCGAGCGTATTGCGCCGGTAGAGCACGAACAGCGCTGCGATGGCCACCGCGATGATGATGATGCCGATAAGGCCAAGCCCCTGGATCGCCTCGATGATCACGTAGGGCACCCACAGGAAGCCGTCGACCACCGAGGTGATCTGCAGCGCATCCGCCGGCAGCTTGAAACCCGATGCGACGGCCGCACTGGTGAACAGCGGCGCCAGCGCGTTGGCGACATAGAAGCCGATCGCCAAGGTCACCGTGCCGATCACCACCATGCGGAACACATTGCCTTTGACCAGCGGCGCGGTCATGGCGACGATGAACGGGATGACCGCCAGGTCGGCGAACAGGATGACGCGGTTGCCGGGCAGGATCACCGACAGGATGATCGCGATCGGCACCAGGATCAGCGACGACGAGATCGCCGCGGGATGGCCGATCAGGATCGCCGAATCGAGGCCGACCAGAAGCTCGCGGTCGCCGGTGCGCTTGCGCACGAATTCCTGCGCCGCGTCGGAAACCGGAAGCAGGCCTTCCATCAGGATCTTCACCATGCGCGGCAGAAGCAGCATCACCGCGGCCAGCGTCATGCCGGTGCCCAGCACCTTGGCCAGGACCACACTGAGATCGCCCGCATTGTAGAATGCGATGGCGCCGAGCACGAGGCCGATGATGAGGCCGAGCACGACCGGTTCACCGAACACGCCGAAGCGGCGCTCGATGGTTTCGGTGTTGATGTTGATGCGGTTGATGCCGGGAATACGGTCCATGATCCAGTTCAGGATGATGGCGATCGGCAGGATCTGCGCCGAGGCGAGATGCGGCACCGAAATGCCGGGAACGCCGTAGAACTGCTGCACCGCGCGCGCCGACCAGTCGGCGAAAAGCAGCGAAAGCGCCGCGACGAGCGCCGCGATCGCAATGCCGTAGGCCAGATTGTCGGTGGCGGCCACGACAAGCGAGCCGACGAAGGCAAAGTGCCAGAAATTCCAGACGTCGACATTGAGCGTGCGCGTCATGCGCGTCAGCAACAGCACGATGTTGACCAGGATGCCGACCGGGATGACCCAAAGCCCGACCGATGAGCCGAAGGCGATCGCGGCCGCCGAGGGCCAGCCGACATCGATAATGTCGCGATGGATGCCGGTGTTGGTGACGATGGCCTTGGCCACGTCGCCGATCGACGTGAACATCAGGCCAAGCACGAGGTTGATACCGATGAAGGCGACGCCGATGGTGACGGCGGCGCGAAAGGCCTTGCTGACCTTGGCGCCCAAAACCACGGCGATGATGAAAATGACGATCGGCAGCAGGATTGTCGCGCCGAGCGTGTCGATGGCCCCCTTGAGGCCAGCGAGTAGAGTATCCATTCTTCCTCCCCTGGAGCCACGGGCTCTGCCCGAGGATGCTCCGTTGTCTCGTCCACGCCTTTGCCGCGCCTTGGCGCAAAGGCCTCCCCAAATCTAACGAGAGGCGAAATGCTCGTCCGAGCGGTGTTTCGGAGTGAACATTTGCCTTTGTTAGCAAACGAATGTTTTATTGTGGCTGTTCACGACAATGTCAATTGGCAACCCTTTGGGCCAATAATTCGCGGCGAATGCGCCGTTTCCCGGCGATTCCATTGGAAATCGCCGGCCGCGAGCGGTTTTATTGGCACAGCGGACCCGTCCCTGCTAATCCGGCCTCGAATCAAGAAGCTGTGGACATCCCTGCATGACCAATGTCGCCTTGACGGGACTTGCCAGCGATCTCGCCAGACGCGCCGCCGAGGGCCGCCCCGTGCGCATCGGCGTCATCGGCTCCGGCGAAATGGGCACGGACCTGGTCACGCAAGGCATGCTGATGCCGGGCATTGCGGTCTGCGCCGTCTCGACCCGGCGCCCGCACACCGCGCGCGATGCCATCCGCATCGCCTATGGCGACGAGGCGATGGCGGTTGAAGCCGACACCGCATCGAAAGTCACTGCTGCGATCGAGTCGGGAAAAATAGCCATCACCTCGAACGAGACGCTGGTCACCAATCCACTGATCGACGTCGTCATCGACGCGACCGGCAAGCCGGGCGTTGCCGCCGATTTCGACCTGATGGCGATGGAGCATGGCAAGCATCTGGTGATGATGAATGTCGAAGCCGACGTCACCATCGGCTGCTATCTCAAACAGCAGGCCGACCGGCTTGGCGTCGTCTATTCGGTCGGCGCCGGCGATGAGCCGTCGAGTTGCATGGAACTGATCGAATTCGCCTCCGCCCTCGGCCTGACCATCGTCTCGGCCGGCAAGGGCAAGAACAACCCGCTCAACCATGATGCGGTGCCCGACGACTATCGCGAGGAAGCGATCCGTCGCAACATGAACCCGCGCATGCTGGTCGAGTTCATCGACGGCTCCAAGACCATGGTCGAGATGTGCGCCATCGCCAACGCCACCGGGCTGGTGCCCGACGTGCCCGGCATGCATGGTCCCAAGGCCGACCGCGACGACCTCGTCAAGGTGCTGATCCCGCGCGAGGACGGTGGCCTCCTGCTGAAGAAGGGCGTCGTCGACTACACCATCGGCAAGGGTGTGGCGCCCGGCGTCTTCGTCATCGTAGAGGCGACGCATCCGCGCATCATCGAACGCATGGACGACCTGCATATCGGCCACGGCCCTTATTACAGCCTGTTCCGGCCTTACCATTTGACGTCGCTCGAAGTGCCGCTCACCGCCGCCCGCATCGTGCTGTTCGGCAAACCGGACATGGTGCCGCTGCCGCGGCCGGTTGCCGAGGTCTGCGCCGTTGCCAAGCGCGATCTCGCCGTCGGCGAGACCTTCGATGCGATCGGCGAAACTTGCTATCGCTCCTGGACGATGACCGTTCGCGAAGCCCGCGCTCAGCGCGCCGTCCCGGTCGGCCTGCTCGAGGGCGGCAAGGTGCTGAAACCAGTCAGGAAAGGTGATCTGCTGACGGCCGACAATGCCGCGCCCGACCAGACGACCAGGCTGTTTGCGCTGCGCCGTCTGCAGGACGAAATGCTGTACGGAAGCTAGCCTCGCATTGCCGGGAAAGCGGTAACCGCAACTTCGTCATCCTGGGGCGAAGCAAGGAGCGTAGCGACGCGGCGCAGACCCCAGGATCCATGCCGTGAATTAGAGGCGTTGCAGCGGTGGCAGAATTTTGCTCCGCTGCGCCCTTCCATTGAGCTCCCGGCATGGATCCTAGGGTCTCCGCGACGGAGCTTCGCTCCTGCTTCGCCCTAGGATGACGACGTTAGGAACTACCGCTCAGGCTTCTATTCTGTCAAAATCATAGCGTCGAGGACCCAGATGAAACTCTACATCAGAAATCCGCGCGCACGCGAATTGGCGAGACGGCTTGCAGACTTGCGCAATACGTCGATGGCCAAGGCGGTCTTCAAAGCGCTTGAATCCGAACTGCAGCGAAAGCAACTCTCGCTCGCCAAAAGGCTTGCCATCATAGCTCACGATCTTAGAGCCAAGGCAGGAGCGGGTGGCCGAACTATGGATAAGGAATAGATCAGCGACATGTGGGGATATTCCTGACACACCCCGAGCTGTCCCCGCTTATTTCCCCAGTTCGATCGACCTTAGCCGCGCCGCTTCCACCGCGTCGGTGAGCAGCTTGGTCAGCCGGTCCTCGCCCATCAGCACGCCAAGCGCGGCCGCCGTCGTGCCGTTGGGGCTGGTCACCTGCTGGCGCAGCACACCCGGGTCCTCACTGCTTTCCGCGGCGAGCGACGCGGCGCCGTAGACGGTCTGCATGGCAAGCAGCCTGGCGGTCGCCGCCGGCAAGCCGGCCTTCTCGGCGGCCACGGTCAGCGCTTCTATGAAATGGAAGATGTAGGCCGGACCCGATCCGGACACGGCGGTCACCGCATCCATCAGGCTCTCGTCGTCGATGGTGGCCACTTCGCCGCTGGCCGAAAGCAGGTCGGCGACGAAACGCCTGGCGTCGTCGGAAACCAGGGGATTGGAAAACACCACCATCATGCCCTTGCCGATGGCAGCCGGCGTGTTGGGCATGCAGCGCACGATCGGCGCGCGGTTGCCGAGGATTTGCTCGAAGGTGGCCGACGGCGTTCCGGCGGCAATGCTGACGAAAGTGGTGCGGCCGTCGCCGAAGCGCTTGTAGGCGGCGGTGACGTCACGGATCACCTGCGGCTTCACCGCGATGATGACGAGTTCAGGTACGGCATCCGTCGGAATGGCTTCGGCTTCCGCCGCGGTGCCGCAGCCGAGTGCGGCGGCGCGATTGCGCAGGTCCGCGTTGGGCTCGACCACGAAAACCGCTGAGGGTGCGAGCTTGCCGGACTTCAGCCAGCCCGAGAGCATGGCGTAACCCATATTGCCGCAGCCGGCGAGAACAAGCCTGATCGTCATCGAGAGCCCTCCGAGGAAAGGCCATGACATAGACGCTCGCGGATCGGTGGGGAAGCCCTCTCAGGACCGCTGGACGGGCGTGCGCACCGCGATCGGCCGCAGCGACACTTGCCTGAGACCCAGCACGCCGAGCACGAAGAACAGCCAGACCGGATCGCCGCGATGAAAGAAGAAGCTCTCGAGGAAGGCGTTGAGCGCGGTGAACAGCACCACCATCATGAAGAAGTCGCCGAGAAAGATGTTTTCCTTGCGCTGCGGAATGCGCATGTAGTCGCGCAGCGGTGCGATGAGGAAAGTGTAGACCGCCACGCAAAGGGCAGGGATGCCCATCAGCACGGCAATGTCGAGATAGCCGTCATGGCCGTGCACGATGGTCCTGATGTCCCAGGGGCGATCGAAGGGCTGGTCCTGGTTGAACAGCAGCGGCGTGCCCCAGAAGCTCTCATAGCCGTAGCCGGTCCACGGCTTCTTCGCCAGCATCGAGCCGGCGAACTCCCACAATGTGGTGCGGCCGGTGTAGGTCATGTCGGGAAAATAGATCGCCGCCAGATGTTTGATCGGCGGCAGGAAGACGATGCCCAGCGTGCCGACCGCCGTGGCGATTATCGCCAGCGCAAACAGGATCGGCGTGCCGAGCCGCATGCCCATCAGGCTCGGAAACATCACGATCAGGATCGAGAACGGCACCAGCCCGGCGGTGGTCTTGGAGCCGGTGTGCAGCATGAAGATCATCGCCGCGCAGAAGATGCCAGCGCCCCACCAGCGCTGACCGCGCCGATAGAGATAAAGGCCGGCGAAACTGAAGCAGGCCATGATCGGTCCGGCGATGTTCTTGTGGGTGAACACGCCGCGCCACAGGCCGGCATGTTCGGGCTCTTGCGAGTCGGCCGTGTGCATCGCCTCGTGTGGAAAGACGATGAGGCCGAGATAGGATAGGCCCATCACCGCGACGGCGGTGAAGATGATGACTCTGGAGAAGGACTCGGCGTCACGCGGCAGCGCCAGGATCGTCGCCATCGTCAGGATGCCGATCATGGTGAAAGACGCCGCGCGCATGGCCGAGGGCGGATCGGTTGCCAGCAGCACCGACAGGAAGAAGAAACCCAGCATCAGAATCCAGGATGGGCTGAGCAGCGAGCGCACGACGCGCGGGTCGGCGAAGGCCATCAAGGCAAAGACCGAAACCGCGCCGAGTGAGCCGAAGCCGAGCTGATTGACGATGTCGCCGCCTTCGCCGGTGAGTTCGGCGCCGGCCGGCTGGAACGGGCGGAAGGACACCATGATGACGGTGAACAGCAGCGCCGCGATCGCGGTCGCCACGCCGTCGCGTGTGAACGCGGCGCTGAGCGGGGCGCGCTCAGTTTTTCTCAGGCTGGCGGTATTGCTCATTGGCATATCCGAATTCGGCCAGCACGCGGCCGAGCGCCACATGGACGGGGTAGATGGCGATCGCCGGCGATCCGGTGCGCGCCAGCCGCATCATGCCGCGAAGCGGCGAGACGGCAAGGAGCGCCAGGCTCTTGGCGAACACTTTGGCACCTGCGAAGGGCATGCCGGCGCGCTTCTTCCTTTCCACCAGCGTCGAGATGACACCGTTGCGCAGGCTGCGGGCACGGATCCAGTCGGTCTCGACGCGCCGGGCCGGAACGGTCTCCCGCACCTTGGCTTCGGCGCACCAGCCCAGCGCGAAGCCCCTTTGCGCCGACCGGCTGAGAAAGTCGGCATCGCCGCCGCCCATGAAATTGAACCTGAGATCGAGGAAGGGCGGCCCCATCGCGGTCAGCACGCTACGCCCGACCAGAAGATTGCCGGACGAATAGAGTGCGGGCACCTCTCCCGTCTCCCGGTAGGGAGGCGCGAAGACGGGATGCTCGGCCCATGTCGCGTGGGCAGGATCGGTAAAGACGGGAACCTGCGGGCCGCCAATGATATCGGCGCCGAGCGTTTCGGCCGCGCGGCACATCCGCTCCAGCCATTGCGGATCGGCGATCTCGTCATCGTCGATGACCAGCAGATGCCTGAAGTTCGGGAAATGCAGGATCGCCGTCTGCCAGCCGGCATTGTAGGCGCTGCAATTGCCGCGCTCATGCGCGATGATGACCATGCCCGGTATCTCGCCGCGCTCGAACAGCGGCAGCGCGGCCTTGGCCCCTTCGCGCGCCTCGGCCTCGTTCTCCATGACGATGACGGCAAAGCGCCTGCCGGTTTGCTGCTGGCGCAGCGACGCCAGCGTCTCCAGCACCTGTTCGGGCCGCTTGAAAGTCGGCAAGGTGACGATCGCTTCGACGGCCTCCGCGTCGAGCCGGGGAGAGCGTCCCGCGATCGATACCGAACCGTCCGATGGCAAAGGGATCATCCGTATCCAGCCGCGTCTTGAGTCGCGTTCTGGTAGCATCACGATGATAAGGTTTCGTTAATCACCTTGCATGGAGAGGCCCGCCAGGCATGGGCTTTGGGGCGTTGATCGTGCTCGTTTAATCAAGGGTTCACCGCGCTTTGCTACCGGCTACACCACAGGATAGTGAGATGCATCTGCTGTTCGCCACATCGATCGTGCCCGACGGTGCTCTCGCCTCGGGCTACGAGATCGCCAACGCCGCGATCATCGCCGCCTTGCGGCGCGCCGGCGCGCGCGTGACGGTCATCGGCTTCACCTGGCCCGGGAAAGCCGCGATAGATCCCGAAAACACGGTGGTGCTTGGTGCGATCGACGTGCGCACCGAAAGTGCTTCGCCGCTGCAAAAACTCGCCTGGGTCGGCAAGGCGATATTTTCGGGCCTCACCTTCGCGTCGGTCAAGTTGCGTGCGGTGTCCGACCACGACGTTCAGGCCGCGATCGAACGCGCCGGTCCATTCGATGGTTATGTGCTGAATTCCGTGCAGTTCGCCGGTGCTTTCGAAAAGCTCTTCGAAGGCCGGCCTTCGATCTTCGTCGCCCACAATGTCGAGCATCTCTCGGCCCGCGAGAATGCCGCTGCCGCCGGCGGCATTTTCCAGCGTCTGCTGTTCCGGCGCGAGGCAAGGCTGCTCAAGCTCGTCGAAGAGCGTCTCTGCCGCCGCGCGCGCTTCGTCTTCACGCTGGCCGAGGAGGATCGCGTGGCGCTCGGTGTCGCCTCGGATGAGCGTTCGGCGGTGCTGCCGCTGGTAACCGGCGACACGGCGCCGGTCCGGAAAGGCCTGCGCCCGATCGAGTGCGACGCGGCCCTGATCGGCACCTGGACCTGGCAGCCAAACCGCATCGGCCTCGACTGGTTCCTGGGCAAGGTGGTGCCGCACCTGCGGCCTGGTTTCCGCATCCGCATCGCGGGCCACATGCCTTCCGGCGTCACCTCGACGCATCCGGGCGTCCAATTCGTCGGCCGCGTTCCGGATGCCCGGGCTTTCGTCCTTGGCGCGGCCGTCATCCCGCTGATCAGCACCGCGGGCAGCGGCGTACAGTTGAAGACCATCGAGACCTTCGAGCTTGGCCTGCCCTCGGTCGCCACCAGCCGTTCGCTGCGCGGCATCGACTATCGCCCCACCAATTGCGTGGTCACCGACGATCCGGCCGGCTTCGCCCAGGCCCTGGAGGCTGCCGCGGCCGATATCGACGATGTCGATGGCAGCACCTTCCATCGCCGGCAGGTCAAGGCGCTCGACGCCGCGATTCGTGTCGGTCTCGAAAAAATCGGTGCCGTCCGGCGGGAGGTGTATGCATGAACATGCACGCCACCCGCGCCGCGTTCGGGCTCGACAGTCTGAAAATGATCCTCGGCATCCCGGTGCTCGCCATCCGCTGGAACGATGCGACCGCCCTGCTCAATCGCCTGCTTGCGGAGAAGCGCTTCACCAAGGTCAGCTTCCTCAACGCTCACAATGCCAACATCGCCTATACCGACCCGGTCTTCGCCGAGGCGCTCGACGATTTCCTCATCCTGCCGGATGGCATCGGCGTTGATCTCGCCGCGAAGCTTCTCTACGGCGCGGCATTTCCCGACAATCTCAACGGCACCGATTTCGTGCCCGCATTCCTGCAGGCTTCCAAGCGGCCGCTGACCGTGGGGCTGCTCGGTGCGACGCGTGTCAACGCCGAGGCGGCGTCGCTGAAGCTGGCGGCGCTTGCCGTGCAGCACAGCTTCGTGGTCGTTCACGATGGCTATTTCTCCGCCGCGCAGGAGCCGGAGATCATCGGCCGGATCGCAAAATTGCGACCTGACATGCTGCTCGTCGCGATGGGCGTGCCGCGCCAGGAGCTGTGGATTGAACGCCACATCGACGAACGTCATTGCACGCTGCCCGTCGCGGTCGGCGCGCTGCTCGATTTCCTGAGCGGCTCGGTGCCGCGCGCCCCGCTATGGATGCGCCGCCTGAGGCTGGAATGGCTGTTCCGGCTGGCGGTCGAGCCCGGCCGGCTCTGGCGCCGCTATGTGGTCGGCAACCCCCTGTTCCTGTGGCGGGTCGTCAAGCAGAAATGGTCGCGCGGCGCCGAGGCCGCCGCAGATGCTCCCGGAGAGTTTCGTTGAACAAGCGCTTCGTCCCAGACCCGCTGGCCGGCCCGGGCCTGTTGCCGAAGACGCCAACGGCGGCAGTGGTGACGGCAAGCTACGCCCCGGATTTCGAGCGCTGCCGCCTGCTGTGCGAAACGCTTGACCGCCATGTCTCAGGCGCCGCGCACCACTACATTCTGGTCGAACATCGCGACCTCGCGCTTTTCCGTCAGTTGGCGACCAGCCGCCGCTCGATCGTCGATGAGCGGGATCTCCTGCCGCGCTGGCTGCGAGCCTTCGACGATCCGTTCAGCCTGTTTCGCCGGCGCGTCTGGCTCAGCATGAAGACCCAGCCGCTGCGCGGTTGGCACGTGCAGCAACTGCGCCGTATCGCCATATCGGCGCACGCCGGGGAAGACGTGCTGATCTTCTGCGATTCCGACGTCGCTTTCCTGAAGGCGTTCGATTGCGGTGTCTTCTGGCGCGATGGCAGCGCGCGCCTGTTCCGCCGCGATGGCGTGCTCGCCGATGACGGCCATGACGAGCATCGCGTGTGGTCGCGCAATGCCGGCGCCGCACTCGGCATCGACCGGTCCCAGGCGTCGGTCCATGATTATATCTCGACGTTGATCGCCTGGCGCCGTGACACGGTGCTGGCCATGTGCGGCCGGATCGAAAAGGTCCATGGTCGCGACTGGGTCGAGGTCATCGGCTCGGCGCGCAAATTCTCCGAATGTATGATCTACGGCCGCTATGTCGATGATCTGCTGGACGGCGCCGGCCATTTCCACGGTTCGGAGGAATTCTGCCGTGTCCACTGGACGGGCGAGGCGTTGTCGGACGATGAGTTCCGCCGCTTCGTCGCCAGCATGGCGCCGGAGCAGGTGGCGATCGGCATGCAGTCCTTTATCGGCACGGATATCGGCCGCATCCGCCGCCTGATCGGGCTTGATCGCTGACTTGTCCTAGATTGCCTTCGCCGGTCGGCGCAGCGCCGAATAGGTCAGCAGCATCGACGCGAGATAGAGCAGCAGGAAGACGATGTTGAGCGACAGCACCAGATCAGATGTCTCGGTAATGGTGGTCAGCACATAGGTCAGCAGCAGCGCCTTGAGGGCGGCGAGCAGGCCCAGATTGAGCGCCCGCACCAGCGTCTGGCCGCGCGCGAACAGAAGCTCGGCCTGGTATTCGACCAGATTGCGCAGTCCCGGCACGCAGATCGCCAGCGCCACCAGGGGCGCGGCCTCGGAGACATTCCTGCCGAGCGCGTTGGGGAAGAAATGCAGCACGATGCCGAGCGCCGCCAGCGCCAGCGTCGAGACCGCGAACACACCGCCCTCGATGCCGCTCTTGACCGCCAGCCGTGAGAGGAGTTCGGGCGCGCGCATCATGCGCTGCACGAGCATCATCGAGAAGGTGCGGATGGGAATGGCCGTCAGGTCGACCAGGCGCATGATGATGGCATAGATGCCGGCCAGATGTGGTCCGCCGATCGCCAGCACCAGCAGCTTGTCGAACTCCATCTGCAGGTAGAACAGCACCTCCGCGCCGGCCACATAGATGGAATCGGCGAGCCGCCGCAGATAGAGCTCGACGCGCAGCCGCAGCCTCTGGCGCGGATAAAACCACCCAAACGCGAGCAGCAGCGAGGCGGCGTTGGCGCCGATGTAGAACCACGACCACACCCAGATGCCGTGCTGTGCCGAGACCATGAATAACACCGCACCAAGCGCCCGCAGTGCCGTGGCCAGGATCGCCAGTATGGCGGCGCGGCCGAATTTGCCCAGCCCGTTGTTGACGATCAGCGCCACTTCCACCGGTCGCCACAGCAGCGCCTCGGCGAAGACGATCGCCGTGAACACCGACAGCGGCACGGTGCCGGCGAAGAAGGTCAGGTAGACGCCGAACGAGGCGGCGGCCAAAAGCGGCAGCGAGGCGGCGCCGAGCACCAGGAAGCCGGCGGTGAAGGTGCCGATCAGATTGGGCCGGATGGTAGCGGTGCGATAGAGCGCCGAAATGAACCCGAAGGCGAGGATTCGCGACAGCATGACGCCGGCCGCCGACGCAGTGGCGAACATGCCGAATTCGGCGATCGAGAGCGTATTGGCGAGTGCGATGAAATAAGCGAGTGAAAACACCAGTCGCCCGCCGGCACCGCTGATCGCCGAGAAATAGTCGCGCACCAGCCCGCGTCGTTCGGCCATGAAGGTGCCGATCCGCGCGAAGGTCCGCCTTTGCGGTATGTCGCTCGCCTCAGTCATAGGTCAAGGAAATGCATAGGCCGGAAAGTTTAACGCGCCGTTCTGAAGCTTTAGGTTGTGTTAGAAGTTCTTGCAATCAGGACGTGAATTCCTGCCACCGTCTTCCGGAAATTAACCTTTTGTTTCCTATGCCTGTTTAGCGTGGCTTAACGAATGGCCGACCGCCGCTCCCAAGCGGCCAAGAGTAAAGCTCCACGATAATGGTCGACAGGGAAAACCGTGAGGACTGGAAGCGCGAGCGCTCCTTGCTGGCGCTTGGCGACGCCGTGCGTGGCGAGGACGACGCTTCGCTGGTGTCGATAGGAGATCGCGCGAATCCTTCATGGCGCGAGGATGCCGCCACGCGCCATCGCCTGGCCCGTTCCCGGCGCGAGACCAAGGCGAGCCCGTCGCCGCTTGCCGTCGGTGACGCCGCGCCGTTCCCTCTTGACGGGGAGCAGCCGTTTGAAGCCGACGACGCCTGGCGCTCCCGGGCGGAGACCGGCGCCGGCGATCTTCCTCCCGACATGCCGCGCGCAAGGCCGGCGCCGGAAGAACCTTCAGGGACGGGTCGCGCTCGTGATGCAATCGGATCCCGCGCCACGGACGGAGCCGATACCTCCTCCGATGGCGGTGCGGACGGTCAGCAATGGAAGCCATTGATCGATCCGATGCTGGTTGTTCGCGGCGTCGCCAGGTCGAAGCTGCTGATCGTCGCGACCACGATACTGGGCGCCGGGCTCGGCATTGCCATCGCCTTGTCGATGCCGAAGAAATACGAAGCCACGACCGAACTGATCATCGAGCCGGGCGACCTGAAGCTCTCCGATCGCGATCTCACGCAACCGGTGGGCCAGCCCGACGCCGCGTTGGCCGTCGTCGAAACCCGGATCAAGATGCTCACCTCGGGCACCGTTCTCGATCAGGTCGTCAAGAATCTCAATCTAGTCAACGATCCGGAGTTCAACGGCCAGGGTTCCGGCGGCCTTGGCGTCATGTCGCTTATCCGCTCGATTGTGTCACGCCACGATGGGCCGGGCGGTGTCGATGAGGTTCGCCGCCAGGCGCTGGCCGTTGGCAATCTGGCCAAGAGCCTGTCGGTCGAACGCACCGGCAAGACTTTTGTCATCTCCGTCAGCGCTGTAACCCAGAACGGCGAGAAGTCGGCGCTCATCGCCAATACGACGAGGACCGTCTTTCAGCAGGAGGCCGCCAAATACCAGTCCGACATGGCCGGACGCGCGACGAACGAATTGACGTCCAAGCTAGATGATCTGCGCAAGGGGGTCGAGGCGGCCGAGCGCAAGGTCGAGGATTTCAGGGCCACGCATGGTCTCGTCGACGCGCAAGGCCATCTGATCAGCGACGATCAGATGCTGAAGCTCAACGAGCAGCTCTCCGTCGCCCGCGCCCGCACGCTGGAACTCAATGCCCGGGCGGCGTCGGCGCGTTCGCTGGACGTCAATTCCGTTCTGACCGGCACGTTGCCGGAAGAAATCAACTCCAACACCATGAGCGATCTGCGCTCGCAATATGCGACGCTGAAGCAGGAGGCCGATCGTGCCGCGGTTCGGCTGGGGCCGCGCCATCCCGAACTCCAGGCTCTCGATGCCCAGATTGCCGGCGCGCGCGAGCGCATTGCCAATGAACTGCGCCGCATCGCCTCTTCGCTACAGGTCGACCTGAAGCGCGCGGTCCAGCTCGAACAGGACCTCGCGTCTCGGCTGGCTCAGGCCAAGGTCCAAAGCGGCGACGTCAACAGCGACCTGGTTGCCCTGCGCGAACTGGAGCGTGAGGCCACCGCCAAGCGTTCCGTCTACGAGCAATATCTTCTGCGCGCCAAGGAGACCGGTGAACAGACGGGCATCAACACGACCAACATCAACGTGATCACCTCCGCTCAAGCCCCACTTGAGCCAAATGGACCCTCGCGGGCCTTGGCGGCACTGGCCGGGCTGCTGCTTGGCTTTGGCGCGGGTGTTGGTCTCGGCGCCTTGCGCGGGACCTATGACAGCCTGCGCGAGACGGCAAGCTCGCGCTCACGCCGCGAGCGCAAGCTGGACGAACGCAAGTTGGATGAACAGAGGGCGCCTCTAGAGGCGCAGGCATTCCGGACGGAGCCTCCACCCGCTCCGCCAATGCCGACAGCGCCTGTAGCGCCGCCTCCCGCGCCACCGCCGCCGGCCACGAGGACCGAGGCCGCTTCCGCCGAAGGCTCCGGGAGGATCGGCGCACTCATGTCGAGACTGCGCAAGGCCATGTCCCGCAAACCCTCGGCCGAAGCCGACGGCGACATCTCCAGCGAGTTCGCCTTACCCGCCTTTGCCGACAACGGACGGCCGGCCAACGCTCCGATATTCCCTGGCTATCCGGAGCCCGGTTTCGGCCCTCGTGCGACGGCCGGCCGGGATTATTCGCAGTCACCTTTCCAGCCAGGCGCCGAGGCAGGATATGGGCGGCAAATGGCGTCGCCCTCGCGCTCGCCGCTGATGCCGCAACAGGCAATGTATCCGGCTCCGCCCTTGCCGTCCTCTCCCTATGCGCAGCCGATGGGCTATCCCCCGGCGCAGCCCCGGTCACAGGCGGGTCATCCCTATACGCAAGCGCTGGCGGAACCCTATGCGGCGCCGATGCCGTACCCGCCGCCGCCCGTCCCGACGCAGCCACCGGCCGATCCAGCCGCTCCCCATGCCAGGTCGGTCGAGGAGGGGGGCGAACAGTCATCGGTCGAAGAGATTCGCGCCAGCCTGCGTGAATTCCGCGAAGCGGTCCGCGAACTCACGGAAAACCGCACCCGTCGCCGCTACTTCTGAGCCACCAGATAGGGTGTGGAGGCCGAACAAAACCGTGCCGGTTTCACGTAAACGGCATGGAACGGCGCTTTGACGGGATTGCGAACTTGAATTTTCATGACAATGCCGCGCTGCAGATTGCCTGCGCCGCTGCATTGTGTTTTCCGAAGGCAGCGTTGAGCGGAACGATATTGAGGGTGGTCCATGGCCGAAATGATTGACGGAAAGAGCGTTGCCGAAGACGTGGTGCGATCGGTCAAGGCGCTGACCGCCGAGTTGGTCGCCAAGGGCAAGGCCAAGCCGGGTCTCGCCGTGGTCATCGTCGGCGAGGATCCGGCCAGCCAGGTCTATGTCGCTTCCAAATCCCGCACCGCCAAGGAATGCGGTTTTCATTCGCTCCAGCACACGCTGCCGGCCGAGACGTCCGAGGCGGCACTGCTCGAGCTCATCGCCGAACTCAACGCCGACCCGGCCATCAACGGCATCCTGGTCCAGCTGCCGCTGCCCGCCCATGTCGATGCCGGCAAGATCATCCAGGCCATCGCGCCGCAGAAGGATGTCGACGGCTTCCATTTCATCAATGTCGGCAAGCTCGGCACTGGTGAACTCGACACGGCCTTCGTGCCCTGCACGCCCGCCGGCTCGATGCTCCTGATCGAGCGCGTGCGCGGCAAGGACCTGTCCGGCCTCACCGCCGTCGTCGTCGGCCGCTCCAACATCGTCGGCAAGCCGATGGCCAATCTGCTGCTTGCCGCCAACTGCACCGTCACCATCGCTCACAGCCGCACCAAGGACCTGCCGGCGCTTGCCCGCACGGCCGACATCCTTGTCGCTGCGGTCGGCCGGCCGGAAATGATCAAGGGTGATTGGGTCAAGCCTGGCGCCACCGTCATCGATGTCGGCATCAACCGCATTCCCGCGCCCGAGAAGGGCGAGGGCAAGTCGCGTCTCGTCGGAGATGTCGCCTATGCCGAGGCGGCCAAGGCGGCGGGCGCGATCACCCCGGTGCCCGGCGGTGTCGGTCCGATGACCATTGCCATGCTGATGGCCAATACGTTAGCTTCGGCCTACCTTGCGGCCGGATTGAAGCGGCCTTCCTTCTGAGCCCGGGTTGACCCTGAAAGCCGCAGCTTTGCCGAATCCCACTATTTCCCCGGAACGGCCGGTCACGAATGATCCCGTTCAAGGTGGCCGGCAGTTCGCCTTCCTGCTGGTCGACAAGTTTTCCATGTTCTCGCTGGCGGCCGCGATCGACACGTTCCGGTCGGCGAACCGCCTGCTTGGACGCGATTTCTACGGCTGGACGACGGTCTCCGCCGATGGCGACCCGGTGATGGCCTCCAACGGCCTGCCGCTCAAGATCGACTACGCCGTCGCCGACCTGCCGCCGGTCGACATTCTTTTCGTTTCGGTCGGCCTGACGACGGAATTTCCGGGCAAGAGCAAGGTTCTGGCGGCCTTGCGCAGCTGGGGCCGGCGCGGCAACGCGCTTGGCGCCTTGTCGGTCGGGTCCTACCTGCTGGCCGAGGCCGGCCAGCTCGAAGGCTATCGCTGCACCATCCATTGGGAAAACCGCGCCGGCTTTGTCGAGCGCTTTCCCGATATCAACTGCACGGGCAATGTCTTTGAGATCGACCGCAAGCGCTACACCTGCGCCGGCGGCACCACCTCTATCGATCTGATGCTGGAGATCGTGCGTGGCGATTTCGGCTCCAACCTCGCCAATGGCGTCGCCAACCAGTTCCAGCACGAGCGCATCCGCTCAGCCGGAGACCGCCAGCGCGTCGGCCCGGAGCGTGACCTGACGGGCAAGTCGGAGAAGCTCAGGCGCATCGTCGAACTGATGGCCGACCATCTCGACGAGCCGCTGTCGGCGGTACAGCTTGCCAAGTCGGCGGGCCTTTCGGTGCGCCAGGTGGAGCGGCTGTTCCTGCGCCATCTCAACGTCACGCCCGGGCGCTACTATATGCGGCTGCGGCTGGAGCGGGCGCGTGAATTGCTGCGTCAGACCAACATGCCGATCCTCGACGTGGCGATCGCGACCGGCTTCACCTCGCATTCCTATTTTGCCCAGAGCTATCGGCTGCAATTTGGCCGCCCGCCCTCGGAAGAGCGCCGCACGACATACTGAGTGATTTGCCTGGTCGGGCATGCCGGCGCCATGCCTGCGGGCTTGTGTCCCGACGCCCCGTCAAATAGCTTTCACGTGCCGACGAGGGGGCTAACTCAGGAGATTTCGATGGCGGGACTTGCACGGAGCGTCGCTGCGGCGATCCTCCTTTTGTCGATGACGACATTCGGCTTTGCCGCCAACAAGGTCATCATCATCCTCGACGCGTCGGGATCGATGTGGGCGCAGATCGATGGCAAGCCCAAGCTGGAAATCGCCCGTGAATCACTGAGGACCGTGCTTCAATCGGTTCCCGCAGACGACGAGATCGGCTTTATGGCCTATGGCCATCGCGAGAAGGGCAGCTGCGACGACATCCAGCTCATCGTGCCGCCTCAGGCTGGCTCGGCAAGCGCCATCTCGGCAGCCGCCGACAGTATGAAATTCCTCGGCAAGACGCCGCTGACGGCAGCCGTCAAGCAGGCGGCCGAAGCGCTGAAATACACCGAGGACAAGGCGACGGTCGTCCTCATCACCGATGGGCTCGAAACCTGCGGCGGCGACCCCTGTGCGCTTGGCAAGGAACTCGAAGCCTCCGGCGTCGATTTCACCGCCGACGTCGTCGGCTTCGGCCTGACCGCCGACGAAGGCAAGCAGATTGCCTGCCTCGCCGACAGCACCGGCGGCAAATACATCCAGGCTTCCGACGAGAAGGCGCTGCAGGAAGCGCTGGTCGAGACCGTCGCAGCGCCGGCACCGGCGCCCGAGCCGGCACCGGCCCCCGCTCCGGCACCAGCGCCGGAGCCGGCCAAGCCCGAGTTCAATTTCATGCCGACCGTGGTGCTGGCCGAGGGCGGCGATCCCGTCACTGACGGCAATGCCTGGGAAGTTTACAAGGCCAAATCGGACGGCACGCGCGGCGACAACATCACCACCGAATACGGCAAGTACAAAGCCAATCTGGAACCCGGCGACTACGTCATCGTCGCGCGCGACGGCGAGGCCAAGGTGGAGCAGAAGATCAAGATCGAGGCAGGCCAGGTCTACAAGCCGCAGTTCACCTTGAATGCCGGCACGCTCATCCTGCATCCGCGTCCCAGCCAAGGTGCCGATGTGGCCAGCGGGGCGGCTGTCGTGATCGCCTATCCGGGGGCCGACAACCCCCCGACCTATTATGGAGACACGAAAGCCGTGTTGCCGGCCGGCGACCAGAAAGTGACCGTCACGATCGGACAGGGCGCGGTCACCGAAACGATCCCGCTCGCTGCCGGCCGGGTGATAGACAAGGACATCATCGTTGGCGTCGGCCATGTCGTTGCCAACGCCTATTATGCGGCCGGCGGCGACAAGGCCGATGGTTCAGGCGTCGGCTTCAAGGTGCTCAAGGCCAAGAAGAAGATCGATGGCACCCGCGACGAGGTCACGTATGCCTATGGCCCCGACAGCAAGTTCGATTTGCCGCCCGACGACTATGTGTTGATCGCGACGGTTGACCTCGCAGTCATGGAACAGCCTTTCAGCGTCAAGGTCGGCGAGTTCCAGGACCTCAAGGTCGCCATGAATGCCGGCGTGCTGGCAATCACGGCGCCCGGCACCTCCAAGATCGAGATTTTCGAGACCAGGAAGGACATCAATGGCAATCGCAAGTCGATCGGCTACGCCTATGACGAGAAGTATCAGGCCGCGATAGCGGCGGGCGATTACGCGGTGGTCTCGGAGAAGCCGGACAACAGCAAGAAGGAAGGCACCGTGACCGTGAAGGCTGGAGAGCGGGTTGAACTGACGGTGCAATAAGGATTGCGATTTCGACCCGAAAAAAGGGCGGCCATGAGCCGCCCTTTTCATGCCGCACATAACGCGTCAGGCGGTGCCGAAGGCGCTGGCGCCGTGGTCGGCGCGGCCCACCAATTGGCGGAAACCAGCGAACAGCTCGCGGCCGAAACCGAATTCATTGCCGATCAGGTCGGCCTCGGCCGTGCGGCGCAGCGCGAATTCGGTCCCTGGCACCAGCACCTCCAGCGTGCCGGCATCGGCGTCGAGGCGGATGATGTCGCCGTCATGGATCCGCGCGATCGGCCCGTCCTCGACCGCTTCCGGCGTCACATGGATCGCCGCCGGCACCTTGCCGGAAGCGCCCGACATGCGCCCGTCGGTGACCAGCGCGACACGCTGGCCGCGATCCTGCAGGATGCCGAGCACGGTGGTCAGCTTGTGCAGTTCCGGCATGCCGTTGGCCTTCGGCCCCTGGAAGCGGATGACGGCGATGAAATCACCGGTGAGCGTGCCGGCCTTGAAGGCGTCGTTCAGTCCCTGCTGGCTGTCGAACACCTTGGCCGGCGCCTCGATGAGACGTCGCTCCGGCTTGACGGCCGAAGTCTTGATGACCGCGTGGCCGAGATTGCCCGACAGCACTTTCAAGCCGCCGGTCGGCTGGAACGCCTTGTTGAACGGCGCCAGCACCTTTTCGTCGCCGCTGGCACGCGGTGACGCCTCGCGCACCACGCTGCCGTCGGCGCCGAGCTTTGCCTCGACCGCATATGGCCGCAGGCCTTCGCCCCACACCGTCTGCACATCCTCGTGCAGAACGCCTTCGTCGAGCAGCTCGCGGATCAGGAAGCCGAGCCCGCCCGCGGCATGGAAATGGTTCACGTCGGCCAGCCCGTTCGGATAGACCCGTGCCAGCAGCGGCACTGCCTCCGAAAGATCGGAAATATCCTGCCAGGTCAGCGCGATGCCGGCGGCCGCCGCCATGGCGATCAGGTGGATGGTGTGGTTGGTGGACCCGCCGGTGGCGTGCAGGCCGACGACGCCGTTGACGAACGAGCGTTCGTCGATCATCCGCCCGACAGGCGTATAGGCATTGCCAAGCGCGGTGATCGCCAGCGCCCGCTTCGTCGCCTCGCGGGTCAAGGCATCGCGCAACGGCGTGCCTGGATTGACGAAGGACGCACCCGGCGTGTGCAGGCCCATGATCTCCATCAGCATCTGGTTGGAATTGGCCGTGCCGTAGAAGGTGCAGGTGCCCGGCCCATGGTACGATTTGGACTCGGCTTCCAGCAGTTCGGCCCGTCCTGCCTTGCCCTCGGCATAGAGCTGGCGGACCTTGGCCTTCTCATCGTTGGGCAGGCCTGTCGTCATCGGGCCGGCCGGAATGAAAACCGCCGGCAGATGGCCGAAGGTGAGCGCGGCGATCACCAGTCCCGGCACGATCTTGTCGCACACGCCGAGATAGACGGCGGCGTCGAACATGTTGTGCGACAGGCCGATCGCGGCCGCCATGGCGATCACGTCGCGCGAGAACAGCGACAGCTCCATGCCCGGCTGGCCTTGTGTCACGCCATCGCACATCGCCGGCACGCCGCCGGCGACCTGGGCGATGCCACCGGCCTCGCGCGCGGCCTCCTTGATCAGGGCGGGGAAGCTCTCGAAGGGCTGATGCGCCGACAGCATGTCGTTGTAGGAGGTGATGATGCCGAGATTGGGCACCTTGTCGGTGCCCAGCGCCAGCTTTTCCGAGGGGCTGCACACCGCAAAGCCGTGGGCGAGGTTGCCGCAGGACAGCACCGACCGGTTGGCGGTCTGGTTCGACGCTTCGGCGATTCGGCTGAGGTAGCGTTCGCGGCTCGGTTTGGAGCGCTGGCGAATCCGCTCGGTGATGGCTTCGATGTCGCGTCTTGCGGTCATGGCATCAGGTCCTTTCAGGCGAGGTCCCGGAAACATCCTCCCGCCGTTGCCGGGACCACTTGTAAACTTGAAGTCAGGGCGCCCAGAAAACCTCCACGGGCCTGGGCGATGCGTCGAGCACGGCGCGGATCGGCTTGCGCGGTCCGGGCGCGACAGCGTTGTCGAAGGCGATGCGCTTCTCCTCGCCCTCTATGTGCAAGGCGAGGAAACCCGCATCGATGATGCGGGCGAGCGTCAGGGTCAGCCGCGGCTCACCAGCGCTTTTGGCATGGACCGGCAGGATCATCCTGTCGGACGCCGGGTCGAGCAGCTTCGGCAGATCGTCGGCGTCGGGAAAGAACGAGGCGGTGTGGCCGTCCGGTCCCATGCCGAGCACCACGACATCGAGCGGCCAGGGCAGGGATCGCAATGCCGCATCATCGGAAGCCGCGGCATCCTCGATGCCTGATGCCTCGTGGTAGAGCGGAACGAAACGGGCCGCCCTGGCCGCGTTCTGCAGCAGGTTTGCGGCAACCAGTCCGGCATTGGATCGCGGCGAGGAGGCCGGCACGAAGCGTTCGTCGACCAGCGTCACGATCACCTTGTCCCAGGCGATCGGCGCCGTGGAGAGCGCGGCAAAGAACTTTGCCGGCGTCGTGCCGCCGGAGACAGCGAGCACCGCCGTGCCGCGCCCGGCGATCGCCTTGGTGAGGCGATCGGCCACCTTCGCAGCCAGCGCCGAGGCCAGTTGCGGACGGTCGGGAAAGGCATTCCAGTTGTAGCTGGCGCTGTTCAATTGCTCTCGTGCCATGTCCGCCCGTCACGTTCGATCAGCGCTATCGAGGCCGACGGCCCCCATGTGCCTGCCGTATAGCCCTGTGCTTCCTGCTTGGCGCCTTCCCAGGCATTCTGGATCGGGTCGATCCACTTCCAGGCGGCTTCCACCTCGTCGCGACGCATGAACAGCGTCTGGTTGCCGCGGATGACATCCATGATCAGTCGTTCATAGGCGTCGGGCGCGCGGCCGTCGAAAGACTGCGCGAAGCTCATGTCGAGCGAGATCTGGCGCAGCCGCATGCCGCCCGGGCCAGGATCCTTGATCATGATGAACTGCTTGACGCCTTCGTCCGGCTGCAGCCGGATGACCAACTGGTTGGCGAAGATCGGTCCTGCGCCGCTGTCGCCGAAGATCGAATGCGGGATCGGCTTGAACTCGATGACGATTTCCGAAACCCGGGTCGCCAGCCGCTTTCCGGTCCTGAGATAGAAGGGAACGCCGGCCCAGCGCCAGGTCCCGATCTCGGCCTTGATGGCGACGAAGGTCTCGGTGTTGCTGTCCTTGCCGAGTTCCTCGACATAACCTTTCACCGGTCCGCCGGCCGACGCACCGGCACGATACTGACCACGCACGGTGTGCTTGGGCGCCTCGTTGCCGTTGATGCGCTTCAGCGCCCGCAACACCTTCAGCTTCTCGTCGCGCACGGCGTCGGCGTCCATCGACGACGGCGCCTCCATGGCGACGAGGCAAAGCAGCTGCAGCATGTGGTTCTGCACCATGTCGCGCAGCGCACCGGCCTTGTCATAATAGGTGACGCGATCTTCCAGGCCGACGGTCTCGGCGACGGTGATCTGCACGTGGTCGATATGGGCGGAATTCCACAGCGGCTCGTAGAGCGCATTGGCAAAGCGCAGCGCCATCAGGTTCTGCACCGTCTCCTTGCCGAGATAGTGGTCGATGCGGAAGATCTGGCTTTCGTGGAAGTCGTCGCCGACCAGGTCGTTGAGCGCCCGCGCCGAGGCGAGGTCGCGGCCGATCGGCTTCTCCAGCACGATGCGCGAATTCGGCGTGATCAGATTGTGCTCTTTGAGCTTGTGCGAGATATCGCCGAACAGCGCCGGCGCCACGGCCAGGTAGAAGGCGCGGATGTGATCGCTTTCGCCGATCGCCTTTTTCAGCTTGTCGAAGCCGGCGCCGCTCGTCGCATCGGCCGGGACGTAGGAAAGCCGTGCCAGGAAGGTCTTCAACTCCTTGGCATCGATATCGCCCGGCTTGACGTGGTCCGAAATGGCCTGCTTGGCGAAGGCCCGGAACTCCTCGTCGCTCATCTTCGAGCGCGACGTGCCGATGATGCGCGTCGGCTCCGAGAATTGATGGTCGCGCTGGCGGTAGTAGAGCGACGGCAGCAGCTTGCGCTCCGACAGGTCGCCGGTACCACCGAAGATGATGAAGTCGAAAGGGTCGACGGGGATGATCTGGCTGGTCATGGTCTGTCCGCTTTGACGCCGGTCGCGAGTACGCGGCTGATATATTCTAATCGATTTAAATTTTCCAGTGCCATGGTGTCACATCGAGGACCAATCGCTGGATATTGATTGGATCCACCTGTGCGCTTGACACTGGCGCCGCCGGGAGGCTTGTCGTGAACGAAGACTCCGGAAGCTTTCGCAGTTGCAGCATAGAACGTGAATGTGACGAAAGCTAAGGGAGAAATCGGGCTGTATCCCGTCGCGGCACCGGCCGGGCTGTCAGCTCTTTCGTGCAGGCCGCGCGATGAACCCAAGGAGCGGTAGACGCATGCGTCTGGAAAACAAGGTCGCCATTATCACCGGTGCGGCATCCGGCTTCGGCGAAGGCATGGCCAAGCGCTTTGCGCAAGAGGGCGCCAGGGTCGTCGTTGCCGATCTCAACGCCAAGGGGGCGGAACGTGTCGCCGGCGAGATCGGCGCGGCGGCGATCTGGACGCAGACCGATGTTTCGTTGCGCTCCGAGTTCGACGAGATGGTCTATGCGGCCAAAAGCGCCTTCGGCCGCATCGACATCATGGTCAACAATGCCGGGTTCACCCATCGCAACGGCGATATGCTCAAGGTCGACGAGGAAACCTTCGACCTGATCACCTCAGTCAACATGAAGGCGATCTATCACGCCGCCCTTGCCGTCATACCGATCATGGAGCGGCAGGGCGGCGGCGTCATCCTGACCACGGCGTCCACCGCGGGGCTGCGGCCTCGACCTGGCCTCACCTGGTACAATGCCTCGAAGGGCTGGGCGATCACCGCCACCAAATCGATGGCAGTGGAACTCGCGCCCAAGAACATTCGCGTCAACTGCCTCTGCCCGGTCGCCGGCGAGACCGGCATGCTGGAGAAATTCATGGGCGCCGATACGCCCGAAATCCGCGAGACATTCCGCGCCTCGATCCCGCTCGGCCGGCTGTCGACCCCGCTCGATATCGCCAATGCGGCTCTATGGCTGGCCTCGGACGAGGCCGCCTTCATCACCGGCGTGGCGCTGGAAGTCGATGGCGGGCGCTGCATCTGAATGCGGCGATCGTCGGATATTACGCGTCGGGCTTGACGTAGCTCTTGTACACCCAGCCGTGCTTGCCGTTGTAGACGATCTCGCACCACTGCTTGCAGCCCATCAGTTGCACTGAAGTCCGGGCAGGCACCGTGCCCATGGAGGCTGCGCCCTTCTTCGGAGCACTGCGCATGGTGACAGTCCTGAGAATACGGCCGCTGCCCGCCGCAGCCACCTTGCGCGGCTTCGCCTTGGCTGCGTCATCTTCGCCTTGTGCATTTGCAGGTTTTTGTTCCGGTACTTGCGGCTGCGTCTCCGGAATGCCGGCGGTCTGCGCGCCATCGGGATTGCTGCTTGTCGCAGGCGGGCTCGGCGCTGCGACCTTGGCAAGCTCGTCGGTGGCATCGGTATCGGTAGACGATTGGGCGAATGCCGCTGTTTTGTCAGGCAACGGCTCGGGCTGCTTGGCTATCTGGCTGGGGGCAGCCGCTTGATCGGGATCAGCTGCCGCGGCGGCAGCCTTTGGCTGTGCCCCGGTCCAGCGGGGATCATTGGCCGCAAGCGCTTGTATGTTGCCCGCCGCCGCTGCCATGATCGGTGACACCTGGCTGGACTTGCGCTCCGCCTGCGGTGTCACGGCAGCTGCGGTGACCGTAGTCCCCGAAGGAGAAACTTTCGTCGTCTTCACTGGAATGGCCGGAATGCTCTGCTCGGGGCTGGCGGCCGCTTGCCTCTCGCTGGTCGGCAATGCCAGCCAGAGTGCAACCGCGGCAACGCCAAGCAGTGCGGCGGTGCCGACCGCGGCAATGACCAGGTGCGAGTTCGAACGGACACCCTGCCAGAATGACGGGCGCATGTCATAGCCGAACTGCATGGCAAAGCGCCGACGTTCCGGAGCACCGAAACTGAAGGGCTCTCTCACTCTTGCCACCTCCATAAGCGGGCCGGTGTTCTTTCGATCAAATCTCGCAAATCATGCGTTCGATCAGCATCGGTCCCAAAACGCGGGCAGGCCCGCAACAATCCCCGAACAATCGCCCAGATGCGGACCTTTCGTCCGCGATTGTGGCATCAGTACGCCATTACCGAGGATTCTGCGCCTTCGCCGGCAATTCCGCAATGTGTCGCCCGGGCAACAAATGTTACATGGATATTACAATATTACATGAGATCGTGATCGCATCAGATGACGGCGATCCGATCCCTGCCTGAAGCACGCAGCCTCGAACCGGACTTATAACAACGCACTTTAGATCTGTTTTGATGCTCGTCGTTCGTCCTGGGCGAGGGCACTTTTGCGCGACGCATTAAATCCTGTCGCGCAGCGCGAACCAGTTGAGCGCCAGGAAAAGCAGCGGCGCTCGGAACCGGCGGCCGCCAGGAAAGGGCGGAATTTTCAGGTCCTCGATCAGCTTCAGCCGGTCGCGGTTACCTGTGACGGTTTCGGCATAGAGTTTGCCGAAGAAGTTGGACAGCATCACGCCGTGACCCGAATAGCCGCCGGCCGAGATCACATTCGGCATCACTTCGCGCACGAACGGCTTTCTCGGCACCGTGATGCCGACATAACCGCCCCAGCCATGGGTGATCTCGACATCGCTCAGCGCCGGATAGAGCTCTGCGATCTGACGGCGAATATGGATGTGGATATCCTTTGGATCGTTGACGCCATAGACCTCGCGTCCGCCGAACAGCAGCCGGCCATCCCGGGATTTGCGGAAATAGCGCACGACGAAACGGGAATCGTCGACCGATTCGCCCCCTGGCAGCACTTTCGACTCCGACCCCAGCGGCACGGTCGCGCCGATGAAGGATCCTATCGGCATGATGTGCGCGGCACTCACCGGCTCGAGCGTTCCGCCATAGGCATTGACCGCGATCAGGCATTTCTCCGCCGAGATCGTCCCTCTCGGTGTGGAAACTCTGACCTTGCCGCCGGCGGAGATGATGCCGGTTGATGGCGTCCCTTCGAACAGGTGCGCGCCGGCTTGTGCCGCTACCCGCGCCGTGCCGATCACCAGTTTCATCGGGTGGATATGGCCGGTGCCGGTGTCGCGCGTGCCGCCGAAATAGGCGCTCGAACCCAGCCGCTCCGCGGTCTCTTTCGCATCCATGAATGCGATGTGCGGGTAGGAGAAACGGCCGGCCATGAGTTCGGCATGCGCCTTGTAGTCGTCGACATAGCGCGGCTTGTGCGCAACCGAAAGCTGACCCGGTATGTAGTCGATATCGATGTGGTTGATGGCGGCGAATTCGAGCAGGTGGGCTTTGGCCTCTTCGGCAAGATCGAACAGCGCCTTGGCGCGGGAAAGGCCATATTCGGCCTCGAGATCCTCCGCCCAGGCGCGTTGGCCGGTGCCGAGCTGGCCGCCATTGCGCCCGGAAGCGCCGTCGCCGAAGCGATGCGCCTCGATCAGCACCACGTCCGCTCCGGCCTTGGCCAAATGAACCGCTGCCGACAGGCCGGTAAAGCCGCCACCGATGATGACGACATCGCAGGTCCGGTCGCCATCGAGCACCGGATATTCAGGCCGTGGGCCGGCAGTGTCCTCATACCAGGAGCGGCCGGGAGAAATTGGGGACTGATAGTTCATGACTGGTCAGACGTTGAGCAGCAGGTATTCCCGCTCCCACGGACTGATCACTTCCATGAACGTTTCGAATTCCGCACGTTTGATCGCTGCATAGGTGGCGGCGAAGGACTTGCCCAGCAACGCGCAGAGTTCCTCGTCGCCTTCGAACAGGTCGACGGCTTCGAGCAGGCTGCGCGGCAGGTCGATTTCGTCGGCGTTGGCGGTCGTCAGCACCGGCGGCTCGGCCTTGATCTTCCTAGTGATGCCGATCAGCCCGCAGGCGAGCGAGGCTGCAAGTGCCAGGTAGGGATTGGCGTCGGAGGACGGAATACGGTTCTCGACGCGCCGCGCCGCGGGGTCCGAACGCGGCACGCGGAACGCCGTGGTGCGGTTGTCGTAGCCCCATTTGTTGTTGACGGGAGCCGATGCCGCCTGCGTCAGCCGCCGGTAGGAATTGACGTAGGGCGCGAACATCACCAACGCGTTCGGCACGTGCTTCTGCATGCCGCCGATGAAATGGAAAAAATCCTCGGTTTCGGAACCATCCTCGGCCGAAAAGATATTCCTGCCCGTCTTCTTGTCGATGATCGACTGGTGGATATGCATGGCCGAGCCCGGTTGGCCCTGGATCGGCTTGGCCATGAAGGTCGCGTAGATCTCGTGCTTGAGAGCCGCCTCACGGATGGTGCGCTTGAACATGAACACCTGGTCGGCAAGTTCGACCGGGTCGCCATGGCGCAGATTGATCTCGAGCTGGCCGGCGCCCTCTTCGTGGATGAGCGTGTCGATCTCCAGCCCCTGGCTTTCAGAGAAATGGTAGATGTCGTCGATCAGTTCGTCGAACTCGTTGACGCCGGCGATCGAATAGCCGGCGCCGCCGCCGATCGCGCGCCCGGAGCGGCCGACGGGCGGGGTCAACGGATAGTCCGGGTCTGGATTCTTGCGCACGAGGTAGAACTCGATCTCGGGCGCGACGACCGGCTTCAACCCAAGTCTGTCGTAGGCGGCAATGACGCGCTTCAGCACATTGCGCGGCGTGAACTCGACCGAGCGACCATCCTGGTGGACGAGGTCGCAGATGACGGCCGCCGTCGGGTCTTCTTCCCATGGCACCACTGTCAGCGTCGACAGGTCCGGCATCAGCTTGAGGTCGCCGTCGTCTTCCGGATAGTGGAAGCCGTTGCCGTCCTCTGGATAGCCGCCGGAAATCGTCGTCATGAAGACGGCCGAGGGCAGCGCCAGTGAGGTGTTGGAGGTGAATTTCTTCGACGGCATCATCTTGCCGCGCGCCACGCCGGCCTGATCAGGCGTGATGCATTCGATATCCTCGATGCCGCGCCATTCCAGCCAATCGCTGACTTCCTTCCAGTTCTTCACACCACGCAGGTTTTTCACAAAGGCAGGCGTGCGCGCCCGTCCTCCGCGGCTCGACGGACGGACTTCCTTTTTTGCAGGCGGCATCATTCACCAGATTGGGTTGCGGATTTCGGAGTATAGCCGTGCCGCGTGATGGAAGGGAAGGGGAGCCGCCGCCGGCAATTGCCGGTGCAGGTTGAAAACCGCCTGCCGGTCGGCTTAGGTTTGGCGCCTTTCCGCAATCGAGAAGCCGGCGATGCGAACCAGCAGCGAACTGACCACGATCGGCTTTGATGCCGACGACACGCTTTGGCAGAACGAACAATTCTTCCGCACGACAGAAAAGCGCTTTGCCGCCATGCTGGCCGATCATGGCGAGGAAAAGCAGATATCGGCGCGGCTGTTGGAGGCCGAGAGGCGCAACCTTGCGATCTATGGTTTCGGGATCAAGGGATTTACGCTCTCGATGATCGAAACGGCGATCGAGGTCACCGACGGGCGCGTACCGGCTTCGGTCATAGCGGAGATTCTGGACGCCGGGCGCGAGATGCTGCGCCATCCGATCGAGCCGTTGCCGCATGCACGCGAGACGGTCGAGAAACTCGCCGGCACCTTCCGCCTCGTCCTGATCACCAAGGGCGATCTGTTTGATCAGGAGCGCAAGCTGGTCGGCTCCGGTCTGGGCGACCTGTTCGACGCCGTCGAGATCGTCAGCGACAAGACCGCCGCGACTTATGCGCGCCTTTTCAACCGCCATGGCGATGGTCCGGCAAGGAGCATGATGGTCGGCAATTCGCTGAAGTCGGACGTGGTGCCCGCCATCGAGGCCGGCGGCTGGGGTGTCCATGTGCCACACGAACTGACCTGGGTGCTCGAACACGTCGAGGCGCCAGTTGCCGAGCCGCGTTTCCGCCAGATATCGGATCTCGGCCAATTGCCGGAACTGATAGAAAGCATCGCGAAGCCGGGCTGATCGCGACTTCGATTATTTGCTTTTTGCATAATTCCGGAGGGAAAAACCGCTGCACGACTTTCCCGCAATTGCCTCAGCGGCTGATCAGACGATCGATCACCGGTTGCAGCCGTTCGGGCGTGATCGGCTTGGCCACCACCGCATCGATGATATTCGCCAGGCCAAGGCTCTCCGGCGTGCCGTTCTTGGTTGAAAGCAGGATCACGGGAGGAAGTGATTTGCCCGAGGCCCGGCGCAATTTTTCGATGCCGGGCATCAGGTTGTCGCAATCCTTGTTGTCGGGGCCGCCGTCGAGCACAATCGCGCCCGGCACTAGCGTTCGCAAGGTTTTCGCCGCGATATCAGGCGATTCCGAGATTGGTCTGAGTCCGGATCGCTCGACGATCTTCGATACCACGACACGGTTGATCGGCGACTTCCCGACGACAAGCACCCGGGAGAGATCGTGGATCGTCTCGGTACTTGAATCCCGGGTCACCAGATTCACATGTTTTGCGGTCTCGCCGTCTCGTTTCACGGGGCACCCAAGTCGGCCAAGAAGTTCGCCCCTATTTCAATGCAGAGTTGAATCTGGGCGACAATTGGCGTGAGATCGGACCCTATGTCAAGTTGAAATAAAAGAACCGGATGGCACTCTCCACAACAGTGGATTCAAGCAACAGTACTGTACTGCTCTGTCCATGGCTTGGTTACGTAAAAATAAAATTCACCTGCGCATACATTGCGCAGGTGAAGGGTCGCCTGGACCATTTCCGATCAGCTGTGGCTCTGCTGCGTGACGATCACCGGGATCAGCAGATCGCCCCAATTGCCGTCGCCGCCATGGTGCCTTGCAGAGCGCACGAGCTCCACCGAGACGCCCGCCTCGACGGCCTTCATCACCGACTGGTTCAGCCTGTGCAGATCGTTAGCCAGCATGCGGATCGTCGCCTGCTGGTCGACGCTCATCGTGGTCGATTGCTCTTCCGCCCGTTCCTTGACACGGCTTATCGATGCCATTGGTCTTCTCCTATGTCCTTGCCCTCTCGGGCGTTCCTCTGTTGGTCGTCTTTTTGCGAACTCACTCCGCTGCCGGCTTGAACTGCGCGTGCTCGGTCGATTCATGCATGGCGGTGGTCGATGACCGGCCCCCGGTGATCGCCATCGAGACGGCGTCGAAATAGCCGGTGCCGACCTCCCGCTGGTGCTTGGTCGCGGTATAGCCATTGGCTTCCGCGGCGAATTCCGCTTCCTGCAACTCGGAATAGGCCGCCATCTGCCGCGCCTTGTAGCCGCGGGCGAGTTCGAACATGCCGTAGTTGAGCTGGTGGAAGCCGGCCAGCGTGATGAACTGGAACTTGTAGCCCATGGCGCCCAGTTCCCGCTGGAACTTGGCGATCGTGGCGTCGTCGAGATTCTTCTTCCAGTTGAACGACGGCGAGCAATTATAGGCGAGCAGCTTGCCCGGATGGTGCCTGCGCACACCCTCGGCGAATTTCTTGGCCTGCGCCAGGTCGGGCTTCGAGGTCTCGCACCAGATCAGGTCGGCGTGGGGCGCGTAGGCAATGGCCCGTGCGATGCAAGGCTCGATGCCGTTCCTGACCTGGTAGAAGCCTTCCACCGTGCGGCCGGCATCATAGTCGACGAAGGGCTGGTCGCGCTCATCGATATCGGAGGTGAGCAGCTTTGCCGCCTCCGCGTCGGTGCGTGCCACGACCAGTGTGGGTGTGCCCATCACGTCGGCCGCGAGCCGCGCCGCGTTGAGGTTGCGGATGTGCGCTGCGGTCGGGATCAGCACCTTGCCACCGAGATGGCCGCACTTTTTCTCCGATGCCAGTTGGTCCTCATAGTGGACGCCGGCGGCGCCCGCCTCGATGAATGCCTTCATGATCTCGAAGGCATTGAGCGGACCGCCGAAGCCGGCTTCGGCGTCGGCAACGATCGGTGCGAACCAGGTCTCGACAGAAAGCCCCTTGCCCTCGGAGGTCTCGATCTGGTCGGCGCGCTGCAGCGTGCGGTTGATGCGCTTGACCAGTTCGGGCGCCGCATTGGCCGGATAGAGCGACTGGTCGGGATACATTGCCGAGGCGGTGTTCGCGTCGGCGGCAACCTGCCAGCCCGACAGATAGATCGCCTTCAGTCCGGCGCGCACCTGCTGCATCGCCTGGTTGCCGGACATGGCGCCCAATGCGTTGACGAAGTCGTCCTCGTGGATGAGTTTCCACAGCCGGTTGGCCCCCATTTCGGCAAGGCTCTGCCTGATCTGCACCGAACCGCGCAGCCGCTTCACGTCCTCCGGCGAATAAGGGCGTTCAATGCCGTCGAAGCGACCTTCAGGCGCCGAGGGAACGAGGTTGTAAAAATCAGTCATTGGCCACTCCGGAGGGTTCTGTATGATGTCTGCGCGCCAATTTGTTGGGGGCGCTTCTATGTGACTGAATTTACATTTCGGCGCGAGATGAGCCAGAAAAATTATTAAAACCGGTCGGATATAAGAGAAAATCTGTGTTGTGTTTGACAGGAAGGCACTGTAAATTTGTCAATCTTGTAAAGGAAAGCGGCTTTGGGATTGCGGCGGATCTCGTGTAAATCTTGTCAAGGATAGTCGATGGCTGATCAGAAGATTTTCGCCGGGCCGCGTATTCGCCGCATCCGCAGCGCCAAAGGCCTGACCCAGACGGCGATGGCCGAGGGGCTCGGCATCTCGCCGTCCTACCTCAATCTGATCGAGCGCAACCAGCGGCCGCTGACGGTGCAACTGATCCTGAAGCTGGCCTCCGTCTACAAGGTCGATCCGCATGAGCTGCAGGGCGAGGCGAGGGGCTCGGTCGCTGCCCTGAAGGAGGTGTTCTCCGATCCGTTGCTTGTCGGCGAACTGCCGGGAGACCAGGAACTGATCGAGCTTGCCGAGGCGGCGCCCAATGCCTCCGCCGCGGTGATAAAACTGTTCCGCGCCTATCGCGAGCAGGCCGAGCGGCTGTCCGACCTCAACGAGCTTCTGGCGCGCGAAGGGCGGGCGACCGCGCTCTCCGGCGCCCGCCTGCCGATCGACGAGGTGCACGAGATTTTCGAGCGGCGACCGAACCATTTTTCCTCACTCGAGGAAGAGGCCGAGGCGTTCACCTCGGTGCTTGATCCCGGTGACGACCTGTCTGGCGCCTTGAAGGCATGGCTGAAGCGCGAATACGGCATCGTGGTCAAGGTTCTGCCGGTCGCCACCATGCCGAACTGGCGCCGTCGCTACGACCGCCATTCGCAGCGCCTGTTCCTTTCCGAGCGCCTGTCGCCTTTCGACCAGTTGCGTGAAGTCGCGATGGAGGCCTGCCTGATCCGCATGACGGTCGCGGTCGCCGGCGAGATTCAGGCGCTGAGACTGGCCACGGACGAGGCGCGCCGCCTTGCCCGCTTCGAACTCGGCCGCTATGCCGCCCATGCGCTGATGATGCCCTATCAGCCCTTTCACGCGGCGGCTATTCGCTCGCGTTACGACATCGACGTCCTGCGCTCGCGCTTTGGCGTTTCCTTCGAGCAGGCGGCAAACCGGCTGACCATGCTGCAGCGGCCAGGGGCTTCTGGCGTGCCCTTCTTCATGCTGGAGGTCGACAATGCCGGAAACCGCTTTCGCAAGGCCAGCAGCCAGGGCTTTCCGCAAAGCCGGTTTGGCGGCGGCTGTCCCAAGCTGCCCGTGCATGTCGCCTTCACCCAGCCCGGCCAGATCTTCGTCGAGGCGGTGGAAATGCCCGACGGCGCCGAGTTCCTATGCATGGCCCGCACCCTGGAGGGGCCGCAAGGAGCGTTCTCCGAACGCCCGCGCCGCACGGCACTGCTGCTCGGCTGCGACATCGGCTTTCGCGACGACATGGTCTATGGTGCGGCCCTGCCCGGCACGGCAGTCGGTGCAAAGGTAGGGGCGGGCATCGCGTCGACGCCAGTCGGCCCGGCCTGCCGGCTTTGCGAGCGTGTCGGCTGCCTGGCGCGCGCAGAGCCGCCGGTGACCAGACCGCTCGGCCTCGACGAGATGGTGACCGGCCTGAGCGCGTTCGATTTCCAGTAACGCTGCAGCAAAGGTGCCACAATCGTCGCCGGTCTCTGGATCACCCGCGGCCCAAGTCTTTGCGTTACGCGAACAGAGCAGTTTTTTGTCGCCCCTTGCGCATCGTCCCGTCCACAAAAGCTCGACAGTCGCGCCATGACAGACACAGCATCATCGCCCGGCCTTGCTACCTCGACAGTCTCGCCGCGCGAGGAACGCGTCGGCATGCTGCTGGTCTTCCTGTCGGCGCTGATGTGGAGTTTCGGCGGCACCATCGCCCGCTTCATCAGCGTTGGCGACAGCTGGACGGTTATCTTCTGGCGCTCCGTCTGGGCTGCCGCCTTCCTGCTCTGCTTCATGGCCTGGCGTGACGGCTGGCGCGGCATGGTGAAGTCGTTCCGGGACATGGGCCTGCCGGGCATTGCGGTGGGATTCTGCTTCGCCATTGCGTCGACCTCGTTCGTCGTGGCGCTTGCCTATACCACAGTCGCCAATATCCTCCTGATGCAGGCTGGCGTGCCGCTCCTGGCGGCCCTGTTTGCCTGGGCGCTGTTTCGCGAAAGAGTAACCGTCGCAACCTGGATGGCGATTGCCGCCGTCATCGCCGGCGTCGCCATCATGGTGTCTGAATCTCTTGACGGCTCCGTCTCGCCCATAGGCGATGGACTGGCGCTGCTGATCGCGTTCATGTTCTCGACCGCCACCGTCATCACCCGGCGCTTCTCCAGCGTGCGCATGACGCCGGCGACCTGTCTCGGCACGATCCTGGCCGCGGGCTTCGCTGCCTCGCAGGCCTCGACCTTCACGGCATCGGCCGGCGACATGGGCTTTCTCTTCGTCTTTGGTGTGGTCAATCTCGGCCTTGGCCTTGCTTTCTTCGCCACCGGCGCGCGCCTGATCCCGGCGGCGATCGCGGCACTGCTCGGCACGTTCGAGCCGATCCTGGGGCCGATATGGGTCTGGCTCATCCATTCCGAGGTGCCGTCCGAGCGCACCATCATAGGCGGCGCGGTGGTGGTCACGGCGCTGCTTGTCCATATCGGGCTCGAATTCAAACGCCAGGCGCGGCCGCAGCGGGCTGGGGTCACCGGAGTGCCTTCGCCTAATTGATGCCGGCGCCGAAGCTTTGCCCATTGACAATGTCGCTGCCGCCCGGGCAGGCTGGGACTACGGCAACAACAAGACAGGCGTATCTTGCCAAGTCTCCCCGGCGGCTCGATCGAGACCGGACCACATTCTTGTATCTCTGCCCGCGCGGCGGCGAAAGCTTCTGACGGCACCGCAATTCCTTCCCGCCCCGAACAACCCGGTGGCCGCGGGCGGCGTGCCGGTTGGCGCTTGTCGGCCCCCGGAAAGCTCAATAGTCTGAAGCAAATGCCCGGCCGCGCGAGCATGTCGCGACGCGCCGGCAATGGAACACTCACCAAAGGAGAATAGCATGATCCGCAAAGCGCTCTGGCTTTCGGCAACCTCGGTATTTCTGGCGCTTTCGATGCCAGCCGGTCACGCCGCGGACCGCGTCGTCAACGTCTTCAACTGGTCGGACTATATCGACAGTTCGATCATCGATGATTTCACCAAGAAGACCGGCATCAAGGTCGTTTACGACACCTTCGATTCCAACGAAATCCTCGAAACCAAGCTGCTCGCCGGCGGCAGCGGCTACGACGTCGTCGTGCCGAGCGGCAGTTTCCTCGCCCGCCAAATCCAGGCCGGCGTGTTCCAGAAGCTCGACAAGTCTAAGCTGCCGAACCTCTCCAACATGTGGGATACGGTCACGGAGCGCACCGCCAAATACGACCCCGGCAACGAATACTCGGTCAATTACATGTGGGGCACGGTCGGCATCGGTTACAACACTAAGAAAGTGCAGGCAGCGCTCGGCACCGACAAGATCGACAGCTGGGATACCTTCTTCAATCCGGACAGCCTGGCCAAGTTGAAGGATTGCGGTGTCTATGTGCTGGATTCTCCGTCCGACATCATACCAGCGGCGCTGAAGTATCTCGGTCTGGACCCCAACAGCACCTCGCCTGACGATATCGCCAAGGCCGAGGAAGCTCTTCTCAAGATCCGTCCCTACATCAGGAAGTTCCACTCGTCCGAATACATCAACGCGCTTGCCAATGGCGACATCTGCCTGGCGGTCGGCTGGTCGGGTGATGTGTTCCAGGCTCGCAACCGCGCGGTCGAGGCCAAGCAAGGCGTGGAAATCGGCTATTCCGTGCCGAAGGAAGGCGCCCAGATGTGGTTCGATCAGATGGCGATCCCCGCCGATGCGCCGCATGTCGCCGAGGCGCTCGAATTCATCAACTACATGATGACGCCGGAAGTGATCGCCAAATCGTCGAACTATGTCCTTTATGCCAACGGCAACAAGGCATCGCAGCAATTCGTCGACAAGGCGCTGCTCGACGATCCTTCGGTTTATCCGGACGCCGCGACCTTGCAGAAGCTCTATACCATCCAGCCTTACGATCCCAAGACCCAACGCATCGTCACGCGCAGCTGGACCAAGATCGTCACCGGCCAGTAGGCAATCCGACGCGACCCCGGCAGCCAACTGCCGGGGTCGTTTTCTGTTTTTGGGGAATATAAAAACACGGAGTGGGATATGAAATCGCTTGGCAGCATCCGCAGGGACTTCGCGCCATGGAACGACCCGAACGCCAAGCCATATATCCAGTTTGACAACGTCACCAAAAAGTTCGGTGACTTCACCGCCGTCAACAATCTGTCGCTGACCATTTTCGAGCGCGAGTTCTTCGCCCTGCTTGGCGCCTCGGGTTGCGGAAAGTCGACGCTGCTCAGGATGCTTGCCGGCTTCGAGGAACCGACGGCCGGCCGCATCCTGCTCGATGGCCAGGATCTGCGCGGCATTCCGCCTTATCGCCGGCCGGTCAACATGATGTTCCAGTCCTATGCCCTGTTCCCGCATATGACGGTGGAGAAGAATATCGCCTTCGGCCTCAAGCAGGAAGGCATGGCCAAGCCCGATATCGAAAAGCGCGTCGCCGACATGCTGAAGCTGGTCAAGCTCGAGCGGTTCGCCAAGCGCAAGCCCCATCAGCTCTCCGGCGGCCAGCGCCAGCGCGTCGCGCTTGCTCGCTCGGTCGCCAAGCGACCTAAGGTGCTGCTGCTCGACGAGCCGCTCGGCGCGCTCGACAAGAAACTGCGCGAGGAAACCCAGTTCGAACTGATGGATCTGCAGCAGGAGCTTGGTCTCACCTTCGTCGTCGTCACCCATGACCAGGAAGAGGCGATGACGATGGCCGACCGCATCGCCATCATGGACAAGGGCGAGGTGATGCAGGTGGCGACGCCGCCGGAAGTCTACGAAGCCCCGACGTCGCGCTTCGTCGCCCATTTCGTCGGCAACGTGAACATGTTCGAGGGCAAGGTTGCCGAACAGTCGGCCAACACGACGCGCATCACAGGTCCAAGCGGGGCCCAGATCGTCGTCGAGAATGGTGGCGCGAATGCAAAGGCCGATGCCAATATCGTCTTCGCCATCAGGCCGGAGAAGATCAGGGTCTCGTCGAAGAAGCCGGCCGATGCCGTCAACGCGCTGGAGGGCGAGGTTTACGACATCGCCTATCTCGGCGACATGACGGTCTATCACGTCAGGCTGGACGACGGGCAGATCGTGCGGGCAAGCGCGCTGAACGCGGCCCGTGTGACCGAGGACCCGCTGACCTGGAACGACCGTGCCTGGGTGTCCTTCCGGCCCGACGCCGGCGTCGTGCTGGCGCGGTAGGGGGGCGGTCATGTCCAATGTCGCCGTCGCCGATGCCGCCGCGCCATCGACTGCCGCCGAGCCGTTCCTGACACGGCTGGGTGCCGGCTTCGTCAGCCGGCTCGTCATCATCGTTCCCTATCTCTGGCTGTTGTTCTTCTTTCTCGTCCCCTTCATCATCGTCTTCAAGATCTCGCTGTCGCAGACGGCTATCGCCATGCCGCCCTATACGCCGGTGCTCGATTTCAGCGACGGCGTTTCCGGCTTCTTCGCCGGCTTTCGCGACCTCAACTTCGACAACTATGTCTGGCTGACGCAGGACGCACTCTACTTCAGGGCCTACCTCACCAGCGTCGTCATCGCTGCCGTCTCGACGGTGCTGACCTTGCTGGTTGGCTATCCCATCGCCTATGGCATGGCGCGCGCTCCGGCCACGATCCGCCCGACATTGCTGATGCTGGTCATCCTGCCGTTCTGGACCTCGTTCCTGATCCGCGTCTATGCCTGGATCGGGATCCTGAAGCCCGAGGGCCTGCTCAACCAGCTGCTCCTGGCGCTGCGCATCATCGACCAGCCGCTGGTGATCCTCAACACCTATACGGCAATCTTCATCGGCATCGTTTATTCCTACCTGCCGTTCATGGTGCTACCGCTTTATTCGTCGCTGGAAAAAATGGACTATTCCTTGATCGAGGCAGCCAAGGACCTCGGCTGCCCGCCGACAGCTGCCTTCTGGAAGATCACCTTCCCGCTGTCGCTGCCGGGCGTGATTGCCGGCTGCCTGCTGGTGTTCATCCCGGCCGTAGGCGAGTTCGTCATCCCCGACCTGCTCGGCGGCTCACAGACGCTGATGATCGGCAAGACGCTGTGGAACGAGTTCTTCGCCAATCGTGACTGGCCGGTGTCGTCGGCCGTTGCCGTCATCCTGCTATTGCTGCTGATCGTACCGATCGTGTTGTTCCAGCATGCCCAGGCCCGCGCGCAGGAGCAGGACAAATGAACACCACCTGGAGCCGCTTCAACATCACCTCGATCACGCTCGGTTTTGCCTTTCTCTATTTGCCGATCGTGCTGCTCGTCGTCTTCTCCTTCAACGAGTCCAAGCTCGTCACCGTCTGGGGCGGCTTCTCGACCAAATGGTACGTGTCGCTGTTCCACAATCAGGGCCTTATGGACGCCGCATGGGTGACCATCCGCGTCGGTCTGATTTCAGCGACCGTGGCCACGGTTCTCGGCACCATGGGCGCCTTGGCGCTGACCCGCTACACACGCTTCCGGGGCAGGGTCCTGTTCTCGGGCATGATCTTCGCACCATTGGTCATGCCTGATGTCATTACCGGCCTGTCGCTGCTCCTGCTGTTTGTCGCCATCGGCATGGATCGCGGCATGACGACCGTGATCCTCGCGCATATCACCTTCACAATGTGCTTTGTCGCGGTCGTCGTCCAGTCGCGGCTTGTCAGCTTCGATCGTTCGCTGGAGGAAGCCGCCATGGATCTTGGCGCGCCGCCGGTGAAGACCTTCTTCCAGATCACGCTGCCGGTCATCCTGCCGGCGATCGTGTCCGGCTGGATGCTGGCCTTCACGCTGTCACTGGACGACCTGGTCATCGCCAGCTTTGCTTCGGGCCCTGGCGCCACCACGCTGCCGATGAAGATCTACAGCCAGGTTCGTCTCGGCGTGACGCCGGAGATCAATGCCGCCTGCACCATCCTGATCGCGATCGTCACGGTTGGCGTGATCATCGCTTCGGTCGCCAACAAGCGACGCGAGGTGCAGCGGCAGCTTGACGAGCGGGCCGCGCAACGCGGGTAGAGCAATTCCAGGAAAAGTGCGTAGCGGTTTTCCCGGGAGAAGCGCGTAGCGCTTCCCCTTGGGAATTGCATAGAAACAAGAAGTTAGAGCGGATCGGCGATTCTATCAAACGCTGAACCTCTCTAGGAGCGGCGCTTCAGGAGCAATGCCTTATTCGCCCGAAACGCCACGGCTGATGGGTGAAATGAACGGCGTGCTCCACGTTCCGCCGACGAAAAACGACGACTGGTTGGGGCCTTGCTGGCCAGTTTTTTGCGTTGCAGGCTGATCCGGCTGGATAACACCGCCCGACAGTGCCAGTCCGCGTCCTGCGTAGGATGCGATGCCGGAAAGCCAGATCTTGTATTTCGCCGAATTGGCCTCTGCCTTGTCGAGTCTCGCCACACCTCTCGAAATGGTTGCCTTCACTTCGGCGCCATCGATGGGCAGCGTCCCGTCCGAGACATCGTCGAGCGCGAAGAAGCCGCCTTGTTCGGTATGCTTGAGAAACGCCGGCAGGTTGAACTTGCTGAGCGCGCCAGGGCCGAAGGTCGCCGAGACCGAGCCGTCGGCGTTTTCGAAGATCGAATCCCAGGTCCTTCCCGGTCCCTTGAGGATGACCGAAACGGTGCCCGTGCCAACCGGCACCAGCCGGGTCATCCCGGCCGCGGTACCGAACGCGCCGCCATCGACGTCGGAGGCCAGTAGCCGGATCTCAACCTGGGTGCCTTCGGGTTTGCGGTCGAAGCGAAGGCTGGTCTGGACGTTGCCGCCAAAAGCCGAGGCGTCGGAGATATCGAAGACGGAAAGACCGTCCTTGACCTGGGCGGTGGCCGCGACATCGGCAAGCTGGATGCTTCCCGCCGTGGCATGGGCCGCCGACAACCTGAGATCGAGGTTGACCCGGTCGGCGAAACTCGTGTCGACCTGGCCCGGCTCGGCGCTGGTCGCCGGTCCCAGTGGCGTGAAGGCGGACAGGAACGACCTGAGGTCGAGCGTGTCGAAGGCAAGCGTGCCCGAAATCACCGGCTGCGTCTCGCCGAGCGACACGTCCAGCGCGCCCATGCCCGGGTTATTGTCCAGCGCCAGCGCCGTGTTCTCGAATTTGATGCGGCCGGCCGACGCCGTGACCTTGCTCGAAATGCTGACCGAGCCGATTGCCGCGCTCGGCGCGATGCCGGCCTGCGACCATTCCAGCACGCGGCGCAGCGATGGGGCCGCGAATTTCACCTGGCCGTCGAAATAGGCGTTTTCGGACATGCTGGCGGTGCCGTCGAAGGAGAAGGTGGCGGGCGCTGCCTTGAAGGACAGGGTGAGCGGCGCCGTGCCCCCGGCAAACAGCACCAGCGGTCTCGGCGAGGCGGCATCCACCGTCACGCTTTCGCCGCGCCAGATCCCGGTCGCGGACAGTGTCGCATTGCTGTTCATCGCCGCCCAGGTGGCCTGGCCGCTAAGACTGCTCAGGATCTCCACATCCTTGCCGTTGACGGACGCCACCATGCGGCCATCCCTGAACTCGACGGTGCCGAAAGTGTCGGCTGGCAGCTTGTCGAGATCGGGCTTGGCGGGGTCGGCATTGACCACGCCGCGAGCCGCGTCGATGGAGCGCGCGATGCGCCCGCCCGTCGGCGCCGTGGGCAGGAACAGGCCATCCGCCGTGCGCTGCACCCGGATTGTCGGCCGCACCAGCCGTGCCGTGGAAAACGCCACATCGCCCTGCAATGCCGCCATGGCCGAGAGGTCAACCTCGACCCTTTCGGCTTCGACGACCGGCGGGGCATCGCCGTCGGTCCACTTCGACAGTGTCACATCGGTCAGGATCGCGCGGAATTTCGGCCAGACCTCGATGCGCGGCGACCCTTCGATGGCAACTCGAAAGCCGCTCCAGGCGCTTAACTCCCACGCGATGCGGTCACGCACGATCCGCGTCGAGGCGATCAGCGGCAGGGCCGCGACCACCAGCGCGATGACGATGGCGGCAACGCCGATCGCCCACACTCCGCGGCGGATCAAGGATGATGGCATATAGCCCCGTATGCTTCCATTCCGATAAAAACCGATCGTCCGACGGGTGCAACCCTGTCGTCACTACGACTTAGGGCTGACGCATTTCAAGTCTTTATGGCCCAGCGATGGCATTTGCGCACACCTGGGCGCATCGGCCCAACAAAATCTTGCTCTGCTGCGCTGCGATATGCATAAGCGATGGCGACCGTGGGAGGATCGATCATGGCTGGCGAAGTACCGCTCTGGACCCCGACGCAAGACCAGATTGATGCCTCCCCCTTGACCGCCTTCATGAAGGCCGCGGCAACGACTACCGGCAGTCCGTTCTCGTCCTATGCCGATCTTCATCGCTGGTCGGTCGAGAACCGGGAGGCGTTCTGGGATCTCGTCTGGGATTTCTGCGGACTTGAAGGCGACAAGGGCGAGCGACTGCTACTCGATGGCGGCAAGATGCCCGGCGCTTCGTTCTTCCCGGACGCGTCGCTGAATTTCGCCGAAAACCTTCTGAAGAAGACCGGTGCCGGCGAAGCAATCGTCTTTCGCGGCGAGGACAAGGTCGAGAGGCGGCTGTCGTGGAACGAATTGCATGGCCTGGTTTCGCGCCTGCAGCAGCTTTTCCTGTCGCTTAAGGTGAAGAAGGGTGACCGTATCGCGGCAATGATGCCCAACATGCCCGAAGCCGTCGCCGCCATGCTGGCTGCGGCCTCGATCGGGGCGGTGTGGTCATCCTGTTCTCCTGATTTCGGCGAGCAGGGCGTGCTCGACCGGTTCGGCCAGATCGAGCCTGTCGTCTTCATCGCGCCGGACGGCTATTGGTACAATGGCAAGGCGATCGAGGTCGCCGACAAGGTCAAGGCGGTCGCGGCCAGGCTCGGCAGCGTCCGCAAGGTTCTGCTCGTCGACTATCTCGGCACATCCGCGGATGTTGCCGATACCATCGACAAGGCCGTGGCGATGGAAGAGGCGCTGTCGCCCTTCGCCGTCAAACCAGTCACCTTCGAGCGGCTGCCATTTTCGCATCCGCTCTACATCCTGTTTTCGTCCGGCACCACCGGCATTCCCAAATGCATCGTCCATTCGGCCGGCGGCACGCTGATCCAGCATGTCAAGGAACACCGGCTGCATGCCGGCCTCGGTGATGGCGACCGCTTCTTCTACTTCACCACCTGCGGCTGGATGATGTGGAACTGGCTGGTATCGGGTCTTGCCTCCGGCGCCACGCTGCTGCTCTACGACGGTTCACCCTTCTATCCCGACGGTAATGTGCTGTTCGACCTCGCCGATGCCGAGAAGATGACCTTCTTCGGCACTTCGGCCAAGTTCATCGATTCGGTGCGCAAGGCCGGTCTCAAGCCGATCCGCAGCCATGATCTGTCGACGGTGCGCGCCATCTCCTCCACCGGATCGCCGCTTTCGCCCGAGGATTTCCGCTTCGTCTATGACGGCATCAAGAAGGATGTGCACCTGGCCTCGGTGTCCGGTGGCACCGATATCGTCTCGTGCTTCGTGCTCGGCGTGCCGATCGAGCCGGTCTGGACAGGAGAGATCCAGGGGCCGGGCCTCGGCCTCGCCGTCGACGTCTGGGATGATGACGGCAAGCCGGTCAGGCAGGCGAAGGGCGAACTGGTTTGCACCAAGGCTTTCCCGTCCATGCCGATCGGCTTCTGGAACGATCCCGACGGCAAGAAATACCAAGCCGCCTATTTCGAGCGTTTCGACAATGTCTGGTGCCATGGCGATTTCGCCGAATGGACCGGTCATGGCGGCATGGTCATCCACGGCCGCTCGGACGCGACGCTCAATCCAGGTGGCGTGCGCATCGGCACGGCGGAAATCTACAACCAGGTCGAGCAGATGCCCGAAATCCTCGAGGCGCTGTGCATCGGCCAGGATTTCGACAATGACGTGCGCGTCGTGCTGTTCGTGCGGCTGGCCGCTGGTGTCCAACTCGACGAGGATCTGGAAAAACGCATCCGCGCCAAGATCCGCACCGGCGCCAGCCCGCGCCATGTTCCGGCCCGGATCGTCGTCGTGTCGGACATCCCCCGCACCAAGTCGGGCAAGATCACCGAGCTTGCGGTGCGCGATGTCGTGCACGGCCGCGCCATCAAGAACAAGGAAGCGCTCGCCAACCCGGAAGCGCTGGAGCTATTCAGGAACCTGCCGCAACTTGCGCAGTGACCGCAACCGGCATGGTTAACGAAATATGTCGCGCGAATTTACCTAGATTTCACGAGTGGTACACATTCGTAAATTTTTTGGCGACCCGGTAAGGACTTGTTAAGGGCCGGCGTCGATAGTCGCATGTAACTTGAGGGAGAAATCCCGTTCCTCAGCCCCCGAGGAGCTGAATTCAGCTCAAGCCCCCGTTGTGACAGCAATCCCATCTCTTAAGGCGTCCTTTGGGCGCCTTTTCTTTTACCGGAGCAGTCTCTTCCCAAGGCTTCGTCGGTGCACTCGGCTCGCAGAAGGGCGCAGGCTGATCACAGTTTTACAGCCATTTCCCGCCCCCAGAGACGGAGTTTGCGGCATGATTCCACAAAGCTGGCAACAGCTTTGGGCTCGGTCAGGTCAATCATGCCCTCATCGGCCTTCGGGTCGACGCCCGCTTTCTGCAGCAGCGGCACAGAAGCGGCCGTGAAGGCGATGAACTTGCAGTGGGCGAATGCGTCGGCCACGAAGTCGCGCGCCGCTGCCTCGCCGGTCAGCCGTTGCGCCCCCTCGTCCGACAGGACGAGGGCGACGGCGTCGAACAGGACGGAGGGACCGCCGTCGATCATATGCCGGGCCTCGATCCAGCTTCCATCGCCGGCCTCGACGCCGCCGACCTTGGGAGCGACAACTTCCATGGTGGCTCCCTCCTTCTCGACCGCCGATTGCAGCCGCTTCAGAAGCGCGGCATCCGCGCCCGCGCTGACAAGCACGCCGACCTTGCGGCCCGCGAAACTTTCCGGTCCGTTCTGGATGATGCTGAGCGCCGGCGACGGTGCGAGATCGTTCCTCGGCACGATTGCGGCGTCCGCCGGTCTGGGCAATTCCTTGATGCCCAGCCTGTCGGCAACGGTTACGGCAAGTCCTTCGTCGATATTCATGAGATGGGCGACCATTCGCTCGCGTATGACCGGTGTCTCGACCTTGCTCAGCTCGAAGGTCAGAGCCATCGCTATGTGCCGCTGCTCGGGCGGGGTCTGGCTGTTGAAGAACTGCCGCGCCTGGCTGTAATGGTCCGCGAAACTCTCGGCGCGCAGGCGTAGTTTTTGTCCGGCTTCGGCGTCGGCGAAGGAACGAAAGCCGCGCTGAGGCGATTCCCTCGGGCCTTCATCGAATGAATTTGGCTGGTAGTTCGTCCTGCCCACAGGATTGCGCATGGCCATATGCCCATCCTGCTGGAAGTGGTTGAACGGGCACTTCGGCGCGTTGATGGGGATGTGCGTGAAGTTCGGGCCGCCCAGGCGCTTCAACTGCGTGTCGAGATACGAGAAGTTCCGGCCCTGCAGCAAAGGATCGTTGGAAAAGTCGACCCCGGGCGGGACGTTCTGCGTCATGAACGCCACCTGCTCGGTTTCGGCGAAGAAATTGTCGGGCATGCGGTCGAGCACCAGGCGGCCGACCGGGATCGGCTCGAGCACCTCTTCCGGAATTAACTTGGTCGCATCCAGGACATCGAAATCGAAGCTGTCGGCGAAATCCTGGTCGAAGAGCTGAACCCTGAGTTCCCATTCCGGGAAATTGCCGGATTGGATGGCCTGCCAGAGGTCGCGGCGATGGAAGTCCGGGTCGGCGCCGTTGATTTTCACCGCCTCGTTCCAGGCCACCGACTGCAGGCCGAATTTCGGCTTCCAGTGAAATTTGACGAATGTGGACTCGTCCTTGGCGTTCAAAAACCGGAACGTGTGCACCCCAAACCCTTCCATGAAGCGGAAGGAACGCGGGATCGCGCGGTCCGACATGACCCACATGATCATATGCATGGACTCTGGCGTCAGCGAGATGAAATCCCAGAAATTGTCGTGTGCGGACTGGGCCTGTGGAAACGCCCGGTCGGGCTCTTCCTTGACGGCATGCACCATGTCCGGAAACTTGATCGCGTCCTGGATGAAGAAAACCGGTATGTTGTTGCCGACAATGTCCCAGTTTCCTTCCTTCGTATAGAGCTTCACCGCGAAGCCGCGGACGTCGCGCGCCAGATCGAATGAGCCCTTCGAGCCGGCAACCGTCGAGAACCGGACGAAGGCTGGCGTCTTCTCTCCGGCGCGCTGGAAAATGTCGGCCCGGGTGTATTTGGCGAGCGAGTCATAGGTCTCGAAATAGCCATGCGCTCCGTAGCCGCGCGCATGCACGACCCGCTCGGGTATGCGTTCATGGTCGAAGTGGAAAATCTTTTCGCGAAAGTGGAAATCCTCGAGGACCGTCGGTCCTCGCGGTCCGATCTTCAGCGAGTTCTGATCGTCCGAGACCGGTCCGCCCTGGGCCGTGGTCAATACCGCGCCGTCGCTTTCGGCGCGCTGGTGCAATTCACCGCCATCACCTCTCGTCAAGGTCTGATCGTGAATAGCGGCGGTGTTGCCGTTGCGGCGTGGTGCCTTGGCCATTTAGCGTGTTCCTTCGAGCTTCGATGCGGGCTTGAGCGCGGCAGACTTTCGCCCGCCGCCTTTGGCGGCGGGCGAGGGGATCAAGGGCGATTGGCGTAGCGCCCGCGATCGCTTTCGATCTCATCGGGTGTGAAGGCCTTGGCGTTGCTGTCGAAACCCGTCCAGCCGTCGGCCTCGTATGCGCTGCGGCGGTCTTCCAGATTGACCGAATTGGCTTGTCCGAGAATCCGCTCGGCTTGGCCAGCCAACTGATCATCGACCTTGGCTGTCACCAGCGTGCCGCCACGGCGCACACCTTCCGCATAAACATGGGCGTCCCTTTCTGGGACTCCGGACTCCGTCAGTGCCCCGACGATTCCGCCGGCAGCTCCGCCGACGACAGCGCCTCCAACGGCGCCGACAGCAGTGGCGGCCAGCCAGCCGGCGGCCACCACCGGGCCGACGCCGGGAATGGCCATGATGCCGAGCCCGGCCAGCAAGCCACCCGCACCGCCGATGACGGCACCCACACCCGCGCCGCTGGCGGCATCCTCGGCGGCATTGGAGCGGTCGTCATCCCCGTCGTACCATTCGGTCGAATTGTTGGCGACGATGCTGATATCGGCGTGCGGCACGCCGCTTGCCTCCAGCTCGCCGACAGCATCGGAAGCGTCATCATAATTGTCGAAAAGTCCGGTCACGGTTTTCATGGTCAAGATCTCCAGATTTGCTGTTCAGTTGGTGCCGGCAACGACGTTGCCCTGGTAGTCGAGCGCGACGGCCGTCTTCTTGCCGTCCTTGGTCGCCTGTCCGCGCCAGATGCCCTGTTCGTCCTTGTTCAACGCGGACACATCCGAGAAGCCGGCATCCTGGATGCGGCTCTTGGCCTGATCTTCGGTGAAGCTGTTGGCGCCCGGCACCGGGGCGGACGGATTTGCCGTGTCGGTCGTGGTGACGGCAGGGGTCGTCGAACCCGTCGCGGAAGACTTATCATCCATCGTGGAAGCGATCTTCTCGATCATGTCCTGATGCATCTTGAGCGTCGGCAAGGTCTGCTGCGCAAACGTCTTCAACTGCGCGTTGTCGCCGTCCTTGGCGTAGCCGTCGAACAGCTTCACCGCATCGGCATGGGCATCGCGCTGCATCTGCACGTAAGATTTGTCGACCGGATCCTTGGCGCTTTGCAGAGCGTCAATATCGCTCTTGTGCTTGGCGTCCGTTGCCGTCGGCACCTGCAGCTTCTGCTCGCCGGCGATCGTCTCGAGTTTGGCATTGGCCGCGCCATGATCAGCGATCATCTTTTGGGCGAAGTCCTTGACGCTTTGATCCTGCGCCTTGCCTTCGGCGATCTTGCTCGATTCCACCTCGAACATCCCGCCGGACGCCGCCTTGTCGATGAAGTCCTGCGCCTTGTCCGCAGCCAGGGCAGGCATGGCAAAGGTGATTGCCGTGGCCGCGCCGAGCGCGGCCAGTAACAGCCGATTTTTCATGAATAGATCCTTGTTAGGCACACATCGTGCTGTGTGCCTAACAAGCGCCTGCAGGCTTTGTTCCGGCGGCCGAACGATTTTCCCGACGGTCCCGGATTCGGCGGGCAGCCAATATCACCGCGCGGAAACTGCAAAGCTTGCGGCAGAACCGCTGCCGCGGAGGCTCACCTTACTCGGCGAGCACCCGGGTCGACGGGAAGGCGACTTCGACCAGCGTGCCTTCGCCGGGCGTCGAATTGATGGTGAACCGGGCGCGGTTGGCTTCCACCATCGCCTTGGTCAGCGGCAGGCCAAGGCCGGTGCCGTCGCCGCGCCCGCGCTTCAGGGCGTTGATCTGCTTGAACGGCTTCAGCGCCTGCTCGATCTCGGCCTGGCTCATGCCGATGCCGGTGTCGCGCACCCGCATGACGACGTCACCCGAGGTCTCATAGGCGGTCGAGACGATCACCTGGCCGCCGGCCTGGGTGTAGCGGACGGCGTTGGACAGGATGTTGAGCGCGATCTGGCGCACGCTGCGCAAATCCGCCACCACTTCCGGCAGCCGCGAGGCGAAGCTGGAGCGGATGATGACGCGTTCGCGGTTGGCCTGTGGCTGCATCATCGCCACGGTTTCGGCCAGCGTATCGTTGAGCGACACCGCCTCATAAGCCATTTCCTGCTGGCCGGCCTCGATCTTCGAGATGTCCAGGAGATCGTTGACCAGGTCGAGCACGTGGTTGCCCGAGCGGTTGATGTCGCGCAGGTAATCGCGGTAGCGGTCATTGGCGACCGGCCCGAACTTCTCGTCGACCATCAGCTCGGAAAAGCCGATAATGGCATTGAGCGGCGTGCGGATCTCGTGGCTGATGCGGGCGAGGAAATCGGTTTTCTGCGAGGAAGCGCGTTCGGCCACCGCACGCGCCTGGGTGAGATCCTCCTCGGCCCGCTTCCACTGTGTGATGTCGCGTACCACGGCGCAGAAGCCGCTGTCGTTGGGCAGCCGGCCGATGGTCATGAACAGGGGGATGAAGCGCCCCTGTGCTTCGCGGCCGATCACCTCGCGGCCGTCATTCAACACGCTCGCCACGCCAGGCTCCGACAGGCCGGTGAGATAGTCGCGCGCCGCGCGTTGGCTCTCGATGGCAAACAGCGAGGCGAAAGGCTTGCCGGTCACCTCGTCGCTGTCGAAACCGAACAGAGCCTCGGCCGGGCGGCTGATCGAACGGATGGTGCCGTCGCTGCCGATCAGCACGACCCCGTCGGTGGCGGTGTCGATGATGGTACGCATCTCGGCGATGCGTGCCTTGAGCTCGGAAATGTCGGGCTGCGTTGGCCCCTCGCCAATCGCGTGCGCCGCCGCGGGGGCATCATCCTCGCCGGAACGGCGAACGACCAGCATCAGCGCCTTGCCGTCGCGCCAGGGCACGGAGCGCAGGATGGCGTCGATAGGAAATTCCTGTCCGTCGCGCGTCTTCAGCCGCAGAGCCCGGTCGCTGCCGTCGAAAGCGCCGTCATCGGCATAAGGATCGGCAAACAAAGCGCCGAGGCCACCCGCTTCCTCCAGGTCCTCCAGCGTCTCGTACCCGGTCAGGTCGAGGAATTCCTCGTTGGCATAGTGCAACTGGTCGCCCGAATGGATGATCAGCGGCACCGGCAGCTTGCCGAGCAGCGATGTGTCCGGCGTTTTGTTTTCGCTGCCGACGGAAAAAGCCGACGGCATGAACCCTTCGGTTTTGAGTGGTGGCACTTGCAGGCGTGGCCGCTCGGCAAATGTCCCGGCCGCATCATCCGGGCCGCCGCTTCGGCCGGGGGCAGCAATCGGTTCCTCGCCGGATGCAGTCGCGTCCTCGTCGGTCCAATCCTCATTGTCTTCGGCGTCGCGTAAATCGTCCGCCGTCATGTCGTCGTCATCAGCCGGCGGTGACTTGGCGGATCCTGCCTGCGCTGGCGCCTCGCGATCCTCGGCCATCGCTTTCGTCGCGATTATCTCTTGTGCCTCGGGCGCTGTGGCCTCGTCGCTGCCGTCGGCGACATCAGCAGGCTTGTCCTCTTTATCGGCGTAGTCGAGCAGGGAGCCCGAGGCCGCCGGCGGCGAGGATTCGGAGCTCGGCGCCTGTTGTTCGACCTGGTCCGCTTGCGCACCGTCGAGCCGCGCAAGATCCCTTTGATCCTCGGCATCGCTCAGGGAGGGTTCGCCCGCGTCCGGTGCGTCTTGCGCATCAGGCGTTGGCATACCAGGCGCCTGGCCGGTCGCCGATTCCTGGCTCGAGTCTGCTGGTTTGGTATCTGGGGTGGCGATGTCCGCCGGCGGCGTCGCATCGGTCGCGGGCTTGGTCGCGTGGTGCGGCTCCGACAAAGGGCCTGTCCCGGCATCTGGGTCCGCCTGCCTTGCCGGCTCGGCCGGTTCAGCCTCCGGCGAACTTTCTTTCTTCAGCCGCTCGCCGATCTCGCGGAACGCGCTGCGTTCCAGCGTCGACAGTCCCTTGTCATTGGCCGGTTGCCGGTGTTCGGCCAGCCGGATGACCTTGTCGGCAAAGCGCCGCTCCGGTTTCGGTACGATGGTCAGCGCCGGCACTTCGCCCTTGAACGGATCCGATACCTTCGGCCCCTCGGCCTCGGGTTGTTCAGGCGCCGTCTTCACGGCCTCGGGTTTCGGTCCCGCCGGCATTGCGCCATTGGGCACCAGTGCCATGCCGATCGCTTCCGGATCGACGACCGCATCCCCGGTTCGCGCGACGCCGAAGCCGCGAAAACCTTCGAAGGCGCGGCTGCGGCCATAGACGGGCAATGCCGCCAGGTCGACGGGTATCTTCAGGTCGGTGCCGACGACCGGCCACAGCACCGAGCGGCCGGACCAAGTGTCGCGCCGCTCCAGCAGGCCGGCGATCTCGCCGGACGCATCAAGACCGAAGGCCGCCGCGACATCCCTGAAGCGTCGACCGATCACGTCGGCTGCCGGATGGCCGACGATATCGGCGAATTCCGGCGACAGCGCGCTGAACTTGCCCTCGGCGTCGGTACGCCAGACAAAACGCAACGGTGCCGCCGAGCGGTCTATCCTGCGGGTGGCCACGGTTGCGGCCGGGGCCGTAGGCGAGATGGCCTGCTTCACGCTGTCCGCTGAAGTTTCGGGGCCAACCGCTTCGGTCCCGCCTTTCGGTTCCGGCGCGGTTGACGCGTCGTCTTCCCCAGCATGGAAATACCAATGATCGTGCTGTGCCGGCGTGCCCGCCGCCGGCTGATCATTGTCGGCGGCGACCGGTGTCGGGCCTGTCGGTTCCTCGATCTCCCGCGTTGCCTGTTCCGGCCTATCGTCAGCCACGGGCCCGGAAGGGGCGGGCGCCTGTTCGGTCTCGGCAGCGGCAGCGGGCTGTTTGGTCGCCTCCGTCCGCGAAACATCGGCCGTCGGCTGATTGTCCTGCCGAGACCCGGATTCGACCGTGGCGGTTTCCGCCGCCTCCGTTGTGCGGTCAATCTCCTTGGCAGGGCGTTCCGTTGCCGCGGACGAGCCGTCCGCCGAAGCGCCAGATGCGCTGTCCTCGAGTTGATCCTCGTCGATCACCACCAGCAGATGCCGCTCCGGCGTCAGCCGGGCGAGGCCCGCCGGGTAGGAGGTTCTGCCGCCCGGAACGAGGCGCTTGACGATGCGCTCGCCGTCGGCCGCGACGTCGGCCACCAGGGCCGCCAGTGTCGCGGGCTGGATGCCGAGTGCCGAAAATCCCTGCGAGGCGGCCTCGACATTGCCCTTGGCATCGATAAAGGCAATGAAATGGCCGTCCTCGGTAAGGCCGCTGATCGCCCGGTTGGCGATCTCGGCGGCACTGCGCGAGCCGGTCTGCGCCGCCGGCACGGCCAGCATGATGGCATGCTCGCCATCGGGCAGCGTCAGGGCACTGGCAAGAAAGCCGACGGCGCGGCTGGTCATGCCGGTCGCCAGGCGCACCGTGATCGAGCGATCGCCGCCGATCTGCGGGAAACCGCTGGTCGCCATGATCTGACGGCGCGCGACCAGCGGCAGCCGCGCCGAGGCGCCGATGATCGCCTCGATATCGGGATAGCCGAACATGGCGGCGCCCGGCCCATTGGCCCAGATGACCTGCTCGAGGTCCACCGACAGGATCGCGATCGCGTCGCCGGCGGCAAACCGCTGGCGGACCGCGTCGAGCACGGCGACGTCGAGGAAGGAATATTCGGACGGCATGCGCTTGGCGGACCCTTACGGAGCGGCGATTTGCAGTTAACGCTTTGTTAATAAAAGCCGCAGCCACGAAGGTCCACAAGCCAGAACGTGCAAAGGCTGAATTCTGGCTGTTTGGTTAACGGCCAAAAACATTTTTTGTGCACTGCAACAAGGATATTGCAATGCACAAAATTTGCCTTTATATTGCCATCATACATGAACGAGACGGCTTTCTGTCAAAGCCGCTGCCGCTGAAAAGGATGGAAAATGTCCAGGACCAAGACTGCCGAGACGATCGAACACGTTGAATTCCCGAGCTTCGACGCTTCCAAGGCCACCGACCAGATGCGCGCTTTCGCCGAAAAGGGCGTTGAGCAGTCGAAAGAGGCCTACGCCAAGCTCAAGACCGGTGCCGAGGAGACCCAGAAGGCTCTGGAGTCGACCTACGAGACCGCCAAGACTGTTTCCAGCGACCTGTCGCTCAAGACCATTGCCGCGCTGCGCGCCAATGCCGAGGCCGGCTTCTCGCATCTCGAAGCCCTGATCGGCGCCAAGTCGCTGTCGGAAGTCGTCGAGTTGCAGACCGCCTTCCTGCGCAAGCGCGTCGAACTGACCGTCGAGCAGGCCAAGGACTTCCAGGCTGTCGCCTCCAAGGCGGCCGAGGATGTCTCGAAGCCGATCAAGACCGCTTTCGAGAAGGCGATCAAGGAAATCAAGGCCGCCTAATAATTGCGCATCGTCCGCGGATGCAACAAAAGGTCGCATTTTGTCGGACAAATAGATGTGAGATAGTGACGGTCGAGCGAATACCCGGCGGGTGGAACCTCCTCCCTCCACCTCCGGGGTGACCAGCCAGCACCTCCTCCCGCTGGCTCGTAACAGGAAAAGGCCGGCACCTCCTCCCGCCGGCCTTTTTCTTTGCCCGGCGAAAGGTGCACCGCTGTGGGGAAGTGGCCTTTGCTTTGCAAAAGCCTTGAATTAGAATCCATAAGCCCGTAAGGACGCATCGCCGAACGACAGAGCGGATCGCGGAGAATGAACCTTCCACCTCGATCCTGCTACCAACGTTAAGACGTGCCGTTGTAGCTCAGATGGTTAGAGCGCCGGATTGTGGATCCGGAGGTCGCTGGTTCGATCCCAGCCAACGGTACCATCGGCTTTGCCAAGCTATTGGATCTTCTGTTTAGGGCTCCCGAGCCTAATCCTGTGCGAGCCGCGTTTTATGCCGCCGGCGCGACAGATTGGCTCGGCACGATTTGGCAAAACTCGTACAGCGCAAAGACATCAAATTTAAATGACGGAACCTCGTTCTGGTGCGAGAATCCCGCGTTGGCTGATGCTTGCGAGGAAAGCCGTGCACGATACCCAGCACAAAAGCAAAGTCGGAACCCGGATCGAGGTCGTCGAAGGCTGCGGTGAATGGTTCGTCCGTGTGATCGGCGGCGGTGAGGAAACGACCTGCCAATTCGACCTCGAATCCTTTGCCCTGGCCTATGCCGAGGGCCAAAGGCTTCGCTTGAAGCTGGGTGGTATCAAGCGCCTTTGAACACCTGCCATGCCGATTAGGCAGGCGAGTCGGACGGAAGGCCATGTCGATAAATCCCGAACCGACAAACGTCGCGGCGTCGGTGGACGCCATTCTCGACGAGTTGCAGGACCGTCCCTTTTCGTCGATGCAAGCCGCCATAGCCATGCTGCGGGAGCGGACCGGCACAGAGCGATCGGATGCGGATCTGAAAGGCTTGATCACCAAGAAGGCTGCTGTGCGGGGCATTCAGTTTTTTGACGAGAACAGCAGCACCGCAAATTGAGCCAAGCCTGTTTATCTCGGTTCGTTGTTGATGCTCAGATAGGTGGGATCGAACTCGGCAAGCCTGGCAAGTTGGTCCCAGTCCAGAATGGTGACCACATGGTTCGTCCAGGTGATCACCTTGATCTTTTTCAAGCCCCCGATCACCCGGTTCATGTGCACGACCGACAACCCAAGCACGTCGGCCATTTCGGCCTGTGACAGCGGTAGATGGAAGCTCATGCCGTTGGTGCGTTTCACCGCCTGCAGGCGCACGAACAATTCGCACATGAGATGGGCCAGGTGCGAGGTCTTGGAACGGCGGCCCATCGCCACGATCCATTCGCGATGAATGGCGCCATCGACCAGCGTGTCCAGCCACAACAACCGGGTCAGGTGAGGGGCCTGTTCGGTAATGGCTTTCAGCTTGTTGTGATCCGCGAACATCACCCGGCAAGGCGACAGCGCGACGATGCCGTGATCCATGGTCTTGAGCAAAAAGGCGTGGAGATCGACAAAGTCGCCGGGCACCTGCAAGGACGTGAACTGCCGGCCGCCGTCCTCGAGCACCTTATAGCGTGCCGCCAAGCCATCCAGCAGCATGGTGCTATAGGTTGGCCGCGACCCCGCCTTGACCAGATCCTGCCCCTTTTCGAACTCCCGTCCGAAACAAACCGTTTCGGCCAACAAGGCCTTCTCTTCGTCCGACACTGTGTCGTGCTGGCCGAGTTGCAGATAGAGAGACTCTAACATGATGGCCTCGAAGGGATCGGGGTTGAAACGCCGATCGCCAACTGTCTCGGACGCAAGGATAGCGCTCGGACCCTAGGCCTTCGGAAGATGGCGGACACTATCATTTGACAGCCTGCGCCCATTCTGGCGCAAACGCCGGAGCCGACAGGGAACCTCCAGCGTCGCCAAGTATTTAGCACGCTAGAGATGTCCAAGGCTGCCCGAAAATGAAACGGTATCATTTCGATCTTTATAACGGCGATGGCCTCGTGCCGGACGACGATGGCCAGCCGTTCGAATCGCGAGAACAAGCGAGAGCAGAAGCCATTCGCATTTTGCAGGATGTCGCCCGTGACGAAATGCCGGATCGCGACCTGGTCAAGATCACCGTCAAGGTGCGCAATGAGACCGGTGCCCAGGTGCTCGAGGCGTCGCTTGTCCTGACCGCCTTGTGGAGCGCGTGACCCGGTCAGCGTAGGAGTCGCTCTGGAATTTGCACCACATTTTCCGATCCAGGCAGCTCGAAGGCCATGGCCAACCGACGCAAGGAGGCCATTTCCACGATCAGCTCTTCAATTGAACGGTCCGGCAAACCCGTCTTCACTTTCTGCCTTACCCTTGCTGTGAGTTCATGAACCCGGACAGGCGCGAAAAGAGCGCTGTCGTCCAGCAACCTGCTGATTTCGATCACCACATCGGCGTCAATGTCTTTCGGCAATTCCCGCATGGGCGTCACCTTTGGTCTCGAACCGGCCCGAAGCGATCAGGCATTGCGCACCAGAAGGCATGCCGGACGCGCGGATCGATCACCGGATTCATAAAACCACCCGCCCAGCGTGTCACGAAAAAACATTTGTACGAAAATAACCAAACGGCTGGCTCCCGCAATCCATGCATGAAGACCGGCACTAGGTCGCCGATTTGGCTATCGACCGCGCTTCGGTTTCGACGAAGCAATGGGCAGAAAAAGACTTCTTTTTGCGATCCGGTCCGGATGCTCTCTTGCGGACCTTAAAACACGCAAGGCTCGCTGGGAGGCGACGCCCAAACAAGAGCGGCTGCCGAAACACAGCCGGCATACGCCGCTTGCATGAGGCCGATGCCGGCAACAGCCATAGGGGAACGACGACAATGAAGACATTCCGAAATTGCCTGATGGGCGCGGTCGGCGCAGGCCTGCTGGGCCTGGGGCTTGCGGCGCCAGCCAACGCAGGCGCCATTCGTCTTGGCATGACGACCTGGGTGGGCTACGGGCCGCTGTTTCTTGCCCGCGACCTTGGTTACTTCAAGGAGGCCGGCGTCGATGTCGACCTGAAGATCATAGAAGAATCAGCACTTTACATGGCGGCGGTCGCCGGCGGCGATCTCGATGGCGCCGCCTCCACCGTCGACGAGCTGATGAAGTACCGCTCCGACGATCTCTGTTTCAAATACGTCCTGGCGCTGGACGACAGCCATGGCGGTGATGGCGTCGTGACGCAGCCCGACGTCAAGGCGCTCAAGGATCTGAAGGGCCAGCAAGTGGCCTTGAACGAGGGCTCCGTTTCCGAATTCTGGTTCAACGTGCTCCTGAAAAAGGAAGGCATGACCGAGGACGACGTCACCATCACCAACATGACCGCCGATGACGCGGCGACCGCCTTCATCGCCGGCCAGGTTCCCGCCGCGGTGACCTGGGAGCCTCACCTCACCGAAGTCCGCAAGGGCGGCAAGGGCAAGGTGCTGATCGATTCCACGACCAGCCCCGGCCTGATCGTCGATGTGATCGCCCTCAAATGCGATCTGATCGAAAAGCATCCCGAAGACGTGAAGGCCCTCGTCAAGGGCTATTACAAGGCGGTCGAATACATCAAGACCAATCCGGAAAAGGCCTATGAGATCATGGCCAAGGGCATTGGCGGCTATCTCGAAAAGCCCGAGGATTTCGCCGCCGGCGCCAAGGGCGTGCGCTATTACGACCGCGATCGCAACCTGGAATTCTTCGGCACGCCGCAGAAGAGCGAGGCGTCCGACCTGGTGAACTTCGCGCAGGACATCTGGGGCAAGGCCGGCAAGCTCAAGATGACGATCGACGCGAAGACAATCCTCGACACCGATTTCATCAGGGAACAGTGAGCCTTCGGGAAGCCGGGTCGGTCCGTGTGGGCCGAACCCGGTTTTTTCGCCAGAGCTTCGTGTTTCAGAAGATCAACGGAGACCATCCCATGGCACAGAGGCGGACGGCGTGGACGCGCCTGACGACCCCATTCGCCAACATTCCCGCCAGCACGGCAACAACACTCGCGCTGGCGATGTGGGTAGTGGTGATCGGCGGCTGGGCTTTGCTGTCCTATGGCCGCGTCGTGCCGAACATGTTCCTGCCGACGCCCGGAACCGTGCTGCAGACGACCTATCGCATGTCTTTGGACGGCAGCCTTTTCTACCACACGTTGACCAGCGCCAAGGTGGTGATCCTGGGCTTCATCGTCTCCTCGCTGATCTCGGTGCCGCTCGGGCTGTGGATGGGGACCTACCGGGTGGTGCAGGCGCCGCTGGAGCCCTTGGTCAACTTCATCCGCTACCTGCCTGTGACCTCCTTCGTGCCTCTGTTCATCCTTTGGATCGGCATCGGAATCGAACAGCGCATAGCGGTCATCTTCTTCGGCACCTTCTTCCAGCAACTCGTGATGATTTCCGACTGTGCGCGCAGCGTATCCAGGGATCTGGTCAACGCCTCATACACTTTGGGCACCAAGCGCAGCGAAGCCGTGTGGCACGTCATTTTCCCGGCCGCGCTTCCAGCGATCCTCGACACGCTTCGCGTCACCATGGGCTGGGCCTGGACCTATCTGGTGGTGGCCGAACTCGTCGCCGCGTCGAGCGGCCTTGGCTACATCAGCCTGAAGGCGATGCGAGGTTTTCAGGTCGATGTGATCTTCATGGCGATCGCCGCCATCGGCCTTCTCGGCCTCATAACCGACACGGCGTTCCGTCTTGTCCGGGCGAGGGTCGCGCCATGGGCACCCTGATTTTGAACGCAAGCTCGCAAACCGCAGTCGGATCAAGGATGGCAATGACCGAAACCATCAAGGCGAAAAATCTGGCCGGCACGGCCTCGACGACCGGCGATCCGCGCCCGACCGGCACGACGATGGCCATCGAAGACGTGACATTGCGTTACGGCGACGCCAACGGCGTGCTGGCGCTGGACGATGTGTCGCTGGGGGTGGCAAGGAACGAATTCTGCGTCATCGTCGGCCCTTCGGGATGCGGCAAATCCAGCCTGCTCTACCTTGCGGCCGGCCTCAATGACGCGACTTCGGGCAGCATCAAGGTCGATGGCAGGGAAGTGATCGAGCCTGGCCCCGACAGAGGCATGGTGTTCCAGAGCTACACCTTGTTTCCCTGGCTCACGGTGCGCGCCAACATCGAATATGGGCCCAGGCGCAAGGGTCTGCCGGCGGGGCAGCGCAAGCAGATCGTCGACCAGTATCTCGACGAGGTCGGCCTCGCGCCCTTTGCCGACCACTACCCCGCTCAGCTTTCCGGCGGCATGAAGCAACGCGTGGCGATTGCGCGTGCCCTTGCCAACGACCCGGCAGTTCTGTTGATGGACGAGCCCTTCGGCGCCCTGGACAGCCAGACCCGCGGCACCATGCAGAAACTGCTTTTGCGTGTCTGGGAGCGGCAGCAAAAAACGGTCCTGTTCGTTACCCACGATATAGACGAGGCGCTCGTCCTGGGCGATCGCGTCCTGGTGATGACGGCCCGGCCCGGCAAGATCAAGGCCGAGATCAAGGTCGAGATCCCCAGGCCGCGCTCGATGGACGTGATCCTCGAACCCGAGTTCATCGCGCTCAAGCGCCGCATCCTCGGCCTCTTGCACGACGAGATCGACGAGGATCATTGAACCAGTCTCTCGACATGGGGCCTCTGAAAAGGCTGCAGGCTTTCAGCGCGGATGCTGGGAATTGGCCGAAGCCTCTCTGCTTCGTCATCCACGGGCGGAGCGGGAGCGAAGCGGACGCGGAGACCCGAGGATCCATTCCGTGACCTTGGCCGAGCGACGCAGCGGAGCAGAATTCTGCACGGTAGCAACGCCTTAGCGTAACGGAATGGATTCTATGGTCTGCGCGCGTCGCTTCGCTCCTTGCTCCGCCATAGAATGACGACGTTTGGAGGGCTTAAGACAATTCTGGACGTTTGCGACGGTTCACCAGAACAGCGATGGCCTACTTGCCACCGCGATGTCCCGAGCCGAGGATCATCTCGGAAACCTTCTGTCCGATCATCATGCTTGGCGCGTTCGTGTTGCCGCCGATCAGCTTCGGCATGACTGACGCATCCGCGACCCGGAGCCCATCCACGCCGCGCACTTTCGACCGCCATCGCGTCCGTCCCCATCTTGCAGGTCCCGACAGGGTGGTAGACGGTCAGCGCTTCCGCGCGCAGATAGGCGAGGATCTCGTCATCGCTGCGGACGTCCTTGCCCGGAAGCATTTCCTTGCCACGCACCTCATCGAACTCGGATGCGGCGAGGATCTTGCGCGCGATCTTGATGCCTTCGACAAGCACTATGGCGTCCTCTTCATCCGCGAAGAAACGGTGGTCGATCAGAACGTCGCGCCGAGAACTGTCGCGTGACAACCTGATCTCGCCCGCGCTTTTGGGTCTGAGCACGCAGGTATGAATGGCATAGCCATGGCCATATTCGATGAGCCTGCCGCGGTGGCTGCGATAGCCCGGCACGAAGTGGAACTGAATGTCGGGCAGGCCGTTCGCATGCCTGGTTTTCGCGAAGCCGCCAGCCTCGACATAATTGGTGGTGAGCATGCCCTTGCGGCGCGCGAAATACTGGAAGGGTGCTGCCGCGATGCGGGGCAGGTTGGCGAGCGACAGGCCGAGCGTCCTGGTGCTCCTGGAGCGCACGGTGATCATGCCGTCTATGTGGTCCTGCAGGTTCTTGCCGACGCCGGGCAGGTCGAGAACCGGCGTGATGCCGATCCGCCGCAACTCGTCCGCGGGGCCGATGCCGGACGCCATCAGGATCTTGGGCGAGTTGATGGCCCCGGCACAGAGCACGATCTCGCGGCTGGCCGAGAGCATTTTCTCCTGGCCGTCATGGCGCACGCGCAGTCCAGTCGCGCGCCCTTCGGCGATGACAAGGTCGATCACCTCGCATGCACTGAGCAGGGTCAAGTTCTTGCGATTGAGCACCGGACGCATGAAAGCGGTGAAGCTGCTGAAGCGCTGGCCCCGGTTCTGCGTGACGTTGTAGACCCCGACGCCGAACTGGCTCTTGGCATTGAAATCTGCGTTGGCAGGCAGGCCGGCATGTTCGCCGGCCTTGACGAACATGCGGGAAAGCACGTTTGGATCGCGCGGATTGTCGACCATAAGCTCGCCGTCCGTGCCGTGATAGCGCGGGTCCTGGGCGACCAGGTTGCGCTCCAGTTTCCTGAACACGGGCAGCACGTCGCTGTAGGCCCAGCCGGCGCAGCCGAGCCCGGCCCATTCGTCATAGTCCTCAGCGGCGCCGCGAATATAGACCATCGAGTTGATCGAACTCGATCCGCCCAGCGCCTTGCCCCGGTTGACTGGAATGCTGCGGTTGTTGAGATGGGGCTGTGGCACGCCGACGAAACAATAGTCGTAGTTCGGGTTGCCATAGAGCGACAGAATGCCTGCCGGCACGCTGACCCGCAGGCTGTTGTCGCTGCCGCCTGCCTCTATCAGGCACACTCTGACCGAGGGATCGGCACTCAGCCGATTGGCCACCACGCAGCCGGCCGAACCCGCGCCGACGACAATGTAATCATAGCTTTCAGTCTTCATGGCGGCCCCTCGAGAATGCCGGCTCGAGGCATTGCGGAACGGGGGAGCGCCTCCTGTTCCGTGCCGACCCGTGCCCGGCTTCGCCCGCCACCTCATGCGGCGCCGCGGACCCGATCGCTGAAACTGTAGATGCGTCTGTCGGCGCGAGAAATTCGGAAATGGTTACGCGTGACTTCGGAGATTCGTTATGGGCGCCCACCGCCACGTGCTGCTACTTGTGAGCGCCAATAGGGAGACCGGATGGCGCAAGCGGCTTGTCCGGAACACGGCGAAATGGATCACGCCGGGCTGCGTCTGCCAGCCGCCGGAAATCGGCTTTCGTCCCGTGCGGCAGGAGCTGTCGGATGGTCAGGAGAGGACTGGGCATGTCGGTTGAGACGATAGACACGCTTGTCGTTGGCGGTGGCCAGGCGGGGGTGGCCATGAGCGAGCACCTGAGCAAGTGCGGGGTGCCTCATCTCGTTCTCGAACGCGGCCGCATTGCCGAGCGCTGGCGCTCGCAGCGGTGGGATTCCCTGGTTGCCAATGGCCCGGCCTGGCACGACCGCTTCCCGGGCATGGAGTTTCCGATTACGGGTCCCGATGGCTTTCCCTCCAAGGAGGAGGTTGCCGACTATTTTGTCGCTTACGCAAAGCAGATCGATGCGCCGATCCGTAGCGGCGTCGAGGTCAGGCTTGTGCAAAGAAATGTCGGCCGGCCCGGATTCCGCGTCGAGACGTCCGATGGCCTGATCGAGGCAAACAGCATCGTCGCCGCGACCGGACCCTTCCAGGTCCCCGTCATCCCGCCTCTCGTCCCCAAGGAGGCAGGCATCCTGCAAATCCATTCCAGCGCCTACCGCAACCCCGATCAGCTGCCAAAAGGCTCGGTGCTGGTGGTCGGCGCGGGATCCTCGGGCGTGCAGATCGCCGACGAACTCCAGCGCGCTGGCAAGCGCGTCTACCTCTCGGTCGGCCCGCACGATCGCCCGCCGCGGGCCTATCGCGGGCGCGATTTCTGCTGGTGGCTGGGTGTTCTCGGCAAATGGGACCTCGAAACCCCTGGACCCGGCACGGAACATGTGACGATCGCGGTGAGCGGCGCGCGCGGCGGCGAAACGATCGATTTCCGCCGACTGGCGAAGCAAGGGCTCACCTTGGTCGGCATGACAAGGACCTATCAGGACGGGCTGATGAGCTTCGCGCCTGATCTTGCGAAGAACATTGCCCGCGGTGATGCCAATCTGATGTCGCTGCTGGACGAGGCCGACGCCTATGTGGCGCGCAACGGTCTCGACCTTCCCGAAGAGCCCGCTGCCCGCCGGATCGAACCGGATCCCGAATGCATGACCAATCCGATCCGCGAACTGCACCTGGCCGAGGCCGGGATAGCAGCGATCATCTGGGCGACGGGTTTTGCCGCCGATTACAGTTGGCTGAAGGTCGATGCCTTTGATGAGAAGGGAAGGCCAAGGCACCACCGCGGCGTCTCGACCGAGCCAGGGATCTATTTCCTGGGCCTGCCCTGGCAATCGAGAAGGGGTTCCAGTTTTATCTGGGGCGTCTGGCACGACGCCAAGCACGTGGCCGACCGTATTTCGACGCAGCGCAAATATCTGGCCTATCACGCCGCCGCGAAACGCGAGTCCGTGGACGCCTGACCAAAGCCGACGACGCCGCGAGCCCGACCTGATGGAGACCAATATGGCGCATACGCGAATTCGCACCTTCAATACCAAGGATACCTATCCCGAGCAGAAGCTCGACAATGATCTTTGCCAGGCGGTCGTCACGCGAGGTGGCCGCACGATCTATCTGCGCGGCCAATGCCCGCAGGATCTCGACACCGCCAAAAACATCGGCAGCCACGATCCGGTCGAGCAGACCCACAAGGTCATGCAGAACATCAAGCAGCTCATCGAGGAATGCGGCGGCACGATGGAGCATCTGGTCAAGGTGGTGATCTATCTGACAGACGTGCGCCATCGCGAAGCCGTCTACCGGACGATGGGCGAATACATCAAAGGCGTGCATCCGGTTTCGACCGGCCTTGTCGTATCGGCCTTGGCGCGGCCGGAATGGCTGGTCGAGATCGACGGCACCGCCGTAATCCCGGATGATGCACAGCCATCATCCCGGACTAGGCCATGACCTTCTCGATAGTAGCGCGCTGCCGGCGCACGGGCATGTTCGGGGTGGCGGTATCCTCGTCGTCTCCCGCCGTCGCGGCACGCTGCGCCTATGCGCGGGCCGGCGTCGGCGCGGTTGCCAGCCAGAACGTCACGGACCCGACGCTCGGGCCACGGGCGCTGGAGCTGATGGCGCGGGGTGCCTCCGCCGCTGAAGCCGTCGCGATTCTGAAGCGCACGGCCGCTTTTAGCGAATACCGGCAGGTGCTGGCGGTCGACGCGGCCGGCGGCAGCGCAATCCATTCGGGACCGAAAGCACTCGGCATCTGGGCCGAGGCGCGCGGCGAGGACGTCGCCTGCGGCGGCAACCTGCTTGCCAGCGACAGGGTTCCGCAAGCCATGGTCGACGCCTTTCTCGCCTCCGAAGGCGATCTCGGCGACCGGCTGATCGCCACCATGCGGGCCGCGCTCGATGCAGGCGGGGAGGCGGGACCTATCCGCTCCGCCGGCATGAAGCTGGTGCGCGATGTTTCATGGCCGGTCGCGGACCTGCGTTGCGACTGGACCGAGTCGTGTCCGATCGAGCAGCTGGCGGCGCTGTGGGAGATCTACAAGCCCCAGCTCGACGCCTATGTCACGCGCGCTCTCAATCCGTCCGGTGCGCCGAGCTATGGCGTTCCGGGTGACGAATAGTCCGACATCTGGAGCCGGCATGAGCGAACTCAGTCATAAGGATTGGATCGGCAAGGCGTCGGCGATCCGCTTTCGCGACAGGGCGTTCATCGACGGCAAGGCGGTGCCCGCCCGCTCCGGCCGGACCTTCGCCAGCATCAATCCGGCCACGGGCGCAACGCTCGCCGAGGTTGCTTCCTGCGGCGAAGAGGACATCGACCTCGCAGTCGCTGTGGCGCGGCGCAGTTTTGAGGCTGGCGTCTGGTCGCGAGCGAGCCCTCAGCATCGCAAGCAGGTGCTGCTGCGGCTGGCGGAATTGCTGCGCGAGAACCTGCAGGAGCTGGCGCTGCTGGAATCGCTGGACATGGGCAAGCTGGTCAAGGACGCGGCGACAATCGACGTGCCGGGGTCGGCGGCGATCTTCCAGTGGTACGCCGAAGCGATAGACAAGGTCTATGACGAGGTGGCGCCGACGGGCCCGGGCGACCTCGCCTTGGTGCGGCGTGAGCCGCTTGGGGTCGTGGGCGCCGTCGTGCCGTGGAACTTTCCGCTCGACATGGCGACCTGGAAATGCGCGCCCGCGCTGGCGGCGGGCAATTCGGTGGTGCTGAAACCCGCCGAGCAATCGCCATTCTCGGCGCTCAGGCTGGCCGAGCTTGCCATGGAAGCGGGCCTGCCCGCCGGCGTTCTTAATGTGGTGCCTGGCCTCGGCGAGACGGCTGGCCAGGCGCTTGGCCGCCACATGGATGTGGATTGCCTTGCCTTCACGGGGTCGACCGCTGTCGGCAAGATGTTCCTGCAATATTCCGGCCAGTCGAACATGAAGCAGGTCTGGCCGGAGACCGGTGGCAAGAGCCCCAATCTGGTGTTCGCGGATTGCGGCGATCTGGATGCGGCCGCCGACATGGCCGCCTTCGGCATCTTCTTCAACCAGGGACAGGTCTGCTCGGCCAATTCCCGGCTTCTGGTGGAACGCGGCATCAAGGATGCGCTGGTCGAGAAACTGGCAGAGCGCGCAACCGCGACCCAGCCCGGCGATCCGCTCGACCCAGCATCCAGGATGGGTGCGATGGTGGACGCGCGCCACGCCGCGACCGTCATGCGTTTCATCGATGGCGGCAGGAAGTCGGCACGGCTGGTGGCCGGTGGCGACCGGGTCGCCGTCGACGGGCGCGGCAGTTTTGTGCAGCCCACGATCTTCGACAACGTCTCGCCCGACGACCCGCTTGCCCGCGACGAGATCTTCGGTCCGGTTCTGTCGGTGATCGCCTTCGACACCGAAGACGAGGCGCTTCGCATCGCCAACGATAGTGTCTACGGCCTGGCTGCATCGCTGTGGACCGACAGCCTGTCGCGGGCGCATCGCCTCGCGGAAAGGCTGCGCGTGGGCACGGTTTCCGTGAATACCGTCGATGCGCTGAGCCCGATGACTCCCTTCGGCGGTTTCAAGCAGTCCGGTTTCGGGCGCGACCTGTCGCTGCACGCGCTGGACAAATACACCGCGCTGAAGACCACCTGGATCAAGTACTGAGGAGTGGGCGCGACTTGATCACCAGCCGCAAACCGGCAACATAGAACCATGCCGCTCCGCTTCACGCTCAGACAGCTCGAATATTTCGTCGCCGTTGGCGAAGCGGGTTCGATCGCCAAGGCGGCCGAGCAGGTGAACGTCTCGCCGCCGTCGATCTCGGCGTCGATCGCCCAGCTCGAAGCCGAGTTCGGTGTCCAGCTTTTCGTGCGCAAGCACTCGCATGCCCTGGCGCTCACCGCGGGCGGACGCCTGTTTCTCAAGGAAGCCGCGCGCCTGCTCAACGACGCGGATGCGCTGCACGACATTGCCGGCGACATCGCCGAAAAGGTGCGCGGACCGCTGGCGATCGGCTGCCTGCTCACTTTCGCGCAGATCGTGCTGCCGGCGCTGCGCAAGAAATTCGAGGATGCCTATCCCGATGTGCGCGTCCGGCAATTCGAACGCAACCAGGGCCAATTGTTCGAGATGCTGCAGCGTGGCGAGATAGACGCCGCGCTGACTTACGATCTGGAGCTGTCGCAGGACATGACCTTCGAGCCGCTGATGCAGTTGCCGGCCTATGTGATGCTTCCGGCCGCGCATCGCCTGGCGGCGAAGGCAGGCATCACCCCCGAGGAACTGGTCGATGAGCCGATGGTGCTGCTCGATCTGCCCTACAGCCGCGAATATTTCCTGTCGGCTTTCCAGCCCAGGGGCCTGGGGCCCAGGATCGTCGAGCGCACCGGCGACATCGCCGTGATGCGCTCGATGGTCGCCAATGGCTTCGGCTACGGCATCGCCAATATGCGGCCGCTCAACACCATGTCGCCGGACGGAAAATTGCTGGTCTTCGTGCCTTTGCTGGGTGACCTCAGGCCGCTGACCATAGGAATTGCCTTGCCCAACGCCGAGCATCGCACGCTGACGGTGCAGGCCTTCATCGACCACTGCCGCCGCTTCGTGGTAGAACAGGGCGTCTTCGGTACCGAACGCATCGTGAAGTGAGGGCGGCCAAGTGGCTCACGGCCAGCCGTCCGTGAGCCGTTCCAGCAATCTGTCCAGCATCCCGTCGCAACGCCGCAGCTGTTCGACGCTGACAAATTCGTCCGGCTTGTGTCCCTGCGCCATCGAGCCCGGCCCGCAGACGACGGCAGGCGTACTGAGATCGCGGCTGAACAAGCCGCCTTCCGTGCCGAACGCGACTTTCATCGTGTCGTTGGCACCGGTCAGCGATTTGACGAAAGCTACCGCCTCCGATGCGGCCGGCGTGTCGAGACCCGGATAGGTGTTGGTGATCTCGATTTCGATTGCGGCCTCGGCCGCGATCGAGGCTGCGTCCTCAGCGATGCGCGCCGCAGCAATGCGCAGCCTGTCGAGAATGCCGGCGGCATTGTCGGCGGCAACGTTGCGGATCTCGAAATCGACCTGGCACAGGTTGGGCACGATGTTGAGCGCGACGCCGGCATTGATCTTACCGACATGCACCGTCGTGTAGGGAATGTCGTAGTCGCCGTCGCGGGAGCCGTCGCGGGCCAACCGCTCCTGCTCGTCGCGCAAAGCGCGCACGAAATCGCAGCCGAGATGGATGGCATTGAGCGCCAGCGGGGCGAGCGCCGAATGGCCTTCGCGTCCCCTGCAGACGGCGCGAGCGGCAAGCTTGCCCTTGTGCCCGGTCGCCACCTGCATGTTGGTCGGCTCGCCGACGATGCACAGCAGCGGGCGTCGCGGCGCCGCGCTTAGCATTTCGATCAGGTCGCGCACGCCCAGGCAGCCGACTTCCTCGTCATAGGAGAGCGCCAGATGCAGCGGCGTCCGAAGCGCCATCCTGGAAGCCTTGATCGAGGCCGCGAGAGCGCAGGCCACGAAGCCCTTCATGTCCGTGGCGCCCCGCCCGTAAAGCCTGCCGTCGCGCTCGGTCATTTCGAACGGCGGCAGCGTCCAGTTCTGGCCGTCGACGGGGACGACGTCGGTGTGACCGGACAGCATGACACCGGGCCGGTCGGCCGGGCCGATGGTGGCAAAGAGGTTGGCCTTGTGCTCGTCGGCGCTGCGGACGATCTGGCAGGCAACGCCGTTCGCTTCGAGCAAGTCGGTTACATAGCCGATCAGGTCGAGGTTCGAGTCGCGGCTCACAGTCGGGAATGCGATCAGCCTTTCGAGTATCCTGATACTGTCCATGTTCCAGTCTCGCTGTCGGGTCCTGGCTGTCTAGCACCATGCCGCCAATGCCCTGAAGTCGCATTTCGCTCAGCCCCGGTTCAACACAGACTAATCCGCGCCGGCGCACGCGATTAGGCGCGTCCTAATCGGCGCAGAAGAAATCCGTAGTTTTCCCGCGCCGGCTCCAATCTATGAGTAGTCTCGGCGGGACCGGCGGTGCCGGGCCTGCACGGAGGAAGCACCATGCGCGACCCACGCTACGACATCTTGTTCGAGCCGATGAAGATAGGTCCGGTAACGGCCAAGAACCGCTTCTATCAGGTTCCGCATTGCAATGGCGGCGGCTATCGCGATCCGTCGGCCGCGGCCGAGATGCGCCGCGTCAAGTCGGAGGGCGGATGGGGCGTCATCTTCACCGAGCAGACGGAGATGCACCACACTTCCGAGATCACGCCCTTCATCGAATTGCGGCTATGGGACGACGCCGACATTCCGGCCTTGGCCAAGATGGCGAGAGCCATGCACGAACACGGCGCGTTGGCTGGCATCCAGCTCGCCTATTCCGGCATCAACGGTCCCAATCTCTACACCAAGGAGGTTCCGCGCGGGCCGTCGGCCCTGCCGATCCGCACCTTCACCAACGATCCGGTGCAGGCGCGCGCCATGGACAGAGAGGATATCCGCGACCTGCGTCGCTGGCACCGCAATGCCTTCAAACGGGCGAAGCAGGCGGGTTTCGACCTGGTATGCCTCTATGGCGCACACGGCTTCGGCATCATCCAGCATTTCCTGTCGACGGCCACCAACCAGCGCGGCGACGAATATGGCGGCTCGCTGGAAAACCGTTCGCGGCTGATGCGCGAGCTGATCGAGGAAGGGCGCGACGCGATCGGCGACACCTGCGGCCTGACGCTCAGGCTGTCGCTGGACGAGATGGTCGGCGAGCTCGGCTTCGCCAATTCGGAAGTCCGCGACATGATCGAGATGCATGCCGAACTGCCCGATCTGTGGGATCTCGCGCACGGCGCCTGGGAGGACTGCTCCGGCCCGTCGCGCTTCAAGGAAGAGGCGGCACAGGAAAGCCTGGTGTCGGGCATCAAGAAACTGACCTCGAAGCCGGTCGTCGGCGTCGGCCGCTTCACCTCGCCCGACGTGATGGTGAGGATGATCAAATCGGGTACGCTCGACTTCATCGGCTGCGCCCGCCCGTCGATCGCCGATCCCTTCCTGCCGAGGAAGGTCGAGGAAGGCCGCATCGAGGACATTCGCGAATGCATCGGCTGCAACATCTGCATCACCGGAGACATGACCATGTCGATCTCGCGCTGCACGCAGAACCCGACCTTCATGGAGGAATGGCGCAAAGGCTGGCACCCGGAGCGCATGCAGGCCAAGGGCGACAGCGAGAGCGTGCTGATCGTCGGCGCTGGGCCTGCCGGATTGGAGGCCGCGCGCGCGCTCGGCCTGCGCGGCTACAAGGTGGCCATCGCGGAAGCCGGTGCCGAGCTTGGCGGGCGCGTGGCGCGCGAGAGCAAACTTCCAGGCCTGTCGGCCTGGGGCAGGGTGCGCGACTATCGGCAGTATCAGCTCAGCCAGATGCCTGATGTCGACATCTATTTCGAAAGCCGGCTGTCGGCGGACGACATCCTGTCCTTCGGCTTCCAGAACGTCGCCATCGCCACCGGATCGACCTGGCGCCGCGATGGCGTCGCCCGCGCCCATGTCGTGCCGATGCCGATCGACGCCGCGATGCCGGTCTACACGCCGGACGATCTGATGGACGGCAAGGTCCCTTCCGGCGACGTCGTGCTGTTCGACGACGATCACTATTACATGGGCGGCGTTCTGGCCGAGCTGATGGCGCGCCGGGGGGCGAAGGTGACCTTGGTGACGCCATCGGCCTATGTCTCGGACTGGACCCGCAATACGCTGGAGCAGGGTGCCATCCACCGCCGCCTGGCGGACCTGGGAGTCGATATCATCCTCAACAGGAGCATCGTGAGTGTCGCTTCAGGCGGTGTCGTGACGGCTTGCGTCTACACCGGCGCCAAACAGGATCTGACAGCCGATGCAGCCGTCCTGGTCACGTCGCGCAATCAGGACGACGCCGTTTGGCGCGATCTCAAGGCCCGGGAAAACGAGTGGGCCGACAGTGGCATCCGTTCGGTCAAGGTCATCGGCGACGCCGAAGCGCCGGGGCCCATCGCATGGGCAACCTATGCCGGCCACCGCTTCGCCCGCGAGCTGGACGAAGCCGACATCGGCGACGCATTGCCGTTTCGGCGGGAAGTCACGGCGCTGGCGGCGGAATAGATCGTCGAAGGCACGGATCGCGGAGCGTCGCGCTGCTTGATCGCCGCGGCAGATATCAGACCGCCCGTCCTTCCTTGTCGAAGAAATGCAGATGTCCGGGTTCGGCCAGTAGGCCGACCTCGGCGCCGGTTTCGGGCGCCGGTCCTTGATTGTGGATGACGAGGCAGGTCTGGCCCCCATCCATCTCGACATGGAGGAGCGTGACGGCGCCGGTATATTCCGCCAGCCTTACCTTGCCGCGTAACGTGCTGTTCGAGGGCTGGCCCAGCGACAGGTGCTCGGGTCGAATGCCGACCGACGTGGCCGTCGCGGGGACCGACGCGCCAAGCGCGATCGGCTGTCCGTCGGCAAGTGGCAGGATGTTCATCTTGGGGCTGCCGATGAACTGAGCGACGAAGATGGTCCGCGGGCTGTCGTAGAGGTCGCGGGGCGAGCCGACCTGTTCGATCCTGCCGTCGCGCAACACCACGATCTTGTCGGCAAGCGTCATGGCCTCGATCTGGTCGTGGGTCACATAGATCATCGTCGTCGACAGGCGTTGGTGCAACGCCGCGATCTCGGAGCGCATGTGGACACGCAGTTCGGCATCGAGGTTCGAGAGCGGCTCGTCGAAAAGGAAGACGTCCGGATTGCCGACGATGGCCCGGCCGATGGCCACGCGCTGACGCTGTCCGCCCGACAACTGACGAGGAAAGCGGTCGAGCAACGGTTCGAGCTTCAGCGTCGCGGCGGCTTCCGAAACACGGCGGGCGCGTTCGCTGGCCGGCACCTTGCGGACCTTGAGGCCGAAACCCATGTTGTCGCGGACCGTCAGGTGCGGATAAAGCGCGTAGGACTGGAACACCATGGCCACGCCGCGCCTGGCCGCCGGCACCTCGTTGACCAGGCGGCCGCCTATGTGGAGTTCGCCGTCGCTGATGTGCTCAAGGCCGGAGATCAGCCGCAGCAGCGTCGACTTTCCGCATCCCGAGGGACCGACGAAGACCACGAACTCGCCATCCTCGATCTCGAGATCGACGCCGCGGATGACCTGGACAGTACCGAAATTCTTGCGGATGTCCTTGAGCAGAACCTTTGTCATGACGTCCCTTATCCCTTGACGCCGGAGAGGGCGAAGCTCTCGATGATCTGGCGCTGGGCGATCAGATAGATGATGAGGATGGGAACCACCGCCAGGCTCGTCGCCGCCAGTTGCAGGTTCCACAGCGGCAGGCCGTAGCTGTCGTTGAAATTGGACAGCGCCAGCGGCAGCGTGAACTTCTCCAGCGAACTGAGGAAGATCAGCGGTTCGAGGAACAGGTTCCACGAATGCAGGAAAGTGATGATCGCGACCGCGGCAAGCGCCGGCCGCGACATGGGCAGCGCGATCTTCAACCAGACGCCGAAGCGCGACAGCCCGTCCATCTTGCCGGCGTCCTCGAGTTCCTTGGGCAGCGCCAGGAAGAACTGGCGCATCAGGAACGTCGCCACCACACCCTGCGGGCCGAAGACCGGCAGCAGGATGAGCGGCCAGTGCGTGTCGATCAGGCCCATGGCGCGGATCAGGAAGAAGTTCGGGATGATGGTGACCTCTTCCGGCACCATCAGCGCCATCACCAGGAACAGCATCAAAAGGCCCGCACCCGCAAAACGGATGCGCGCCAGCGCATAGCCCGCCAGCGAGGCGATGAACAGGGTCAACGCCGTCACCGTCGCGGCAATGTAGAGCGAGTTGAAATACTGCCGCGCGAAGGGCTGATAGGTGAACACTTCCACAAAATTCTCGAAGCGCCAGACGCGCGGGATCAAGGTCGGCGTGCCGAAGATTTCGGTGGTGCTCTTGAAGCCACCGGAAATCATCCACAGGAACGGGAACACGAAGGGCACCGCCAGCAGCAGCAGGGCCACGGTCCAGCAGATACGATAGAGGATTTCGGTCCGGCGCGCGGTCACTCCATATCCCTCCGCCGCAGCATCACCTGCACCAGGGTCAGCGCCATGACGATGACAAACATGATCAGCGCCAGTGCGGCCGCGTAGCCGACGTTGAAGAATTTGAAGCCCTGCTGGTAGATGTAGAACGCCAGTACCAGCGTGCCGTTTTCCGGGCCGCCGCCGGTCATCTGGTAGATGTGGTCGAACACCTTGAACGACCCGATCGTCGTCAGAACCATGATGACGAGCGTCGTTGGCGCAAGCAGCGGCCAGGTGATCATGCGGAAGACCTGCCAGCGCGAAGCGCCTTCCAGCGTCGCCGCTTCCTCGTAGTCGCGCGGTATCGACTGCAGCGCCGCGATGTAGAGGATCATGTTGAGCCCGACCATCTTGATGACGCGGGTGACGATGACCGCCGCCATCGCCCAGTTGGGCTCGCGCAGCCAGTTCGGACCGTTTATGCCGATCCAGGCCAGCATCTGGTTCACGGCGCCGCCTTCACCTTGCAGCATGAATTTCCAGACGATCGCCCAGGCAATCGCCGACGTGACCACCGGCGCGAAGAATACCGTGCGAAAGAAGACGACGCCGAAGAACGGCCGCGACAGCGCCAGCGCAAGCGAGAGCGCCAATGCCATGTTCAGGGGCACGAGCCCCAGCGCGAAGATCACGGAATTGCGCACGACATGCCAGAAGTCGGGGTTCTCCAGCAGGACGTTGTGGAAATTGCGGAGCCCGACGAACGTCGCCTGTTGGCTGAGCAGGTTCCACTCGGTCGTCGAATAGTAGAAAATGGCGACCAGCGGGCCGAGGAAGAAGATCAGGAAGCCGATCAGCGTCGGGCTGACGAACAGCCACGCTTCCAGCATTTCCCTGGTCTTCAAGGTCAGCCACGGCGCGCCCGCAGCGCGCGCCGCATTGTCCCGGAATGCCTTGCCGGCCACGAAGCGGAGCCCCTGTCAGAGCAGCGGCTGGATGGCTGCGCAGACGCCCTTCAGCGCCTCTTCGACATTGGCGTCGGCCCGCCACAATGCGTCGACGCGCGGCGCCATCGCCGCGAAGATCTGCGGCACATGCTCATGCGAGGGATGGACGCGGCCGTTGACGATCGCGGCGGCCACGCTCTTCATCTGTTCCGGCGGGATCAGCTTGTTGGAATTGACGAAGGCGTCGCTCTCCAGGACGCTCTTGCGGGCCGGCGGGAAGAACTGCGCCATGACAGCCACATTGTCCTTGCTGGTCATCTCGGCGACCAACTGGGCGGCGAGCTCCGTGTTCTTGCCCGATGCAAAGACGGTCAGCGCGGCCTGGCCGATGACCGGAGCCTCGCCGGCCGGTCCCGAAGGCAGCGGAGCAATGCCCCATTTGAAACCCGCCTCGGGCATCTTCGAGGCCCGTGAGATCTGGTTCACGGTCATCGCCGAATTGCCGGAGAAATAGTCGCCCTGTTCCCCCGGCGGCACGATCGACTTGTCCTTGAACACCATGTCGTGGAGCTGCTTGACGGCGGCCACCGCTTCCGGCTTGTCCAGGCCGCACTGGCCGTTGGCCCACAGATCGCCGCCATAGGCGCGCACGGGTGGCAGCAAGGCGTGCGTCATGCGCGATGCATAGCCTTCGCCGTCCTTGAACTCGAAGCCCCATTTGCCGGGATTGGCGTCGGTGACCTTCTTGGCGACCTCCTGGAATTTCTGCATGTTCCACTCGCCTTTCGCGGCAAGCTGGTTGGGATCTTCGAGACCCGCTTTGTCGAACATGTCCTTGTTGTAGTAGATCAGGAAAGGCGAGGTCGAGAACGGCATGCCGTAGACCTTGCCGTCGTTTTGCCAGAGCGCCATCGCCGGCTCGGAGAAATCCTCGAAATTGAATCCCTCGGTCGCCTTCAGCGTCGGGCCGATGTCCATGAGCAGGCCGGCGTTCTCGAAGGCCGGTGCGGCATCTTCCATCATCCAGGCGATATCGGGGGCGTTACCGCCGGCGACCTGGAAGGTGAGCTTCTGCGTATAGTCGGCGACCGGAACGGTCTCGAACTTCACCGTGACGCCCGGGTGCTTGGCGATGAAACCCGCGGCGATGCCGTTCAGCATCTTGAGATGGGCCTCGTTGCCGGTCCACACCGTCATCCGGAGTTCCTGGGCCATCGACTGTGCCGATAGGGCGCACAGCGCCACGGCCGATAGTGCGAGCTTGATTGCGGTCTTCATGATTTCCTCCCGAAACGCTGATGGTCACTCAACAACTGTGGGCGCGATATCAATGGCCCGGCCGGCGGCGTGTGGTCATGCTGTCGCTCCTGGCAAGGCACCGGGCGCGTCACCGATCGTCCAACCGCCGTCGACGGGGATGTCGGCACCGGTGATGTAGCGGGCGGCGTCGCTGCACAGGAAAACGAAAGCGCCGACGACGTCGTCGGGCTGGCCGTGGCGTCCGGCGGGAATCTTCGCCGCAACCGCCTGGCGGAAAGCGGCGTCCCGGTACCGCTCGGCGGTGGCCTCCGTCTCGATCGCGCCGGGCGATACCACATTCATGGTGACGCCGTGCGGCGCGACGTCACGCGCCATGGCGCGCACCGCCGTCAGCTGCGCGGCCTTCAGCGATGCATAGACGATCGTTTCGGCGCGCGGGCGCCTCGCCATCACGCTGCCGGTCGCCACCACGCGCCCCCATCCGCGCTTTGCCATGGCTGGAACCAGCCGCGTGGCCAAGGTGAGCAGGGCCGTGAAGTTGGCCGCGACATGTGCTTGGATATGCGCTTCGTCGACTTCGTCCCAGGCACGGCGCCGCTCGATCGCGCCGTTCGAGACCAGGATGTCGATGGCGCCGTCGCCGACTTCGTCCGCGAAGGCCGACATTGCCCTGCTGTCGGTGAAATCGGCCTCGTGCACAACGGTGCCGGGACCGATGGCCGCAGCCGTGTCGCGCGCTCCGGCGGCGTCGCCGAAATGGTGCAGCGCGACCGTGGCCCCCTGCTGGGCAAGGGCGATCGCAACCGCGCGCCCGATGCCGGAGCTGGCGCCGGTGACCAGCGCTCGACGACCGGCAAGGGAAAAACGGTCCTGGCTCAAGGCGACGGCTCCCCGAGCTTGTCGGCGACCTCGAACGAAGCGATGTCGGCCGCGTCGAAGTGTTCGTGGACGCGCTGGTCCGCGAGGTCGGTGTCGCCCGCCGCGATCGCGTCATGGATTGCCTGGTGCCGTTCAACGGTGGCGCGCCAATCCGCCTCGGTGCGATTGGAGCGTCGTGAGAACAGCTCCGAAACCTCCCGTTGGACCGAACGCATCCCTTCCATCTGGATGCGGATCATGGAATTTCCAGTGGCTGTCGCGAGGCCGAGGTGGAACATGATGTCGGCCTGTGTGAAATCACCCGGTTTGCCAATGCCGGCCCGCATGTCGAGCAAAGCCTGGCGCATTAGGTCCAGCCCCCGAGGGTCGCGGCGCTCGGCGGCCAGCCGGGCGATGCCGACCTCGATGACCCGGCGCATCTCGTTGGCTTCCTGAAGCCGCGTCAGGCTTGAACGGACGGCATAGGCATAGATGCGGTCCATCGGCTCGCCGCTGAGTGCCTTGGCGCGCGCGACCTTGCCTTGCTGCGTCGACACCAGGCCCGCGCTGGTCAGCTGGCGCAGCGCCTCGCGTGCAATCGGCTTGGAGACGCCGAACTCCCGGGCGATCTCGCCTTCCGGCGGTAACGCCTCGCCAGGGGCGATGCGTCCGTCGAACAGCGCCGCTGCGATTGCATCGGAGACCCCATCCGCAAGGCGTGATGGGCTCGCGGGCTTCACGGCGAAAATCGATTTGCGTGCTGCTTCTGTGACCATTCGGGATCCTCTTTTGGCTGCCTAGCACGATTGTCTCAAACATAGCAACTAAGTTTTCTGGTTGCTAAGTTTATAAGTGAGCGTTATGACGAGCCATCCGCAGGGACGAGGGAAATCTGATATCGATGCGCATGAGCGATCCAACCGCGGCCGGGCCGTTGAAGATTGCCGAGGTGATAGCCCATCCCCTCAGTCAGACGCTGCCCAGGCCTACGGTCACCTCATGGGGCGTCTACGAAAAGGTGTCGCTGGTTCTGGTCGAAGTGCGCACCACAGACGGCATTGTCGGGGTCGGCGAAACCCTGGCGCGATTTTCACCCAAGGCCTATGTCGAGTTGATCGAAAGCTCGCTCAGGCCGCGCCTGCTCGGCCAGGACGCCCGCAATATCGGCGCCTTGTGGCAGTCGATGCGCCGCGCTTTGTCGGGCAGGGCAGGCGGTATGCTGATCGAGGCCATCGCCGGCGTCGATATCGCGCTATGGGATATACTGGGCAAGGCAACCGGACAGCCGATCGCCAAACTTCTTGGCGGCGTCGGACGTCATCGCATCGACGTCTACGCGGCGGCCGTCAACTGGGTTGATGACAAAGCCGCCGACGCTGAACTCGACCGTTACGTGGCCGAGGGTTTTACACGCATCAAGGTCAAGATGGCGCGTCCTGTGCGCGACGCTTGCAAGCGCATCGAGCGCATCCGCAAGCGGGCCGGAGACGCGATCGGGCTCTGTGTCGATGCGAATTGGGCCTACAATCTGGACGAGGCCGTCGAGGTTGGCCGTGCGCTTTCGGCAAATGGCTATTTCTGGTTCGAGGAGCCGCTGCAGCCGGAGAACGAGCAGGGCTATGAGGAATTGCGTCGGCGCTGCGACGTACCGCTGGCCGCGGGCGAGAGCAATTTCACCCTCGACCAGGCGCAACGCCTGATCGCCAACCGCACACTGTCGGTGCTGCAGCCCGACGTGGCGCGCGCCGGCGGCATCTCCGAGACGCGCCGCATGGCCGAATATGCCGCCGCGCATGACGTCCGCTACGCTCCGCATATCGGCATGTCCGGCATCGTCTGCGAGACCGCGAGCGTCCACATGGCTGCCGCGATGCCGAACTTCGGCGTGATGGAATGCGAGTGTGATGCCAGCCCGTTCAAGACGCATCTGGCCGATCTCGCGCCCGGCTGCGTCAGGCAGAAGAACGGCACGCTCGATGTCCCGCAAAAACCCGGACTCGGCATCGAAATCGATTGGAAAGCCGTCAAGAAACTGAAAGCCGAATGAGGCCGAAGACCAGATGAAGAACCAGACTCCAGACCAGACCGGCGACCTGACCGAGGCGATGCGCCTGGCGCTGCTGCGCGCGGACCCCGCGCTCAGCCGTTTCGATCCGCTGCCGCGGATATTGTCGTTCGACAATTTCGCGCGCGGTCATTGCGGCTGGTCGCAGCTTGTCGGCAACTACGAGGACGATCTCGACACCATGCTGCCGGGCTACGCGCAGCACACTAGCGCGATGCTGTCGACGCTCGCCCATTGGGACGCCGGCTCGCATGGCGGGATGGATTCGTCCTATGCCCTCAAGATAGCGACACGACCGGTGGCGGGCGCCCGCAACGTCGCCATCAAACGCCACACATTCCGCAAACGCGGGCCGATCCGTTTCGAAATTTATTTTACCTTCAAGCCGGAGGCCAACACGCTGAAGCTGTCCGAAACCGACGTGCGCTCCGTCGGCCTCCTCTTCGATCTGCAGGGTGGGGACCAGGACGGCAACAACGATCGCGTCATGCCGCATCTGCGCTTCTTGAACGCGCTCGACGGCCAGCATCTGCAGAAATGGCAGTACAAGCGCAAGACCGAAAGGATCACCCCGATCGGCACCGACAACAAGACGATCAGCCACTACCATCTGTCGCCGGAAGGCTGGGTCGATCTTCCCGGCGGATCGCAGCGTCTCTGCTACAACGAAATCCCCACCAAGGTGAACTGGACGTATTTGTGCTTCGATTTCGATCTGGCAACGATGACGGCGCTCGGGCTCAGGTGCAACGATCGCAGCTTTGATCTCTCGGGTTTCGATTCGATCCGCCTCCCGGCGATGAAGAACCTGTGGTGCATGCTCAACTTCGGCCTTTTCGCCGAAACCGACGTCGCCAAACGGGCCTTCCTCTACGTCGATTCCATCTGCATTTCGGGAGATTTCTGATGCTGCCCGAGAACATCACCGCGGTCGTCTCCCGCAACGAGTGCTGGCGTGGCGAAGCCGCCAGCGAGCCCTACGAGGCGGGATGGGCGCGCGAGGCGATCTTCTTCGTGCGGGCACTCAAGCAACCCGTCGGCCCCATCGCCACGGCATGGGTCGAGGTCTCGCCGGACGGCATGCACTGGCTGCGCGAGGGCACCGAGTTTCCGATGCCAAAGGAGCGCGACGCCGTGGCGATGGCGCGGCTAGCCCATTTCGGCAACTGGCTGCGCGTCGCGGCAAGGTTCGACAGCGGCGCCGAATGTACAGTGCTGGTGACGCTGCACCTGAAGGCCTGAACCGGCTCGCGCCAACGTCACAGGCCTCGCCTACGGCTGGCCATCCCTCTTTCGATCTCATGGAGAAATCATGATCGACGTATACGCCACATTTGCCCCGGACAGCTTTGCCGGCAAGACCGTGCTGGTGACCGGTGCCGCGAGCGGCATGGGTTTCGAAACCGCCCGTGCATTCCTCTCCAAGGGGGCCGAGGTCGTGATGTGCGACCGTGATGCGGAAGGCCTTGCGAGGCGCCATGACGAGCTGGGCGGGATGGCCGGGACGCCGCACAAGGTGGTGGCCGACATGGGTGATCCCGACAGCATCGGGCGCATGTTCGACTATTGCGATGCCAGGCTGGCGCGGCTCGACAATGTCGTCACCTGTGCCGCGATCATCACCGCCAAGCGAATCCCCGACCAGGATTGGGCGCACTGGCAGCGCGTGCTAGGCGTCAACTTGCTGGGCACCTTCTTCACGGTCCAGGGCGCGGTGCAGCGCATGCAGGGCAGCGGCGGGGGAAACATCGTCTGCGTGGCATCGGACGCCGGCGTGCATGGCGGTGGCGGCCTTATCGCCGACACGGCCTATGCGGCCTCGAAGGCCGGCACGCTGTCGCTGGTGAAGTCGGTCGCGCGCGAACTGGCGGGAAAGGCGGTGCGCATCAACGCCCTCAATCCGGGGCCGACCGATTCGCCGATGCATTCCCACATCGATCCGGCCCTCAAGGACCGCATCGCGGCCAATTTGCCCATACGCCGGATGGGCCGGCCCGACGACATGGCCGCCGCGATCCTGTTCCTGTGCTCCGACGCCGCGAGCTTCGTCTATGGCGCGGCGCTCGACGTCGATGGCGGTTCGATGTTCCGCTGACCGGCGGGGCAGCCGCCCTGCGACGCTCGCTGACCCTCGCCGCCATAGAGCGTTCAGTCGGTCGGACGGTCCGCGGCCGAACGCCGTCCATCGATCCACAAGGCAAGCAAGGTGCAGGCCGCGCCCGAAAGCAGGTAGGCGCCCGCGGCGATGAGGCCGAAATTGCCGGCCAAAAGCAATGCCGCGAGTGGCGCGAAGCCGGCGCCGAACATCCAGGCGAGATCCGAGGTTATCGCCGAACCGGTATAGCGATGCTGTCGCGAAAAGCTCGATGCGACGACACCCGACGATTGCCCGAAGCTCAGCCCCAGCAGGATGAAGCCCAGCACCATGAACAGGGCCTCGCCAACGGTGCCGCCATCCAGCAGCTGCGGGGCAAAGCCGCTGAACGTCGCGATGGCGATCGCCGAACCGCCGAGCAGCGCGCGGCGTCCGACACGATCGGCGAGCGGGCCTGACGCGACGATGGCGGCGATGCCGAACAGCGCGCTCACCGCCTCGATCGCCAGGAAGCGCGCCGGCCCCTCATTTGTGAACAGGAACACCCAGGAGAGCGGAAACACCGTCACCATGTGGAACAGGGCGAAACTCGCCAGCGGCGCGAAGGCGCCGATAACGACATTGCGGCCCTCGGCCCTGATCGTGTCCCTTATGCGCGTCGGCTGGAGGTCGCCGCTCTCGTACAGTTTCGAGAATTCGGGCGTCACCACGATGCGCAGCCTGGCGAACAGGGCCACGACATTGATGGCGAACGCGACGAAGAACGGATAGCGCCAGCCCCAGGCAAGAAAGTCGTCGGCCGACAGGTTGGCGACGAAGAAGGCGAAGAGAGCGCTGGCCACGATGAGGCCGATCGGAGCCCCCAGTTGCGGGATCATGGCATAGAAGCCGCGCCGGCTCCGTGGCGCGTTCAGCGCCAGCAGCGAGGGCAGGCCGTCCCACGTCCCGCCGAGCGCCACGCCCTGCCCGATGCGTGCCAGCGCCAAAAGCCAGATCGCGACCGCGCCGATATCGCCATAGGCGGGAAGGAACGCGATGGCGACGGTCGAGGTGCCGAGCAGGAACAGCGCGATCGTCAGTTTCGCACCGCGACCGTAGGCGCGATCGACGGCCATGAACAGGACGGAGCCGAACGGACGGGCGATGAAGGCCAGCGCGAAGATGGCGAAGGAGTAGAGCGTTCCGACGAGCGGATCATGCGTCGGAAACACCAGCTTGGGGAACACGATGACGGACGCGATCGCATAGACGAAGAAGTCGAAGAATTCCGACGTCCTGCCCACGATCACGCCGACCGCGATATCGCCCGCGCTGACCTGGCCATGATGCGAGCCGATCAACTCGCTGTTTGTTTCGGCAGTCGAAGTCTGAGCCATCTTGTCCGTCGCCACCGCGTGGATGAAATACCCGGGACGCATTTGTAGCAATCCCATTGTGCAATGCACACTGCGCCAGACCCGGCCCGGCTGGGCATTGGACAAATTGTCCAATGTCACCGTGCCGTCGCCGGCAGTAGCCCTCTGTCGATACCGCACTGCAACATCGCAACGCGCTGCGGCGATCCATCGAGGGCAGTGTCTGATGAAACGATTTGGAGCCTTGCTTCTGCTTTCCCTGGCCGGGCTGTTGAGCGGCTGCGACATGGTCGTGCTCGCGCCGGCGGGCGATGTCGCGGCCCAGCAGCGCGACCTGCTGGTGGTCTCGACCCTGCTGATGCTGATCATCATCGTGCCGGTCATGGCGCTGACGGTCTTTTTCGGCTGGCGCTACCGGCAATCCAACGCCTCGGCGACCTATGCGCCGGACTGGGACCATTCGACGAAACTGGAACTGGTGATCTGGGCGGCACCGCTCCTCATCATCATATGCCTTGGTGCGCTGACCTGGCTCGGCACCCACCTGCTCGACCCATACCGCCGCATCGACCGGATCGAACCCGGCCAGCCCGTCACTCAGCTTCACAAGCCCCTCAGGGTCGAGGTCGTGGCGCTCGACTGGAAATGGCTCTTCATCTATCCCGATTACGGCATCGCCTCCGTCAATGAGCTGGCGGCGCCGGTCAACCAGCCGATCGATTTCCGCATCACCTCGTCGGCGGTGATGAATTCCTTCTACATCCCAGCCCTTGCCGGACAGATCTACGCGATGCCGGCGATGGAGACGAAGCTGCACGCCGTCATCAACCGGCCGGGCACCTATAGCGGTTTCTCCGCCAACTACAGCGGCGCCGGCTTTTCGGGCATGCGTTTCGCCTTCCACGGCCTGTCCGACCAGGCCTTCGACCAGTGGGTGGCACAGGCCAGGACCGCGTCGGCGGCGCTCAACCGCGACAGCTATCTCGAACTCGAAAAGCCGAGCGAGAACGAACCGGTCCGGCACTACGCCTCCGTCGATCCCGACCTCTATGGCGCCATCCTCAATCTGTGCGTCGAGCGCGGTAAGATGTGCATGAACGAGATGATGTCGATCGACGCCAAGGGTGGTCTCGGTCTTGCCGGTGTGCGCAACACCTTGCCGCTGCAATACGACAAGCTCGCGCGGCGTGGCGCGGTGTTCGGAAACGACCCCTCCTATGTCGCCAGCATCTGCACGGCGGAAGAGGCGGCTGCCGTCTCACGCGCGTCGCGCGATGGCTGGCCGAGCTATTGGCCGGCGAAGAACCTGTCGCCGCTTCGCGGGGCGGGGCTGCTCCGGCCAGGAACAGACAGCCGCAGCGCCGAGGCGGATACGCCGCCTCTCGGCCTGCTGCGGCGTGAATTGTGAGAGACAGCCGATGCCCGAAACGCTGACCAAATTCATTTTCGGCCGCCTCACCTTGGAGTCGCTGCCGCTGCACGAACCCATCGTCGTCGCCACCTTCGTCGCTGTGGCGCTCGGCGGCATCGCGCTTCTCGGCGCGATCACCTATTTCAAGCTCTGGACCTATCTGTGGCGCGAATGGTTCACCAGCGTCGACCACAAGAAGATCGGCATCATGTACATGGTGCTGGGCCTCGTCATGCTTTTGCGCGGCTTCTCGGACGCCATCATGATGCGGCTCCAGCAGGCCATCGCCTTCAACGGCTCCGAGGGCTACCTGAACTCACATCACTACGACCAGATCTTCACCGCCCACGGCGTCATCATGATCTTCTTCGTGGCGATGCCCTTCGTCACCGGGCTGATGAACTTCGTCGTGCCGCTGCAGATCGGGGCGCGCGACGTGTCCTTCCCATTCCTCAACAATTTCTCGTTCTGGATGACGGTCGGCGGCGCCATCCTCGTCATGGCCTCGCTGTTCGTCGGCGAATTCGCCCGCACCGGCTGGCTTGCCTATCCGCCGCTCTCCGGCATCGGCTACAGTCCCGACGTCGGTGTGGATTATTACATCTGGGCGCTGCAGGTGGCGGGTGTCGGCACGACGCTGTCGGGCATCAACCTGATCTGCACGATCATCAAGATGCGCGCGCCCGGCATGACGATGATGCGCATGCCGGTCTTCACCTGGACATCGCTCTGCACCAACGTGCTGATCGTCGCCTCCTTCCCGGTGCTGACGGCGGTGCTCTCGCTGCTGGCGCTCGACCGCTATGTCGGCACCAACTTCTTCACCAACGACTTCGGCGGCAACCCGATGATGTATGTGAACCTCATCTGGATATGGGGTCACCCGGAAGTCTACATCCTCATCCTGCCGCTGTTCGGCGTCTTTTCCGAGGTCACCTCGACCTTCTCCGGCAAGCGCCTGTTCGGCTACACCTCGATGGTCTACGCCACGGTGGTGATCACCATCCTGTCGTACCTGGTCTGGCTGCACCACTTCTTCACCATGGGCTCGGGCGCCAGCGTCAATTCCTTCTTCGGCATCACCACGATGATCATCTCGATCCCGACCGGGGCGAAGATCTTCAACTGGCTGTTCACAATGTACCGGGGCCGCATCCGCTTCGAGCTGCCGATGATGTGGACGCTGGCCTTCATGCTCACCTTCGTCGTCGGCGGCATGACCGGCGTGCTGCTTGCCGTGCCGCCGGCGGATTTCGTGCTGCACAACAGCCTGTTCCTGATCGCGCACTTCCACAATGTCATCATCGGCGGCGTTCTGTTCGGTCTGTTCGCCGGCATTGCCTACTGGTGGCCCAAGGCCTTCGGGTTCAAGCTCGATCCGTTCTGGGGCAAGGTCTCGTTCTGGTGCTGGGTGGTCGGCTTCTGGTTCGCCTTCATGCCGCTCTACATCCTCGGCCTGATGGGCGTGACGCGCCGCATGCGTGTGTTCGATGATCCCTCGCTGCAGATATGGTTCGTCATCGCCGCCTTCGGCGCGGTGCTGATCGCCTGCGGCATCGCCGCCTTCCTGATCCAGATCTTCGTCTCCATCCGCAGGCGTGAGGCGCTTGCCGATCCGACCGGCGATCCCTGGGACGGCCGCACGCTCGAATGGTCGACCTCCTCACCGCCGCCCGCCTACAATTTCGCCTTCACGCCGGTCATTCGCGACAACGATGCCTGGTGGGACATGAAGCAGGCCGGCTACATCAGGCCGCTCGCCGGCTTCAAACCGATCCACATGCCCAGCAACACCGGGACCGGCATCATCCTAGCCGCCTTCAGCGTCGCGCTCGGCTTCGGCCTGATCTGGTACATCTGGTGGCTGGCGGCGCTGAGCTTCGTCTGCCTCATCGCCACGGCGATCGGCCATACCTTCAATTATCACCGCGACTTCCACATTCCGGCGGCCGAAGTCTCGCAGACGGAGAAGGCGAGGACCACGCTCCTCGCCGCTCAGGGTTAGGGTTTGAGCATGACATCGACGGCAATCACGGCCGGCACCGAACCGGTCTTCCACCTGGAAGAAGAGCATGCGCACGCCGAAGGCGGCTCCACCATGCTCGGCTTCTGGCTCTACCTGATGAGCGACTGCCTGATCTTCGCGATGCTGTTCGCCGCCTATGGCGTGCTTGGCGGCAACTATGCGGCCGGGCCCGCGCCCAAGGATTTGTTCGACCTCGATCTGGTGGCGGTCAACACCGCCATGCTGCTCTTCTCCTCGATCACCTATGGCTTCGCCATGCTGACCATGGACAAGGGGCGCGTCGCGGCGACACAAGCCTGGCTTGCCGTGACCATGCTGTTCGGCCTGGCCTTCCTGTCGATCGAACTCTACGAATTCGCGCACATGATCCATGAAGGCGCCACGCCGCAGCGCAGCGCTTTCCTGTCGTCCTTCTTCACGCTCGTCGGCACGCACGGCCTGCACGTGACCTTCGGTATCGTCTGGATGGTGACGCTGATGATCCAGGTCGCGAGATACGGTCTCATCGAGGCCAACCGCCGCCGGCTGATGTGCCTCAGCATGTTCTGGCACTTCCTCGACGTCGTCTGGATCGGCGTCTTTACCTTCGTCTATCTGATGGGGATGTTGCGATGAGCGCTCATGATCATGCCGAGGGTCACGGCCACGCGCATGGCGGTGCCGCGCACGGATCGATCAAGAGTTATCTGATCGGCTTCGTCTTGTCGGTGATCCTGACCGCCATTCCCTTCTGGCTGGTCATGAGCGGCGTCATCGATGACAAGCAGGCCACGGCCATCGTCATCATGGCCTTCGCGGTCGTGCAGATCGTGGTCCACATGGTCTTCTTCCTGCATATGAACACCGCCTCGGAAGGCGGATGGTCGATGCTGGCGCTGATCTTCACGCTGATCCTGGTTGTCATCGTGCTGACCGGTTCGCTCTGGGTGATGTACCATCTCAACGCCAACATGATGCCCGGGCTGCACGACATGCGCGAGATGCCATGAGCCCGGCGGGCTCTGGGAGGACCACCATCGAGGCGATCGGACAAACAGGCATCGGCCCGCGTCCCGTCCTGCAAGAGCGCGGCGGCAGGTCGTCCGTGTCGCGCCTTGTCCTTGTACTGCTCGGGCTCCTCGGCGTGCTGGTGTTTGCCGGGCTCGGCATATGGCAACTGGAAAGGCGGGTCTGGAAGCTCGACCTGATCGCTCGTGTCGACCAACGCATTCATGCCCCGGTTGTCGATGCGCCTGGCCCGGAGAGCTGGAACGGCATCACCGCGGCCGGTTACGAATACAGCCATGTGCGATTGGCGGGACGCTACCAGGGCGGCGCCAACACGCTTGTGCAGGCGGTGACGGAGCTTGGCGGCGGCTATTGGGTGCTGACGCCGATGCGGACCGACCGTGGCTTCGTCGTGCTGGTCAACCGCGGCTTCATTCCCCTGGAGCGCAAGACTGAGTTCGAACGGGAGAGAGGCGGCTTCACATCGCCGGCCGTCATCGACGGCCTGTTGCGCATGAGCGAACCCGGCGGCGGCTTCCTGCGCAAGAACGACACCACGGGCAATCGCTGGTATTCGCGAGACGTCGCCGCCATCGCAACCGCGCACGGCTTGACGACCAATGTCGCGCCCTATTTCGTCGATGCTGAAGCGTCACGCATGGAGGGCTGGCCGCGCGGCGGACTGACCGTCGTGACTTTTCGCAACAGCCACCTGGTCTATGCTTTGACCTGGTTCGCGCTCGCTGCGATGCTCGCCATTGCCCTGGCCAGGCCGATGATCGGCCACGGCCGACGGCGAGGACCCGCGAGATGAGCGTCCCCACGCAAGCGCTTCATCATGACAAATCCCTGGTGGCGGCATCCCTAGCCGGCAAGAACGGGGCAGTATCGCACCCTGATGCAACGAACAGGAAGAACCTGTTCCTGCTCATCCAACTGCGTTGGCTGGCGGTGGCGGGTCAGGTGCTCACCATTCTGGCGACGGAATACTGGTTCGATATCCCGCTGCCGCTGGCGGAGATGGCCGGCGTGGTGCTTTTCCTGCTGGGCCTCAACATCTTCAGCCTGCTGGTCCTGCGCGGCACCAGGCCCATCAGCAACACCCAGCTCTTCGTTGCGCTCATCTTCGACATGGCGGCACTGACGACGCAGCTTTACCTGAGCGGCGGTGCGTCCAATCCGTTCGTATCGCTCTATCTCCTGCAGATCACGCTTGGCGCGGCACTGCTGACGCCAAGGTTTACCTGGATCCTCGTGGCGGCTGCGTCGGCCTGCTTCGTCTTCCTCATCTTCCTCTTCCAGCCGATCGCGATCCCGCATCATGGTGGCAGCGATCTCCTGTCCCTGCATATCAGGGGCATGTTCATCTGCTTCGTGCTGGCGGCCGGACTGATCGTGATCTTCATGACGCGCATCGACCGCAATCTGCGCGAGCGCGACGCTTACCTCGCCGATCTGCGCCAGCGCTCGGCCGAGGAGGACCACATCGTGCGCATGGGCCTGCTGGCCTCCGGCGCCGCGCACGAACTCGGCACGCCGCTTGCCACGATATCCGTCATCCTGTCCGACTGGCGCCAGATGCGCACGCTCACGCGCAACCGCGAACTGGCGGCCGACATGGCCGAGATGCAGGCCCAGATCGAGCGCTGCAAGCGCATCGTGTCCGGGATCCTGATGTCTTCCGGCCAGGCGAGGGGCGAGGGAACGATACGCACGACCATTCGCGGTTTCCTCGACGATCTGGTCGAGGAATGGCGCATCAGTCGCCAGCCATTCAAGCTGGAATACAAAAACGATTTCGACCCGGACGAGCAGATCGTATCCGACACGGCGCTGAAGCAGGTCATCTTCAACCTGTTCGACAATGCCCAGGAGGCGTCGCAGGATTGGGTCGGCGTCACCGCCGAGCGGCAGGGCGACAAGCTGGTGATTTCCGTGCGCGATCGCGGGCCGGGTTTCGACGAAGGTATTCTGGCAGCACTTGGCCAACCCTATATGTCGAGCAAGGGACGGCCGGGCGGCGGTCTTGGCCTGTTCCTCGTCATGAACGTGGTCCGGAAACTGGGAGGCGATTTTTCGGCGCGCAACATGGAACAGGGCGCCTGTGTTACTCTTTCGCTGCCGCTTGCGGCGCTGACCGATGGAGATGATCGTGAGGCCTGATCGATCCCTGTTTATCGTAGAGGACGACGCCACCTTCGCCAAAACGCTGAAGCGCTCCTTCGAAAAGCGCGATTACGACGTCGTCGTCTGCCACGACCGGGAAGCATTGCTTAGCGCCCTCGAAACAACTGTTCCGGCTTACGCTGTCGTCGACCTCAAGCTTGGAGCCGGCGGCTCCGGACTGGAGTGCGTCAAGCTGCTCAGCGCCCGCGATGCTTCGATCAGGATTGTCGTGCTGACGGGGTTTGCTAGCATCGCCACGGCTGTCGAGGCGATCAAGCTCGGCGCGAGCCATTATCTGGCGAAACCCGCCAACACCGATGACATCGAAGCCGCCTTCGGCCGGGCCGAGGGCGATGTTTCCGTACCGCTCTCCTCCCGGCCCACCTCGATCAAGAATCTGGAATGGGAGCGCATCCACGAAACGCTGGTCGAAACCGGCTTCAACATCTCCGAAACGGCGCGCCGGCTTGGCCTGCATCGCCGCACTCTGGCCCGCAAGCTCGAGAAGCGCGTGGTGAGATAGCAGAGCGCATTTGCGTTCGCGACCGGGCCGGGTGCGACCATTCAGTGCTTCCGTGTGCGCTCCGGGATACCTATTTGTCTGAGATTCGCGGGCACCGGAGCAGGCAAGGACGTGGCGCAACGATCGGGCAGTGCTGATCTTCCCCTTCACGGCGGACGTGTGCCGAAATGGCTGGGCGATCGCATGACGCGTCTCGGCGCCGTCATGTCCGAGGCGATCATCCATCACTATGGCCGCAATGAATTGCTGCGGCGGCTGGCGCATCCGTTCTGGTTCCAGTCCTTCGGCGCCGTCATGGGCATGGACTGGCACTCGTCCGGCATCACGACCAGCGTCGTCGGCGCCTTGAAACGCGGTCTCACGCCGCTGTCGGGCGAGCTTGGCATTCATGTCTGCGGCGGCCGTGGCGCACATTCGCGCAAAACCCCGCATGAACTAGCCGCCATCGGCGAGCGTATCGGCTTCGACGGCGCGCGCCTGGCAACCGCCAGCCGGCTGGTCGCCAAGGTGGACAGCGCCGCCGTCCAGGACGGTTTCGATCTCTATTTGCATGGCTTCATCGTCACCGACGACGGCGACTGGGTGGTGGTGCAGCAAGGCATGAACGGCGACAGCAAGGTGGCGCGCCGCTATCATTGGCTGTCCGAGGGTTTGAAGAGTTTCGTCGACCAGCCGCATGCCGCAATTGAAGGCGCCAACCAGGGCGAGATCGTCAACCTGACCGACCGGCGCGCCGAGGCCTCGCGCCAGGGACAGCTGGACCTGCTCCAGGATCTCGGGCCTGACCGCATCATTCGGGAGTTCGCCGCCTTGGAACCCGGTGCCGCACCGGCTCCGGCGCAGCCATTGCTGCCGCATCTGATCATGCCGGCTCACCATGACGTCCGCGAAAGCGATGTCGTGATGCATCGCCTTCACGGCAACATGGCCGCCGCCGCCGAGCGGGGTCCCGCCGATTTCGCCGAGCTTCTCCTGGTTCCCGGCGTCGGCGCCCGCACGGTGCGCGCATTGGCGCTGGTTGCCGAAGTGGTGCATGGCGCGCCGTGCCGGTTTTCGGACCCTGGCCGGTTTTCGCTGGCGCATGGCGGCAAGGACAGGCATCCGTTCCCTGTTCCGCTCAAGGTCTATGACGAGACGATCGGTGTGTTGAAGTCCGCCGTGCAAAAGGCCAGGCTTGGCCGCGAAGAGGAAATCGGCGCATTGAGGCGGCTCGACGATCAGTCGCGGCAGGTCGAGCGATACGTCACCGGTCCCAGCCTGAAGGAGATTGTCGCCGGCGAATTCGACCAGTCGCATCTGCTTGGCGGCCGCAGTGTCTTTGGTTGGGAACCGCCGCCGGATGAGGTGACCGCCGGGCAGAACAAAAAGGCGTGACGGGTCGCTGGCGGGGTATCACGCCACGCGACGGTAGCTGTGGCGATCCTTGATGAATTTATTGAAGAAGCGGCCTTTCGAGGAAGCCCTCATGAACGCCGCATAGGTAGCCGGGGAGACTTCCTCATAGTCATAGCGGTTGCCGTGCGGCACGAACCAGACCGAGAGGGTCCTGGTCGCGGGATCGTATTGCGTGCTTCGAATGACGGTCGACGGCATGGTGGCACCTGACGGCTCCTCCGATTAACCCGCCAGGCATGGTCCGGTTCCGTACCGCCCGAAGGTGCTACCTGTCGCGTGGATTGCCGAATTTCTCGTCGCGCTTCCTCGAATATCGACCGATGTGCGGCAGCTCGTCGGCAAAGTCGACCCAAGGCAGCCTCAGGTCCCAATAGGCATGGGCATGTGGCTGCAGCCCTTCGGGTCTGTCGAAGAACCCGATTGTCAGATACAACTCGTCCGGCAGGCCTTCGTCGCTATAGCCTATGGAGCTCCCGCAGTCGGGACAGAAAGTACGGACAACGCCCGGCGTCCTGGAGAAAGCCTTTGGCGTTCCCTTCAAAAGGCGGAACTGACTCGGCCGATATCCGACCCATATGGTGAGCGGACTGCCGATCGCCCGTCGGCAATCGTCATCGTGATCGTAGCATATCCAGAAAGGCTCACCGTCCATGGCGGCGGCAATCGCACCGCAAAAGCAGGCCCCGGTTTCAACGCGCGGCATCCGGCACTCCAAGGCTGGAACAAGTCCGGCGGCCTCCGACGGAACCGCCGTCTCCTAAACTTTCACGCCGCTCCGGTGTTCCCGTTCCCGTCTTGCCCTGTGGTCCGGCCTTCACCATCTAGGCACAATGTCGTCGCTCAAACCGAAAACAGCCGGCCGTGTGGCCCAGTACGATCTCTTCGGTGCCGCTCAGGATGTTTTGCCGGAGGGCTTCGTCTACCAGCCCGGGCTCATCACGCCGCAAGAGGAAATCGAACTTGTCCGACAGCTTGAAGGACTGCCCTTCAAGGCCTTCGACTTCCACGGCCATCTGGCGAACCGGCGTGTCGTCGGTTTTGGCCTTCGCTACGATTATGACCGGCGCGAGGTCGTCGAGGCACCGCCGATCCCTGACTTTCTGCTGCCCCTGCGCGAAAAGGTCGCGGCCTTTGCGCGCCGGCCCACCGACGCCTTCGCCCAGGTCTTGATCAATGAATACCGGCCCGGCGCTGGTATCGGCTGGCACCGCGACAAGCCTCATTTCGAGGACGTCGCGGGCGTCTCGCTGCTGGCGCCCTGCGATTTCCGCCTTCGGCGCGAGAACGGATCTGGATGGGAGCGCCGGACCGTCACTGTCGAGCCGAGATCGGCCTATCTCATGACGGGCTCTTCGCGAACAGAATGGGAGCACAGCATCCCGCCGCTTGCCGAGCACCGCTACTCGATTACCTTGCGGACATTGCGGTCTCGGAATTCCTGAGCTGCGCTGAGGTGTGCAGGGGAAGCTGCCCGCATCCATCTCGCCATAAGTGCTCAACCCGACCCGCGTGCGGCGGAGCGGGTTGAGCAATGTCGTGCTGTTAAATTTTCCTGGAATTGCTCCTAGGTCAGGATCAGCACGATCTTGTAGGTATCCGGATCGACGATGACGATCCGGCCGTCGGCGAGAACGAAATACTCGTAGGCTTCGTAGGCCGGAACGATCTTGACGATGCGAGCCGGCAAACGATGCAGCCTGATCTTGTGCCGCGGAACTTCGATGCCGACGGAGACGTCGAAATTGACGCTGGCGGCCGGCTCGACCTTGGTTTCCCTGAACACCTGGGTGATCTGGGTCTTCTGTTCGACCGTCACATTGTTGATGGACGCGGTTGAAGTCTTGTCCTGCGTGGAGGCCTTGCCCTGAGCCTGTTGATCGGTCTGGACCTTGGTCTTGCCCTGGGCCTGCTGGTCCGTCGTGGCGCCCGCCTTGCCCTGAGCCTGCTGATCCGTCTGGACCTTAGCCTTGCCCTGGGCCTGCTGGTCCGTGGTGGCGCCGGCCTTGCCCTGAGCCTGCTGATCCGTCTGGACCTTGGCCTTGCCCTGGGCCTGCTCGTCCGTCTTCATCTTGGCCTTGCCCTGGGCCTGCTGGTCAGTCTGGGACTTGGTACCCTGTGCCTGGTCCTTCATCTTCGAGCCGTTTTGGCAGTTGGTCGTGCCGGAAGCGCAATTTGTGTCCGCTCCTGATTGGCTCTCGGCGGGCTGCTGTGTCTGGGCCATCGCCGTCCCGCAGCCGAGCCCGATCGCAAGCACGCTGGTCATGAGAACATGTTTCATAGGAAATCTCCTTCGGAGAGTTCGTCCCTTCAAGGGGGAGAACTTCGACCAAAAAAGATTGTTCCGAACTGGATGCGTTAATGCCACCACCCACGGCTGGACCTGAGCCCCTCGGGACCGATCACATGATGCCGAAAGTCCTGTAGGCTTCCACCGCGCTCATGCCTTCGCGGATCGCCTTGGCGACGAGCTTTTCGCCACGCACTTTTTCCAAGGCCAGCCGCACCACGTCTTCCTCGGCCTGTCGCGGGATGACGATAACGCCTTCCTTGTCGCCGAACAGCAGCGTCCCCGGCTCGATCCGCACGCCGCCGATTTCGAGCGTGCACCGGTAGTCGATGACCTTACCGCGCACGCCTTGATCCTGTGCGTAGTAGCCGGTGCAGAAGCAGGGAAATCCCAATGCCTTGATGCCGTCCGTGTCGCGGGCGGAGCCGTCGACCAGCGCGCCATGCGCGCCGAGGATTTTGGCGCGGGTTGACATCAGCTCGCCCCATAGGGCGTAGCGGGGCGAGGCGCCGCTGGCGACGTAGATCTCGCCGGGCTTCAGGTCGTCCAGCGCCTCGAACATCAGCCCGAAGGGCTTGGTCATCAGCGGATTGTGCGTCGGTCCATTGGACAGGAAGATGTCTGTCTCAAGCACCGGCATGGCCCGCCCGAGCAGCCGTGTCTTGTCGTCGACCGGCTTGAACACCGGCGGCAGGAACTGGTGCTGCAGCCCGATCGTGTCCATCACGTCGCCAACCACGGCGACGAAGAGTTCGGCCTCGAACAGGCGATACATTTCGGCGTCGTCACCATAGAGGCGAATAGATCCGGCCATCAGGCTTGCCTCCGAGCGTCAGTGGAATGGGTGGTGCCGGAAGGCCCGAGCGCCGCGGCGTTCTGCACCAGCGCGCGCATATAGCCCAGCGCAAAGGCCTTTCCGGCATGCCAGGGCGCGTCGCAGGACATCTCCGGCGTATGGTCGGGGATCATCACGCCTCCAAAGTTTTCGTCGCGCAGGATGCGGACGATCTCGGCCATGTCGATGTCGCCGTCGTCGACGAAGGTCTCGTGATATCTGGGCACCTTGCCGCGTACGTTGCGGAAGTGGATGTAGCCGATGCGGCCGCGTCGGGCGAAGCGCCTTACATGGTCGTAGATATCGTCCGCGCCAGGCATTTCCTGCAGCGAGCCGAGGCACAGCTCCAGCCCATTGGACGGCGAATCGACGATATCCATCAGCCGGTCGTATTTCTCCGGCCGGTTGACCAGCCGCGCCGCGCCACGCAGCGCCTCGGCCGGCGGATCGTCCGGATGCGCCGCCATCACGACGCCGGCCTCTTCGGCCACGGGCACGATCTCGCGCAGGAACATGTCCAGCCGCTGCCAAAGTTCCTCGCTGCTCACTTTGACCGTTTCTGAACCTGGCCGTCCGGCGCGGTAGCGCATGTTCCAGACGACTCCGTCAGGGAGAGGCAGATCGGGGTCGATGGCCGAGAGGTCCAAGCCCACCGACATCGCCTCGCCACGCGCGAACGGTCCTCGCGACCAGCCCCAGACGCCGGCAATCGAGAAATTATAGCCGATGCAGGGAATGCCCGCGCGTCCGGCATCGCGGACAAGACGCTTCAGCCCCTCGATCTGCTTTGCCCTGTCGGGGCCGCCGAGCAGGATGTCGGACCAGAAGCGCGGCGAGAAATTCTCGATCGCGGCGATTTCCAGGCCATTGTCACGCACGGTCTTCACCAGGCCGGCGAAGTCCTCGTGGTTCCAGAGTTCGTCGGCGGAGCAGTCGCCCCAGCCTTCTGTCTCGCTGCCGGCGGACAGCGAAGGGTCGCGGCCGCGAAAATAGTTGGTGAGGTGGGCAACGATGTGCGTGGCGCCCGCCTGGCGGGCGAAGCGGAAATTGTCCGTTGTCAGAGATTCCCGGTAAAGCCCAAGACCGATCTTCATGGCTCTACTTCACACCGATGCCGGCGGTGAGGCCGCCGTCGATCTTATAGTCCGCGCCGGTGCAGAAGCCCGCCTTGGATGAGCACAGGAAAGCGATGAGCTCGGCCACCTCTTCCGGCTCGCCGATGCGGCCGAGCGGATGGGCCGCGCCGAACCGTCTGTAGGCCTCTTCGACGTCGGCGTCGCTGCCGCCGTCGCCACGAGCGGCCTTCTCCAGGATCGGTGTGCGGATCGAACCCGGGCTGACCGAATTCACCCTTATGCCCGATGCGGCGTAATCGAGCGCCAGCGACCGCGTCAGCGTGTGGATGGCGCCCTTGGTCGTGGCGTAGGCGGCGACATTCTGCTGGCAGGCAAAGCCCTGCACCGAAGCGACGTTGACGATGGCGCCGCCGCCGCGCTTGACCATTTCCGGGATGCCGAAATGCGCGGTCAGGTAGATCGAGCCGACATTGACCGTCATCGCCCGGTTCCAGGTTTCCCAGTCGGTCGTCGTTGCCGTTCCATAGGGATGCACCGCCGCCGAATTGACGATGACATCGATGCCGCCGAATTTCGCGACGCCGGCCGCGACCGCCTCGCGCACCTCGTCGGCAACGGAGACGTCCACGGTTTGCACCAAAGCGCTCGCCCCGGCCTTGGCGAGGCTCTCCTGCATGGCGGCATTGGCCGCTCGGTCGATGCCGCAGGCGACGATCGCGGCACCGCCTTGCGCCAGCCGCTTCGCGGTGGCGAGCGCGATTCCGGTCGTGCCGGTGATCAGCGCGACCTTGTTCTCAAAATCAAGCATGGGGCAATTCCTTGGAAGGTGTCTTGTCGGGCGACGGTGTCGCCGGCGCGGTTCGGGCATTTTCGAGATCGTCGGGAACGAAGCGCAGGCCGAAATCCAGGTGCCGGCTCATCAGATAGCTGTAGGCGATGCGGTCGCGGGCGCGCAGCGCCGCGATGATCTCGCCATGGGCGCGGCGTGTTTCACTCAGCACCGGCCGGATGGATTTGCCGACGGTCATGATGTGCAGGATGACAGGCGACAGGAACTGGTAGGTCTGCACCAGCATGCGGTTGCCGGCGAGCTTCATCAGCGCCATGTGGAAATCGAAATCGCGCTGTGCCGCCTCCTGGACATCCCGGGCGGCCTCGATCAGGCTGTTGATCTCGTCCAGGGCGTCGAGTTCGGCGATGCCGGCATTGAGGATGATGTGATCGCCGACGCTCACCTCGATGATGCGGCGAAATCCCTGTATGTCGTGAAAGGACGTCTTCGATATGTCCATTTGCGCGGCAAAGAAATTCTGGATCGCGACGCTCTGCCTGTCGGCCAGCACCGCGCCGACACGCGGCTTGGGGTCGATCAGGCCATAGGTGCGGATGGTGCGCAGCGCCTCGCGAATCGTGTTGCGGCTGGCGCCGAACAATTCGCCGAGCTCCCGTTCCGTAGGCAGGACGTCGCCGACGGACAAGGCCCGATTGCGAATGAGGTCGAGGATCTGCCGCACCGTCTGGTCGACGGCCGAACTGCTGATTCCTGCTTCTTCAGACGCTTCCATCGGCTCGCGGCTCGCCTGTTCCAACAGCTAATTCCTTGCAATTTGTTGGACCAGATTAGAGTTCTGTCGATCAAAAATCAACCTTGAGCGGCAATAAAGGTTCTGTTGACAGGATGGTGGTCCAACAATATGGTCGCCGCCAAACAGTGAGGAGACTTCATGGAACAGTGTTGGCGCTGGTACGGTCCCGATGATCCGGTGACGCTCGAGCATGTCAAACAGGCTGGCGCCACCGGCGTGGTTTCGGCGCTCCACCAGATTTATGACGGCAGGGCCTGGCCCGAGGCCGATGTGCTCGAGCGCAAGCGCATCATCGAGGCCGCTGGGCTGACCTGGTCGGTTGTCGAGAGCATCCCGGTCCACAATTCGTTCAAGATCGGCGCGCCGGAGCGCGAGCGCTATGCCGGCTATTATCGCGACAGCATCCGCGCGCTCGCCAAGGCCGGCATCGCGACGATCTGCTACAATTTCATGCCGGTGGTCGACTGGACCCGCACCGATCTGGCCTACCGGCTGCCGACGACGGGCTACGCCTTGCGTTTCGACGCCATCGACTTTGCCGCCTATGATCTCTTTGTCCTGCAGCGCAAGAATGGCGCGGCAAGCTACACGCCGGCGCGTATCGCCGAGGCCGAGCAACGCCTGAAGGCGCTGACGCCGGAGCAGATCGATCAGATCGAGCGCAACCTGATCGCCGGCCTGCCGGCAACGGAGCGCAGCTATAACAGGGACAGTTTCCGCGAGGCCCTGGCGGAATACGATGCGATCGGGCCGAAGGAACTGCGCGACAACCTCGCCTGGTTCCTGCGCGAGATCATTCCGGCGGCTGAAGAGGCGGGGGTGCGCATGTGCATCCACCCCGACGATCCGCCATTCTCGCTCTATGGCCTGCCGCGCGTCGTTTCGACGGCCGAGGATGCGCGTTTCATCCTCAACGCTGTCGACAGCCCCGCCAATGGCTTGACCTTCTGCACTGGTTCCTACGGCACGCGCGCCGACAACGACATCGTCGCCATGGTCAAGGAATTCGCCGACCGCATCCATTTCGTCCATCTGCGCAACATCACCATCGAGGACGACGGCTCGTTCTATGAGGCCGAGCATCTCGAGGGTGGCACCGACATGGCGCATGTCATCCTCGCTTTGATGCAGGAAGAGGCGCGCCGCCGCGCACAAGGTCGCGCCGACTGGCGAATCCCGATGCGTCCGGATCATGGCCATCTGCTCGCCGACGACATCGGCAAGAAAAAGATCAATCCCGGCTACTCGCTGATCGGGCGGCTGAAGGGCCTCGCCGAGCTGCGCGGCATCATGCGCGCCGTCGAGCGGTTCGGCCTGGCCTGAGGCCATCGGAAGGCGAACTGTCGTTTGCATATGTAAAAGTTACTTGTCTATGTGAAAATACCTGCTACTAGTCGGCGGACCGGGCAGTCATGCCCGGCTCCAGGGAGGAATTGCCTGAAATGACAAGGCTGCGCGGTCTTGCGTGGGATCATCGACGTTGCTGGGGTCCGCTGGACGCCAGCGTCGCGCCCTATTGCGCTGGCAATACCGGCCTCGAAATCGAATGGGACCGCCGCAGCCTGTATGAATTCGGCGAGGGCGCGCTCAGTCCGGTGCTCGGCACCTACGACCTCGTCGTTTTCGACCATCCCTTCATCGGCGACATCGCGCAGGATGAATTGATGGTGCCGTTCGACGCGTGTCTGTCGGCGGAGCAGATGCGCTTCTTCGAGCAGGATTCGGTCGGCGCATCATGGCGCTCCTACGAAAGGAACGGACGTCAATGGGCACTGCCGATCGATGCCGCCTGCCAGGTCGCGTCCTATCGCCCTGACCTGCTGGAGCGCTACGGGCCGGTGCCGCGCACGCATGACGAGGTGCTGGAACTCGGCCGGCTTGCGCGCAAGGACGGCAAATGGCTCGGTCTGCCCTCGGTCCCGACGGATGCCATGTGCATGCTTCTGACGCTCGGCCGTCCGCAGGAGGCCGGTGAGCAATTCATCGCCAGGCAAAGGGTCGAGCAGGCCATCGCGCAGTTGCGAGAGCTGGCGGCGCTTTCGCATCCGGACTCGTCGAAATGGAACCCGATCCGCTGCTATGACCACATGATCGCGCATGACGACGTGGTCTATGTGCCGTTCGCCTTCGGCTATGTGAATTACGCGGCGAAAACCGACGGGCCATATCTGCGCTTTGCCGACGTGCCGACCCCGGGCTCCGCCGGCGCCTTGCTCGGCGGCGCCGGCATCGGCGTCAGCGCCCAGTCGAAACACAAACAGGCCGCGATCGACTACGCACTCTTCCTGTGTTCGCCAGACTACCAGCGCGGCGACTATGTGAAAGCGGGCGGACAGCCAGGATCGCTCGCCGCCTGGAAGGACGCTGAGGTCAACGGGCTTTCAGGCGGTTTCTTCAGCGCCACGCTTCGGACGATCACGTCGTCCTATCTGCGTCCGACGCATCCGGGCTTCATCGCCTTCTTCCGCGAATGCGCGCCGTATGCGGCGGCCGCCATCGCCGGCGAGGTATCGGCGGCCGACCTTACTGACCTCGTCAATCGCCTCTACCGCGAAACCAGGCAACCGGAAGGGAGCATTGCGTGATGGCCGCCAGCGTTGCCGATACACTCGACGACGGCGAAGCCGGCCGCAACGGCTATCGCGTACCGGCGGTGGACAAGGCGCTCGACGTTCTGGAGTTCATGGCCTCGAGTGCCGAGACGCTGACCCAGACCGAGATCGCGGCCGGCTTGGGACGCTCCATCCACGAGATCTACCGCATTCTGCTTCTCCTGGAGAAGCGCGGCTACATCTTCCGCACCCAGTCGGACCGTTTCCGTCTGTCGCTGAAGCTGTTCGAACTGGCGCATATGCATCCGCCGGTAAACCGGCTGGTCGAATGCGCACTGCCGGCAATGCGCGAACTGACCGCCAATGCCGACCAAAGCTGCCACTTGGTGGTGCGCGAAGGACAAAACGCGCTGGTGGTGCTGCAGATCGATTCCCCGCTGCCGATGCGTTACTCGGTGGCGCTGGGGTCGCATTTCCCGATCCTCGAAACCAGTTCGGGCGCCGTGCTGCTTGCCCATTCGAACCGGGCCGAGCGCGACCGGATCGTCGAGCGCATCGTGGCCGCCGGCGAAGGTCAGGGCAGTCGGGCTGAAATCGAGGCGCGGCTGAACGAGGTCGCGAGGCTCGGCTACGAGATGCGCGCCTCGCTGGCCGTCGAAGGCTGCACCAACATCTCGATGCCGGTGCGCGACCACACCGGTGCCGTCATCGCCGCGCTCACCGTTCCGCTGCTGCCGCAAAAGGCGGCGCGGTTCGGCCGCGAAGCCGTTTTCGAACGCACCCAGGCCGCCGCCGAAAAGATATCGGCGGCACTCGGCTGGTCCGACGCCGCCTCTTCTTTACGTGCCGACCCGGAACGGCGGGACTACCCGTTCAGCGACTAACAAAAGCGATAAATCTGGGAGAAGAAAATGCTCTGGTCCAAGTCAATCCTGTTTGCGTCAGCCGCCATGCTGGCGCTCGGCGCCGCCACCGCGCATGCCGAGAACATGCCCAAGCGCATCGGCTACGTCACCAACTACGCCACCCATGAGTGGTATCAGAACGTCATCAAGGGCATGAAGGCTCACGGCAAGGAACTCGGCATCGAAGTCGAGGTGCAGGACGCCAATCTCGACATCGCCAAGCAGGTCGCCGCGGCCGAAGACTTCATCGCCAAGGGCGTCGACGTGCTGATCATCACCCCGGTCAACGAGGAAGGCGTGGTGCCGCTGTTGCGACAGGCCAAGGCCGCCAACGTCCCGGTGGTGCTGGAAGGCAACCCGGTCAAGGGCATGACCACGATGGTCGCCATCTGCGACTACGATACGGGCTACATGTCCGGGGTAGAAGCCGGCAAATACGCCAAGGAAAAGCTTGGCGGCACTGCCAAGGTGATGAATGTCGGCCTGCCGCTGCTGTCGGCCACGGTGCTGCGCTCGCACGGCTTCATGGACGGGCTGAAGACCGTCATTCCTGATGCGGTCATGGTCCACGACCTCGACGGCGGCGGCAACCCTGACCGTGCGCTCGAAGTCTCCTCGGCGGCGCTCGCCAAGAATGCCGACATCAACATCATCTACGGCATCAACGACTCGTCCTCGCTTGGCGGCCTGCAAGCCTGGAAGGCGGCAGGCAAGTCGCAAGACGGCCTGTTGACGGTCGGCACCGGCGGCGAGGGCCTCGCCTTCATCAACGCCATGCAGAACGAACCATCGTACCGCATCGAGGCCGCGATGTTCCCGGAAAAGGAAGGGTTCACCGCCATCGACGCGGCGGTCAAGCTCTTCAACAACGAGGAAGTGCCCGAGCACATCGTCAGCCCGACGGCGCCTATGAACGGCGACGACTGGAAGAAGTACTATGATTATGACGGCACCACCCGCACCATCAAATGGGATGCCGTCAACGCGCTCCAGCCGCCGGCAAAGTGCATGAAGACCTCCGCCGACCTGAAGCAATAAGCCTGATGACGCTGCCCTTCCCTGACGCGGGAAGGGCAGTGTCAGGCAAGTGGTCTGGAATGGACTGAAATGAGCGAGCTTACACACGCCTCCGCACCGAAGCGTTTCATCGGCGGCCAGCTGCTGGGCAGCAGCCAGCTCGTGCTGGGCGTCATCCTGGCTGTGCTGTGCATCGCCATCTCGATCGCGGCGCCGCAATTCCATTCGGAAGCCAACATCATCGCCATCCTGCGCCAATGCGCGCTGGTGCTGGTCGTTGCCTCGGGCATGACCATGCTCATCATCACCGCCGAGGTCGACCTGTCGGTCGGCGCCTCGCTCGCTTTCGTCGGCTGCATCGGCATGGCGGTGCTGAATTCCACCCACAGCCTGGCGCTCGGCATGCTGGCGGCGCTCGCCTTTGCCGGCGGGGTCGGACTGTTCAACGGCCTGGTCGTCACCAGGCTGAGAGTGAACTCGCTGATCGCCACCATCGGCACGATGATGATGCTGCAGGGCGGCGTCTATCTGTTCACGCGCGAGGCGGTGCAGAACCACAATCAGCTGGCCAGCTTCACCGACCTCGGCGCCGGCTATGTCGGGCCTGTGCCTGTGCCTGTCATCCTGGCCGCGCTGATCTTCGTGGTCGCCTATGTCACGCTGCGCTTCACCACGCTCGGCCGCTACCTCTACGCGGTGGGCGCCAATGAAAAGGCGGTGCGCCTGTCCGGCGTACGTTCCGAACGCCTCAAGCTGTTTGCCTTCGTCGTCACCGGCCTATGCGTCGGCGTTGCCGGCATGATCCTTTCGTCGCTGATGAATGCTGGCCAGCCGACCGCCGGCCGTGGTTTCGAACTGACCGTCATCGCCGCCGTCATCCTCGGCGGCACCAGCCTGCTCGGCGGGCGCGGCTCGCTGTTCGGCACCTTGCTCGGCGTGCTGGTGCTGAAGGTGATCGACAACGGCATCATCATCCTCGGCTGGAACCAGGATCTGCAGATGGTGGTGCCGGGCGTCGTCATCATCCTGGCCACCTATCTCGACATCATCCGGAACAGAGCCAATGTCCGTTGATTTTCTGCACCCCGGCGAGGGCGCGGCCATCGATACCGATGTGCCGGCACTGGAATTGCGCGGCATCGACAAGCGCTTCCCGGGTGTCGTGGCGCTCGACAATGTCGACTTCACCCTGAAGCCCGGCAAGATCCATGCCCTGATGGGCGAGAACGGCGCCGGCAAGTCGACGCTGATCAAGATCATGGCCGGCGTCTACGGCAAGGATGCCGGTACCATTCGCATGCGCGGACGCGAGGTCGATATCCAGTCGCCGCGCGACAGCCTGAAAGAGGGCATCAAGGTCGTCTTCCAGGAGATTGCGTTGATCTCCGAATTCACGGTTGCTGAGAACATCTTCCTCGAGGGCTACCCGACCGGCCGGGCGGGCTCGATCGACTGGAAGAAAATCCGCGCCGATTCAGCCGCCCTGTTCAACCGTATCGGTTTCAATGTCGATCCGGCTGCGCGCACGGGTTCGCTTCCGGTCAGCCAGCAGCAGATGGTCGAAATCGCCCGCGCGCTCGCTCATGAGGCCCGCGTCGTGGTGATGGACGAGCCGACGTCCTCGCTGACGCCGAACGAGGTCTCGCTGCTGTTCACCGTCATCCGACGGCTGGCCAGCCTCGGCATCGCGGTGGTCTATGTCAGCCACAAGCTCGACGAGGTGTTCGAGATCGCCGACACGGTGACGGTGCTGCGCGACGGGCGCCACATCTCGACCAAACCGATCGGCGAGCACAGCAACGACACGCTGATCCAGGACATGATCGGACGTCGCATCGACAATCTGTTTCCGCGCCAGCGCGGCGCGGCAGGCGGCAAGGTTGCCTTGTCGGTGGAGAAGCTCAGCACGGCGAGGAAGCTCGACGAGGTGTCTTTCGAGGCACGCGCCGGCGAGGTGCTCGGCTTCTTCGGCTTGATGGGCGCGGGCCGCACCGAACTCGCCAAGGCGATCGTCGGCTACGATCCGATCACCGCGGGCACGATCAGCGTCGACGGTCAGCGCCTCACGCCACATGACACGCGCACCGGTGTCAGGCTCGGCATCGGCCTGCTCACCGAGGATCGCAAGAGCGAAGGGCTGATGGGCGAGCTGCCCGTCTACCAGAATGCCAGCCTCGCCTCGCTTGGCGCCTTCGCACGCATGGGCTTAATCGATACGGCGAAGGAGCACCGGGCGGTGCAGGACTATGTCGACCGCTTCCGCATCAAGACCCCCAGCCTGTTCCAGCAGGTGAAGAACCTGTCGGGCGGCAATCAGCAGAAGGTGCTGATCTCGCGCTGGCTGATGCGAGGCCTGAAGGTGATCGTCGTCGACGAGCCGACGCGCGGCATCGATGTCGGCGCCAAGTCGGAGATCTTCGCGCTGATCGACCGGCTCGCCGGCGAAGGCCTGGCGGTCGTCATGATGACATCGGAAATGCCGGAGCTGCTCGGTCTCGCCGACCGGATCGCCGTGATGTGCGAGGGCCGTCTGACCGCGATCATGTCGCGCGATGAAGCCACGCAGGAAAAGATCCTCAATGCGGCGATCGGATAAGACCATGAGCCTTGCCAATATAGCTTCCGCAAAAGCCCAGCCCTCCCTGCTGGCGCGGCTCTTTGCCCGGCAGGAACTGGCATTGTTCGTCTGCCTCATCCTGGTACTGGTCTTCTTTTCCGTCACGGTCGAGAATTTCTTCTCCGTGCGCAACATGACCAACGTGCTCGGCCAGGCTTCGCTCGCGCTCACCGCCGGCATCGGCTGCGCCATCGTCTTCATCTCCGGTGAGGTCGATATCTCGATCGGATCGCTGCTCGCGACCATCGCGTTGCCGCTGATCATCATCATGAACGACACCAACTCGCTGCTGCTCGGCGTCAGCGCAGCACTGCTGTTCGGCCTGATCATCGGTGTGGTGAACGGCTATCTCACCGCCTATGCCGGCATCAACTCGCTGATCGTGACCTTGGGAACGATGTTCATCATGCGCGGCGGCGTCTATCTCTACACCGGCCAGCGCGCGATCCCGGACAATGCCAGCCTCGACAGCTTCATCGCGCTCTCGGATGGCCGCCTGTTCAACATCATCCCGTATTCGGCGGTCATCGCGATCGTCCTGCTCGCCGCCTTCGGCTACATGATGCAGCACCGGCCGTTCGGGCGGCAGATCTATGCCGTCGGCGGCAATCAGGAAGTCGCGCGCCTTGCCGGCTATGATGTCCGGCGGGTGAAGTTCATCTGCTTCATCATCAGTTCGCTGTTGGCGACGGTTGCCGGCATCATCCTGGCGGCGCGCGTCGGCTCGGCGCAGCACACGGCCGGACTCAATTTCGAATTCCAGGTCGTCGCGGCAACGGTGCTCGGCGGGGTCAGCCTCGCCGGCGGCATCGGCAGCCTGACCGGCATGGCGCTCGGCGTGCTGATCCTCCAGTTTCTGTCCAATGGCCTGCGCGGGCTTGGTCTGCCGACCGAGTGGCAGCTGGTCATCACCGGCATGATCATCATCGCCGCGGTCGCCTTCGACGAGGCGAAGCGCCGGCGTGCGAACGGAGGCTGACATGGCTCGTCTCGAAGCAAAAACCGCCGTCATCACTGGTGCGGCCGACGGCATAGGCCACGCGATTGCCGAGGCGATGGCGCGCGAAGGCGCGCATGTCTTCATCGGTGACATCGCCGACAAAGCAGGCGAGGATTTCGCCGCCGCGCTGCGCGCGGCCGGCCGCCGTGCCGATTATGTGCATTGCGATGTGTCGCAGGAGGCCGATATCTCGGGGCTCATCGACAGTGCCGTCAAGAAGACCGGGCACCTCGACATTCTGGTCAACAATGCCGCCATCGCCATTGGCGGCATGCCGGTGCATGAGATGACCGACGAACAATGGCACCGGCTGATGTCGGTCAACCTGACCAGCGTGTTTCGCGGCTGCAAACACGCGCTGCCGCACATGATCGCGCAGAAATCAGGCTCGATCATCAACATGGCCTCGGCCCAGGGCCATATCGGGCTGGATGGCTGGACCGCCTATGCCGGCGCCAAGGGCGCGGTGATGGCGATGACGCGCCAGATGGCGGTCGAGTTCGGCCCGATGAACATCCGCGTCAATTCGATCTCGCCGGGCACCATCAACACGCCGATGAACGACAAACTGATCAAGGAGATCGGCGGCAACCTCGCCAAGGCCTGGGTCAAGATGCATCCGCTCGGCCGCATAGGCGAGCCGTCCGAGGTTGCCGAAGCCGCCGTCTATCTCGCCTCCGATGCAGCCGGCTTCACCACCGGCACCGACCTGCGCGTCGATGGCGGCCTGACCGCCGCCCCGCGCTACGTTCCCGAACTGCTTTGAAACACAAAGAGACATGACATGAACAAGGCTCTCGAAGGCGTCCGCATCCTCGACTTCAGCCATCTGCTGCAGGGGCCGTTCGCAACGCAACTGCTGGGCGACATGGGCGCCGATGTCATCAAGATCGAGCGCGCAGGCGCCGGCGACATGTTCCGTGGCATGACATTCTTCGCCAAATGGGTTGGCGGCTCGGAGAGCCCGAACTTCCTCGCGTGGAACCGCAACAAGCGCTCGATCGCGCTGAACCTGAAGAGCCGCAAGGTACATGCCATCATCATGGAGATGGCGAAGAGCGCCGACGTCGTCGTGCAGAATTTCCGTCCCGGCGTGCTGGCCAAGCTCGGCTACGGCTATGAGGACTTCAAGGCTGTCAATCCGCGCGTCATCTACTGCTCCGGGTCGGGCTATGGCGAGGAGGGACCCTATGTCGAGCGCCCCGGTCAGGACATGCTGATCCAGGGGTTGGCAGGGCTGATCGCCAACACCGGCCGCGGCGACCAGGCTCCGGTTCCCGCCGGCGCGGGCCTCGCCGACCAGATCGGCGCCATGAACATGGTCTATGGCATCCTGTCGGCGCTCTATTATCGCGAGAAGACCGGCAAGGGCCAGAAGATCGAGGTCAATCTGCTGGCCGGTCTTTTGGCGCATCTCAACCAGGAATATGTCGCCGTGCTCAATCTCGGCGAGGATTTCGTGCGGCCGAATTCCGGCATCGGCCATCCCGGCATGCAGGCGCCGTTCGGCATCTACGAGACCAGCGACGGCGGCTACATCTCGATCGCCATGAGCCCGTTCAAGACGCTGTACGAGGTGCTGCGGGCGCCACAGCTTGCCGTCTACGACGATCTTAAGACCCTGTTCGACAAGCGCGACGAGGTGTTCGAAAAGGTCAATGCCGAGACCAAAAAGTTTGGCACGCAGGATCTGTTGGCGCGGCTGCTGGCAGCCGACATCTGGTGCGCGGAGGTGAAGGACATCCGCCGCGCGGCCGAGGATCCGCAGGTCACGCATATGGGCATGATCACCAGCTACGATCATCCGCGCGGCGGCAAGGTGCGGGTGGTGGCACCGGCGGTGAAGATGAGCGAGACGCCGGCGACCATCGAGCGGCCCGCGCCGCTGGTCGGCCAGCATGGCCGCGAGATCCTGGCCGAGTTCGGTCTCTCGAAGGATGAGATCGCAGCGCTGGAAGCATCCGGCGACATGACCGTGGATGCGGCCTGACGATGCGCGCCTACCAGACACTCACGGTTGAAATATCAAGCCGCGTCGCGGTCGTCACTTTCCGCCGGGCCGACCAGCTCAACGCCATGAACCGGCTGATGCAAGGTGAGATCACCGAAGCCTTCGAGGCGCTGTCCGGCGACGAGGGCGTCGGTGCGATCGTGGTGACCGGCGAGGGGCGCGGCTTCATGGCCGGCGCCGACATCAAGGAATATGCCGCGCAGACCGGCCCGGAGTTCGACATTTTCCAGGCCGCCGGCACGCGCATGTACGCGGCGATCGAGAACAATGCAAAGCCGGTGATCGCGGCGGTCAATGGCTTTGCGCTGGGCGGCGGCATGGAACTCGTGCTGTGCTGCGACTTCGTCATCGCCAACCAGTTCGCCAAGCTCGGCCTGCCGGAGATCAAGCTCGGGCTGATCCCCGGCGGCGGCGGCACGCAGCGCAGCGTCGCCAAGCTCGGCCGCAACCGCGCCAATTTTCTGCTGATGACCGGCGCGATCGTGCCGGCGTCCGAATTCGTCACTGCCGGCCTGGTCAACGAGATCGTCGACGTCGACAGTTTGATGCCGCGCGCGCTGGAACTGGCCGGAATGATCGCCGCCGAACCCGCCGCCGCGATCGAAGGGTTGAAGAGGCTGACGGCGCATGCCGTGGCGGGCGATCTGGCTGCCGGTCTCGCCATGGAGCGCGACATATTAGGCGACCTCTACCGCGGCGAGATCGGCCAGCGGCGCGTCAGGGAGTTCGCCGAGAGGAGTATTGCGAAGGTGAAGAAGGCCGGGCCGTGAAGGGCGGCGACGACTATCGCGGACTAGGTTGGGCCTACGGCGCGCTGACCGTGCAGCGGCTCGGCGCCATGCTGGCGCCGGTTACTTTCATTCTGCAAGACGGCAGGCAGGTCTCGCCGATGCACATCGCGCCGTGGTCGAACGAACCCGGCACGGAGGCGCTGCCAGGCATCCTGCGCAAACTGCGCGGCGAATGGCCCTGCGTGCCCTTCGGTTATTCGGTGCCTGCCGAGGGATGGCCCGGGAACTGGGCGCGCGTGATGGGTTCGCCGGAATCGGAGGAGGAGGTCCATGGCCACGGCTCCAACCATGACTGGACCTGGCGGGCCAGCGGCAGTGGGTCGTTGTCGCTGGAGCTGACCTATCCCCAGGCAAGCCCGGTCGAGCGCGTTGAACGGACAGTGACGCCCGATCCGTCGGCGGCGGCCATCGACATCGAGTTCAGGATCGTCGTCCGCCGCGCCTGCCGCCTGCCGATCGGCCTGCATCCAGTATTCCGGCTCCCGTTCGAGACAGGTGCCGCCTCACTGGAACTCGGCAGCTTCGATGAAGGCCGCACCTATCCACACGATGTCGAACCCGGCGCGGAACTGTTCGCCCGCGGCAAATCCTTCACCGACCTCACCAGCGTGCCCGCGCGCGCCGGCGGCACGGCCGACGCCTCGCGATTGCCGCTCACCGCCGATACCGAGGAATTGCTGCAGATCGAAGGGCTGGACGGCACCGCGGCGCTTGCCAACCACGCGGAGGGCTATCGCGTAAAACTCTCCTGGCAAAAGGCGCATTTCCCGAGCCTCCTGCTGTGGTACTCCAATCGCGGCCGCAAGGCCGCCCCTTGGAATGGGCGTCATGTCGCAATCGGCATCGAGCCGATCTGCTCGCCCTTCGGCCTCGGCCCTGCAACCGCCCTGGCCGACAATCCGATCGCGCGATCCGGCATTGCGACGGCGCTGGAATTCTCGCCCGAAAAGCCGTTCGTGACCCGCTACCGCATCGAGGCATCCGCGCTATGAGGAACAGTTCCGAGACGTCCCTGGTCAAACCGAACCGGCCGCGCCTCACCGATGTCGAGGGACTGGCCGCGATGGTCGGCCAGGGTGACTCGCTTGGCGTCGGCGGCCACCATTTCGCCCGGCTGCCGATCGCCTTGCTGCGCGCTGTCGCGCGTTCCGGCGTCAAGGACTTGCACTACGTCTGCTGGGCTGGCGGCTTGCCGCTTGAACTGCTGCTCGAAGCAAATGCCGTTGCGAAAATCGATCTCTGCTTTTCCAGTCTCGACATCTTTGGGCTGCCGCCGAGGTTCCGCGCGGCCGCCGAGGCCGGCGCAATCCCTGTTCGCGACTGGACGGCACTCGCCATGATCCAGGCGCTGCGGGCGGCGCAGCAGAACCTGCCGTCGATGCCGTTCCAACTGCCACTGGGATCGGACATGCTGGCGCGCGTGCCGGGCGCGAGCGCCAAGCCTGATCCGGTGACCGGAACAGATACCGGATTTATCCCGCCGCTGCGGCTCGATACATTCGTCGTCCATGCCCAGCGCGCCGACGAAAGCGGCAATGTGCAGATCATCGGCCCGCGTGCCTTGGACTTCGCCATGGCCGGCGCTGCCCGCAAGGTGCTGGTCACGGTCGAGGAAATTGTTCCGGTCGGGGCGCTGCGGCAGGACGGCCGCCAGAGCATCCTCACCCGCAATCAGGTCTCGGCCATAGCGCTGGCGCCGGGCGGCGCTCATCCGGCATCCTGCCTGCCATTCTACGTCACGGACTATCCGGCATTGTCGGAGGCGTTCGCGGCCAAGGACGCAGCCCTGGCGGACAATCTGCGCATGCCTCCGGAAGGCGTGCCGGAGCCGCTCCAACAAGCTGCGAAAGTCAGCGCCGAGACTGTCCTCGCGATGCCTGGTCTCGTGCATGGCGACAGGAAAGCATCCGTCGACGAGATCATCGCCGCAAGAATCGCGGCCGAACTCGACAATGAAAGCTTCGCCAGTGCCGGCGCCGTCTCGCCGCTCGCCAATGTCGCCTACCGGCTGGCCAAGGCAACGCACGCGCCGGACATGATCATCGCGACGATGAGTTGCGGCCATCTCGACATCGCGCCGAGCCCGATGATCCTGTCGCTGATCGAAAGCCTTGATTGCGAGACGGCGGCGGCGCATGCAGGCGGCGACGATACTTATTCAACCTACTACCAGGCCGGTGCCGTGACGCATGAGATCGTCGGCGCAGCCCAGGTCGACCGGCGCGGCCGCGTCAACACCATCGCGCTGCGCAAGCCAAGCGGCGGACTGATCCGGCTGCCGGGGCAGGGCGGCATGGCCGATGTCGCCAACATGCATCGCGACTATTTGCTCTACGTTCCCCGCCATTCGGCCCAGTCGCTGGTCGAGGGGGTCGAGATCGCCAGTTCCGCACGCGGGCTGCTGACGCCGGCCGAGCGCGAGCCGATGGGCTATCGCACCGGCAAGGCGCTGGTCTTCACCGACCTCTGCATCTTCCGGCTCGACCAGATATCCCGGGAATCGATCGTCATCGAGACAATGCCTGGTACCACGCAGCAGCAGATCCGCGACGCCACCGGATTTGCCGTGACCTTCGATGCAGATTGCCGCGAGGTTCCGCTGCCTTCCAGCGATACGCTCGCCATCTTGCGCAATCGCATCGATCCGCTCGGCTTGCGTCGCCTGGAATTCGTCAGTGCCAAGGAGCGCGGCGCGCTGATCGCGGAAATCCTCGCCGCGGACCGCGTCATGGTCGAGCGCTGCATAGCTGCACAGCAGAGGTTGTTCACCGCAAGGAGCTGATCCATGCCAAAGCCGTTGCTCGACATGTCGGCCGCGCGCGTCTTCTTCGACGGCATCTTCACCAGCCCGCGCGTCGCGCATCCTGAGGGCGTGGCGGTCCACCGTGATGGCTGGATCTGGTGCGGCACCGAGACAGGTGATCTCCTGCGGCTGGCCGCCGACGGCGGTTCGGTCGAGCGCATGGGCGGCACGGATGGCTTTCTGCTCGGCATCGCCTTCGATAGCGCGGGCAACTGCTTTGCCTGCGATCTCAGGCATGCCGCGATCTTCCGCCGGGACGCCGCGACAGGTCGCATGGAGCGCTTCGCGTCGTCCGGCATCCGCGTGCCGAACTATCCGATCGTCGATGAGTCCAGGGGCTGGCTCTACGTGTCGGACAGCGTTGGTGAGGACAATCGTTCGGGCATCTTTCGCTACGACCTCAAGACCGGCGAAGGTGGCCTGTGGTGCCGGGAGGCGATGTCCTTCGCCAACGGCATGGCCATGGCGCCTGATGGCAATGGCCTCTATGTCGTGGAGAGCGACGCGCCCTGCATCAGCCATGTGCCGATCCTCGCCGACGGCGCGGCAGGGCCGCGAAAAGTCGTCGTCGAAGGCGTGCACAATGTTCCCGATGGGCTCGCCTTCGCGTCTGACGGCGCGCTGTTCATCTCGTGCTACGAGCCAAGCCGCATCTATCGCTGGCGGCCGGACCGAGGCCTCGAAGTGCTGATCGAGGACCCGGCGGCCACCACACTGGCGCATCCCACCAACATCGCCTTCAAGGGCGACAAACTCTACACGGCGAATCTCGGCCGCTGGCACATCACCGAGATCGATCTGACGGCGCTTCGAGAGCTGGAAAGCTGAACCACCATCCAATTTCGCCACGGCATGGACTGGCGGCCGCGGCTCAGTTCTCGAAGCCTGGCCGCGGCGACGAGAAGCGGCCTCGACGGGTGGTCAACAATTTCATCGAGCTGGCATGCAAATTTTCGAGACCGGTCGTGTAGTGCTCGTTGACGCACGTCGTGCTTGGCTTGCGACTTTCGCGCCACCATGACCAGCCATCGGCGTCGGGCCACGCTTATGAACAAGGATAATCCTTTGACGATCTTCCCTTTCACCGAGGCCAGTCCGGTCCAGTTTCAGGCGCCGCTGCCGAAGACGTCGGATGTGGTCATTGTCGGCGGTGGCATCATCGGCGTGACCGCGGCCTTGTTCCTGGCCCGGCGCAACATACCGGTGACTTTGCTGGAGAAGGGGCGCATCGCCGCGGAGCAGTCCTCGCGCAATTGGGGCTGGATCCGCCAGCAGGGCCGCGACGCGGACGAACTGCCCATCGTCATCGAAGCGCAGCGTCTCTGGCGCCAACTGGCCGAGGAGTGCGGCGAGGACATAGGCCTGACGCAGACCGGCGTGACCTATCTTGCGCGCACCGACAAGGAAATGGCTGATTTCGCAAAGTTCCTGAAGGTCGCAGAGGCCCATGGCGTCGACACGCGTCTCCTCGACCAGGGCGAGACCGCCAAGCTGATCCCAGCCATGTCTCGCTCCTTCAAGGGTGCCATGACCACGCCGTCGGACATGCGCGCCGAGCCCTGGGTCGCCGTGCCGGCCCTTGCCCGCCTGGCCGCTCGCCAGGGTGTCACCATCATCGAGAACTGTGCGGCACGCATGCTCGATATCTCCGCGGGGCGTATCAGCGGGGTCTGGACCGAAAAAGGCCGCATCGCCACGTCGAACGTGCTTGTCGCCAGCGGTGCCTGGACGTCGCTGTTCCTGCGCGCGCATGGCGTCTCGATCCCGCAGCTCAGTGTCCGCACGACCGTCGCGGCGACCGCGCCGATGCCGGAAATCCATGCTGGCGCCGCCGCGGACGAACGCATCGCCTTCCGGCGTAGAAAGGACGGTGGATACACGCTGGCGGCGGGAGGCAGCCACCTGCTCTATGTCGGGCCGGATGCTTTGCGTCACGCACCGAAATATCTGCCCGCCCTGAAGGCGAACCCTTTCGGTACGCGCTACCTGCCGGCGGCGCCTCGTGCATATCCCGACAGCTGGTCTACCCCGCGCAAATGGGATGCCGACAAGCAAAGCCCGTTCGAACGAATGCGCGTTCTCAATCCTGTGCCGGAGCCCAGGGCGCTTCACGCCATCGATCGTGGGTTCAAGGAGCTCTTCCCGCAATTCGAGGCGGTGCCGCTCAGGGCAAGCTGGGCCGGCATGATCGATGCGATGCCGGATGTCGTGCCGGTGGTCGATCGCGCCGCAGCGGTTCCGGGTCTCGTCATCGCGACCGGGATGAGTGGCCATGGCTTCGGCATAGGGCCCGGCATGGGCCGCGTCCTGTCCGACTTGATCCAGGGCAACGAGGCTGGACACAACCTTCACAGGTTCCGTCTATCCCGGTTCAGCGACGGCAGCCGTATCCTGATGGGGCCATCGCTCTAGACGAGATGGCCCCGACGTTTCACGCGGCGTAGATAGCCGCGATCTTTCTATTAGTCGGGTTTCGACTGGCCCGGATTGAACTTGCGCCGGGCGTTTTCCAGATGCTCCCGCATCGCTTGGCCAGCGGCTTCGGGATCGTGCCGTTCGATAGCTTCGAACACGTTTTTGTGCCCGGCGAAGCTGATGCGGTTTTCGAGCTCGGTATTGGCCATGTGGATGCGCTGGTTGATCAGCCATTCCACCAGCGCCTCGTGCGCGGCGAGAAAAATCGGATTGCCGGGGATCGCGGTCAGCACGCGGTGAAAGGCGACGTCGGTGAGGGCGAAAGCGCGGGCGCGTGAAATGGCGCGTTCATTTTCGGCAAGCGCCGCCGCCAGCGCGTCGATCTGTGAACGTGTCGCCACCTCCGCGGCATGGCGCGCGATCGAGACTTCGAGAAACAGCCGCAACTGCTCGAAATGACCGATGCCATCCGGCTGGTCCATCAAAAGATGCGCGGTGCCCGTCAGCTGCTCCAGCATGTTCTTCGGCGTCGGTCGCGTCACCTTGGGCCGCTCGCCGCTGTTGATGCGCACGAGGCCCATCTTTTCCAGCGCAAACAACGCCTCGCGCACCGAGGGGCGCCCGACATCGAACATCGACATCAACTCGCGCTCGGACGGCAGCGAAGCGCCGACCGGATAGACCTCGTCCCGGATCATCGCCTCCAGGCGGAGGCGGACTTCATCGGACAATTTTTTTCGAACCGGCATATTGTGCATGGTGTACCTTTTAAGCTATTAGACCAGTCACCGCAAGCCAGCACAGGGCAAGGAGTTGTGGATCGATGGGGCTTGGCGCGACCGAAGGGTAGGAGGAGGTCGCTGCTTGCAATGAGCGACCGGACGCCAAACCGCGACCAAACGACCGCGAGAAAGCGCGCTCAGACGTCAGCCACGACCGGCCGAGACAATCCAAGGGAGGAGAATTCCATGAGACGATTTCTGATCAGCCTTTTGCCGGCGCTGGCGCTCATGCTTGCTGCGGGTGCCGTGAAGGCCGAAGGAGGCGGCACGTTCCGCTCCGCCATGCGTACCGGCTGCATCGAGATGGGCACGCTGCACACCACCTGCGGCCATCGGCTCGACGAGACCGTGCTGCAGGGCCTCGTCCACATCAAATGGACGGGCGACGGCGTGCAGCCGATGCTGGCCGAGAGCTGGAAGACGGCGGACGGCGGCAAGACCTATGTCTTCAACCTGCGCCATGGTGTCAAATGGCATGACGGCACGCCTTTCACCGCCAAGGACGTGGTGTTCAGCCTCAATCTCTACGCCAATCCGAAGGTTGGTTCGCCCTGGGCGCAGAAGCTTTCCGCCGTGGCCGGATACAAGGCCTTCCAGGATGGCTCGGCCACCTCGCTTGCCGGGGTGAAGGCGTTGGACGACGCGACCGTGCAGATCGAACTCGACAGCGCCAAGCCGCTCTGGGTCGAGCTGCAGCTCATCGCCATCAGCATCTTTCCCGAGCACATCCTGGGCAAGGTCGCGCCCGCCGACGTCAAGGGCAATGCGTTCTGGGTCAATCGGGTCGGCACCGGCCCGTTTATCTGGAAGAAGTATGAGAGCGACCAGTATGTCGAGGTCGACCGCAATCCCGACTATTTCCTCGGCGCGCCCAAGCTCGACCGCATCATCTACCAGATCTACAAGGACGTGCCGCCGATTATCGCCGCGCTCGAGACGCAGGAGGTCGACGCCATGTCCTATGAGGGCGGCGGCGTGCCGATCTCCGAACTGCCCCGCCTGCAGAAGCTCGACTATCTGACGGTGCTGCCGAAATTCTCCGCCGGCTTGCCGACCTATCTGCAGTTCAATCTGGAGAACAAGCGCTTCGCCGATGTGCGCGTGCGCCAGGCGATGCTCTATGCCATCGACCGCAAGGCGATCATCGACACCGTCAAGCAGGGCGCCGGCGAACTGTTGAACACGCTGTTCCCGCAGGATTGGGCGCGCGCCAAGGACCTCGAACCCTACGACTACAATCCCGACAAGGCCAAGCAGTTGCTTACCGACGCGGGCTGGGATGCGAGCCAGCCGGTCGATTTCATCTACTACTATTCCGACCAGATGAACGTCGACACCGTCACCGCCATCCAGAGTTATCTGGCCGCCGTCGGCGTCAACATCCAGCCGCGCCTGCTCGATCCGGCGGCGATCAACCAGGTCTATGCCGACGGCAGCTTCCAGATGGGCTTCTTCGCGCAAGGCATGGGGCTCGACCCCTCGCTCGGCTCGCCCCTGGTGGTCTGCGGCGCCAAGCCGCTCGCCATGGGCTACTGCAACCCCAAGGTCGATGAGCTGTTCAACAAGGGTCTGGAGTCAAACGACCGCGCCACACGCGCCGCGAGCTATCAGGAGGCCTCGCGCATCCTCAACCAGGACCTGCCCAAGGCCTGGCTTTGGAACGAGGTGCGGCCGCTCGCCTTCAACAACCGCATCGTCGGCCTCGCCCAGCACTTCAAGCAACAGCCGCTCGTGATCTTCAACCACCCCGTCTACAACGAAGTCGAGAAATGGGAGGTGGCGAAATAGCCGCGGATAGCCTTGCCGGTCGTGGGGCTCTGACCGAGCCTCCCGATCCGTTGTCTCAAAACCGCCTTCAGCCATAGGAGAGGCCGGTGCTCAGCTATCTCCTGCGCAAACTCTTGCTCAGCATCCCGGTGCTGTTCGGCGTCACCGTGATCGTCTTCGCCATCGCGCATGCCATGCCGGGTGACGCGGTGCTGGCGATGATCACGGCGGAGGCGCCGTCGAGCGAGGAACTGATTGCCATGCGGCGCGGCGAACTCGGCCTCGACCAGCCGGTCTACATCCAGTACCTCCACTGGATCGGCCAGATCCTGCACGGCAATCTCGGCCGCTCCTTCGTCAATGGCCGCAGTGTCGGCGACATCATCGTCGAGCGGTTGCCGATGACGCTGGAACTGATGGGCGTCGCACTGCTCGTCGCTTTCGTCATCGGCACCACGCTGGGCGTGATCTCGGCGCTCAGGCAATACAAGCTCACCGACTATTCGCTGACGCTTGCCGGCTTTGTCGGCGTCTCGATCCCGGACTTCTTCATGGGACTGCTGCTCGTCTACGTCTTTGCCCTGGAGCTGCGCTGGCTGCCGTCGTCGGGCATTTCCACGGCTGGTGAAAACTTCTCGCTCCTCGACAATCTCAGGCACCTCGTCCTGCCCGCAGCCGCACTTGCGTTGTTCCGTGCCGCGATCTTCATGCGCTATGCCCGCGCCGGCATGCTCGAAGTGCTGAACCAGAGCTATATGCGCACCGCCAAGGCCAAGGGCCTCAAGCCCCGCACCATCACGTTGCGCCACGGCCTGCGCAACGCGCTGATCCCGCTGGTTACCGTCTTCGGCCTGGCGCTGCCGACGCTGTTCGGCGGCTCGGTGGTGATCGAGACCATTTTCCAGTGGCCAGGCATCGGCCTGATGTTCATCGATTCCGTGGTGAACAGGGATAGTCCCGTGATCATGGGCTACGTGCTGATCACCGCCATCATCGTCATGCTGGCCAATCTCGGCACCGACCTCGCCTACAGCGTGCTCGACCCCAGGGTGAGCTATGACTGACGCCGCCCTCGACATGACGATCGCCGCCGGCGCATCGCGCGGCCTGTGGGGCGAGGCGGCGCGCCGCTTCCTCAACCACCGCCTGGCAACGCTCGGCCTGATCATGCTCGCCATTATCGTGCTCGCCTGCGTGCTGGCGCCGCTGATCGCCCATTACGGCCCCAACGAAATCGATCTCAGAGGTCGCAACCAGCCGCCTGGCGGCATGCACTGGCTGGGCACGGACGGCACCGGCCGCGACATCTTCGCCCGCATCCTCTATGGCGGCCGCATATCGCTGACGGTCGGCTTCGTCGCCGTGGCGATCTCGGCGGCGATCGGCATCTTCATCGGCTGCGTCGCCGGCTATTTCGGCGGCAAGGTGGACCTCCTGCTGATGGGCCTGATCGACATGGTGCTGACCTTCCCGCGCCTGGTCATCATCATTGCCTTCGTCGCGGTCGTCGGGCCCAGCATCTTCAACACCATGGTGGTGATCGGACTGCTCAGCTGGCCTTCCATCGCCCGCCTGACGCGTGGTGAGATCCTGGCCTTGCGCAACCAGGAATTCATCCTGGCCGCGCGCTCGCTCGGCACCTCGCCCCCGGTCATCATCCTAGAACACATCCTGCCCAATATGCTCAGCCCAATCCTGGTGGCGATCACGCTCGACGTGGCGACCGTCATACTGCTCGAAGCTTCGCTCTCCTTCCTCGGCCTTGGCGCGCAGGCGCCGGCCGCCAGTTGGGGCAACATGCTGCGCGACGCCCGCACGCTGTCGATCCTGGAGAGCCAGCCCTGGATGTGGATCCCGCCCGGCGCGATGATCGCCATGGCCGTACTCAGCATCAACTTCGTCGGCGACGGCCTGCGCGATGCGCTCGACCCGCAGCACATCATGGGTGGCAAATGATCGGCGCCGACACGCTTGCCGTCGGCAGGGCCGCGAAGGGGATCGGGCAGCAGGCGGTGCTTTCGGTGCAGGGGCTGAGCGTCGAATTTGGCCCGAGCGGCAATTCCGTCTATGCCGTCAACGACGTCTCCTTCGACCTTGCCGAGGGCGAGTCGCTGGCGATCGTCGGCGAGAGCGGCTCCGGTAAATCGGTCACCGTGCAGACGCTGATGGGCCTGATCCGCAAGCCGCCCGGCCGCGTCACCGCGGGCCGGGCGCTGTTTCGTGGCCGCGATCTCCTGGCCATGCCCGATAGAGAGCTGCGCCAGATACGCGGCCGCGACATCGCCATGATCTTCCAGGATCCGATGTCGTCGCTGAATCCGGTGCTGACCATCGGCCTGCAACTGACCGAGGCGCTGCGCGAGCACCAGGGCCTGAACGACGCCGAGGCCGAACGCCAGGCTCTCGACATGCTGGCGCTGGTCGGCATCGCCAACGCGCCGCAGCGCATGCGCGCCTTTCCGCACCAGTTCTCGGGCGGCCAGTTGCAGCGCATCGGCATCGCCATGGCGCTGGTGTGCAAACCGTCGATCCTGATCGCCGACGAGCCGACGACCGCGCTCGACGTCACCATCCAGGCGCAGATCGTCGAGTTGGTCGTGCGCCTGCAGAAGCAGCTCGGCATGGCAATCATCTGGATCAGCCACGACCTCAGCCTCGTCGCCGGCTTCGTCGATCGCGTCGCGGTGATGTATGCCGGCTCGATCGTCGAAAGCGCGCCGGTCGGCGATTTGTTTTCGGCAACCAAGCATCCCTATACGATCGGCCTGTTGAACTCGATCCCGTCGCTGACGGCGGCCAACACCAGGCTGGTGCCGATCAAGGGCGCGCCGCCCAATGTCACGCTGGCGCCGACCTTCTGCGCCTTCGCGCCGCGCTGCGACCATGCCGAGGCGCGCTGCCGCCAGGCAAGGCCGCCGCTGGAAGCTGCCGGTGCCGATCAGACCGTCGCCTGCTGGCGCTGGCGGGAGGTGGAACGGGGGCCGCGCACGGGCGCCGGCGCCGCTGACAAGCCGGCCGTGACGGCACCGAAGCAGGAAGCGCTGCTCACCGTCACCGATCTCAAGGTGCATTTTCCGATCCGGCGCGGCGTGCTCAGGCGGCAGGTCGGCGCGGTGCATGCCGTCGACGGCGTCAGCTTCGAGGTGATGCGCGGCGAGACGCTGGCGCTGGTCGGCGAAAGCGGCTGCGGCAAATCGACGACCGGCCGCGCCGTGCTGGGCCTTGAGCGCCCCAGCGCCGGCAGCATTGTCTTCGAGGGCAGGAATTATGCGGGCGCGACAGGCGAGGAGCTGAAGCAGCGCCGCCGCGACATGCAGATGGTTTTCCAGAACCCGTTCGGTTCGCTCAACCCGCGCATGACCGTCGGCCGCATTATCGGCGAAGGGTTGCGTGCGCAGAAGATCGGCACCCGCGCCTCGCGCGATGCCCGTGTCAGCGAATTGCTGGCGCTGGTGGGTCTCCGGGAAGCGCTGCGCAACCGCTATCCGTTCGAACTCTCCGGCGGCCAGCGCCAGCGCGTCGGCATTGCCCGCGCGCTTGCCGCCAATCCGAAATTCATCATCGCCGACGAGCCGATCTCGGCACTCGACGTCTCGATCCAGGCGCAGATCGTCAATTTGCTCGACGACCTCAAGCCGCGCCTCGGCCTGACCTATCTGTTCGTCGGGCACGATCTGTCGATGATCCGCTATCTCAGCGACCGCGTCGCGGTGATGTATCTCGGCCGCATCGTCGAGATCGGCACCACGAAAGCGGTGTTCGGCGCACCACTGCATCCCTATACGCGCGCGCTGTTGTCGGCGATCCCGGAGCCCGATCCCAAGGCGGGGGGCACACGCCGCCGCATCGTGCTCGGCGGTGGCGTGCCGGATCCGTCGAAGCCGCCGCCCGGCTGCCATTTCCATCCGCGCTGCCCCCTGGCGACCGAGATCTGCACCAAGGTCGATCCGGCACGGCGCGATTTCGGCTCCGCCGGCACCGGCCAGCATCTCGTCGCCTGCCACCACGCTGGCGAAGCCACATCATGACAAATCTGGAAAACCGAGGATCCCAATGACCAAGCAATTGGCGGGTATGTATGCCGCCCTGATGACCGGACTGAGCGATGCCGGCGAGTTCGATCCGCAACGGCAGCGCAACATCAACGATTATGTGCTGCGCCAGGGTCTGGCAGGCCTCTATGTCGGTGGCAGCAGCGGCGAATCCGGCCTGCTGACGGTGGACGAATTGTTGGCGCAGCAAGAGGTGGTCTTCGCCGGCGCGGTCTCAAGTGGCGTCAAGCTGATCGCCCATGTCGGCATGCCGAACCTGCGTGATTCCATCTGTCTGGCGCGGCAGGCGCGCAAGCTCGGCTATCACGCGCTGTCGGCGTTGCCGCCGCATTCCTACCCGTTCTCCGACGAAGAAGTCTTCGGCTACTACCAGGCGCTGGCGGCGGCGACCGACCTGCCGCTTATCGTCTATGAAATCCCCTTGCGCACCGGCCGGCCGCTGCCGCTTCCCCTGCTGGTCCGGCTGCTCGATCTCAGCAATGTCGTCGGCATCAAGTTCACCTCCACCGACCTGTTCAAATATTCCCTGCTGCGCAAGCGGCAGCCGCAGAAGCTGTTCTACTACGGCTTCGATGAGATCTATGCCGCCGCCGGCATGCTCGGCACCGAGGGTGGTATCGGAACTACCTACAATCTGCTCGGCAGGCTCTACGTGGCGATTGATCAGGCCGTTCGCGGCGGCGATCTGCGCCAGGCGAAGGCGCTGCAGATGGTGTCGCAGGATTTCGTCGAGGCACTGCTGGAAACCGGTGTGCTGCCGGGCATGAAGGCGGCGTTCCGCGTCATCGGCGTCGATTGCGGTCCGACCCGTGCCCCGATGACACTGGCTGTCGCCGACGCCGAGGACCGCATGCGTGCCGTTCTCGCTCGCCCGGCGATCAAGGAGTGGCTGGCGTGAGCCGCGAGATTCTTCACGAAGTTGTCTCCGTCTCGCGGGCGGGCAGCGCCGCCGCCAGCCGGTCCGCCCATTCCTCGATGCCGGACCGTGTCGACAGCAGGTCCTGCCTTATCTCGATGAGGACAGCAGGGATGCCGCGATCATCGCCATGGATGGGCACGGCGTAGTCGGCGTCGCGGCTGATCACATAGGGCACGTTGGCCGCGACGTTGAGCGACGCGTCGGCGCGCAGGCCCGAAAGGATCGCTGCGGCGAGATCGGCGGCATGGTCATGCAGCACGCCCGCATGCCATGGTCTTGCGACGCCAAGGAAGACCGGCGTGAAGGAATGGATCGTCACGATTCGCGTCGGCCTGCCCTCGGCCGCCCGTCGGTCGAGATGTGCGGTCACCCGGTCATGGAACGGCGAAAACATGATCTTGGCGCGTCGGTCCCGTTCCGCCGCGTCGATACCGGCATTACCGGGAATGTCGGTGTCCTCCGACAGCAGGGGGATGCTGCCCGGGCTGTCCAGCGGCCGGTTGAGGTCGATCAGCAGCCGGGAATAGCCGCTGAGGAAGGCCGGCGCATCGAGCCGCGCCGACAACAGGCGCGTCACCTCCGAGGCGCCGATGTCCCAGGCGATGTGGCGCCGCAGGTGGCTGGCATCGAGCCCCAGCTGCCGATATTCGGCCGGCATGTGGTTGGACGCATGCTCGCACAGCAGCACGATGTCGCAGCGGCCGTGCTCGTTGAGAACCTCGACGGCGTCGGGCCAGTCTCCTTGAGCGGGCGTGTTCCTTTCACTCCGTGCGGTCATCAATAGAGCGTCCGGTAGAGATCGCAGATGGCGGCCGGATCGAGGCCGGCCAGGCGCTCGGCTTCATGCTGCTTCAGCCCGACGAAGGTCTCGATGAAGATCGGGGCGAACCATCCCGTGACGGTCTTGTCGGCCAGAAGCGCGTCCAGCGCCGCCGGCAAGGTTTCGGGCAGCCGCACCAGGCCAAGCTTTGCCCGTTCCGCCTCGCTCATCAGCGTCGGGTCGCCGGTGACCAGCGGCGGCGAGGGAAGATCCGCCTTCAGCCCTTCCAGCCCGGCGCGGATGATCGCGGCCAGCGACAAATAAGGATTGCCGGTGGCGTCGGCCGCCCGGTACTCGACATTGTACTGCCGTGCCGGATCGCGTCCGCCGATCGTCACCGTCGGGCAAATGCGCAGCGACGCCTCGCGGTCACGGTCGGCGAGCCAGGTGTAGGACGAACTCCAGCTGTGCGGCTTGAGGCGATAGAAGGATGATACGCTCGACGCCGTCATGGCGGTCATCCCAGGCAGATGGCGCAGCACGCCGGCACAGAAGGCGCCGGCCTTGGCGGAGAGGCCGCCGGGCCGCGCCGCATCGTAAGTCGCCGGCTTGCCGTCTTCGTCGACGAAGCTGAAATGAATGTGCACGCCGTTGCCGACGGCATTGGGGGCGATCTTGGGCGCGAAGCTCGCGCGCCAGCCGGCATTGCGCGCCACTTCGCGCGTGATTTCGCGGATGGCGACGGCGCGATCGGCTGCCGTCAGCGCATCGGCCGGCTCGTGCGTCACTTCGAATTGTTCATTGCCGAATTCGGCGATGACGACTTCGGGGCCGACGCCTGCCTCCTCCAGCGCCGCCATCAGATTGGGGGCGAACGGGTCGGTGCGGCGCAGCGCCGCAAAGGACATCGAATGCGCCGGCGCGAAGCTGCCATCGGCAATGTGGAATTCGTGCTCGAAGGCGGCGATGACGGAAAGGCCGGTCGCAGCCTTCAATTCCGCCAGCGCGTCCCGGAGCATGGTCCGCGTGCAGCCGAGCCACGGGCTGCCGTCGAGCTCGACGATGTCGCCGGCCACCATGTCGAACGGGGTCGCCGATCCCGTCCGTTCGGTGCGGAAGCGTGCCTTGAGATCGGGGATCAGCCGAAGGTCCCCCGACGAGCCCCAGGGGTTGGGATCGACGATCGAATTGAACGGCGTCATCGACAGATTGGCCTGCAGCCAGCCGACACCGGTCGCGGCGGTTTTTTGCAACTTGCCTTCAGTAACGAAGCGGCCCCGCGTAATGGCGGAGAGGTCTGTCGTGACGACGGCAACGAGGGGCTCGACGGTCGATGTCATGCCGTTTTTCCCAGGGCGTTGAAGCGGTCGACGACGGTGTCGGTGTCCGTGACCCAGCAATAGCCGCCGAAGGCCTTCAGCGCGATGTCGTGACGTTGCTGGGTGATGGTGGCGCAGGCATCCGACACGCAGGTGACGAGATAGCCACGGTCGGCTCCGTCGCGCACCGTCATGTCGACGCACTGGTCGGTCAGCACGCCGACCACGACGAGGTAGCGGATGCCAAGGTTTTTCAGGAGGTAGTCGACATTGGTCGAGTTGAAGATGCCGGACGAGGTCTTCGGGAGCATGATCTCGTCGCCGACCGGCGCCAGCGATGCAACCGGCAGGCCTTCGGGCAGCCTGGGCGCGACATGGATCGGCGTCAGCTTGTGGTCGAGCGAACGGTCGCGGCCATCTTCGGTCAGGCTCTGTATGATGGTGTGCAGCACCTCGACGCCATTGGCCCGCGCCGCCGCCAGCAGGCGCTCCTGGTTGGGGATCGTCTGCAAGGCTGTCTGCCGGTAGAAATAATGGTCTGGGCCGCGCTCCGGATGCGAGGGGTCTGCGCCCGGCTCCAGCCAGATGCGCTGCATGTCGACGAGCAGCAGCGCCGTCTCGCCGGCACGGAAGGCTTCGTCTCGCTTGGGTAGGGCCAGCTTGGATAAGGTTTGGGTCATGCCTTGTCGTCCTGCTTTGCTGCTTTGGGTCCAGGTGTCTTGCGTGGTCCAGCTGTTTTTCGGGGGCCAACCGTCTGGCCTTCCGCATCGCTGTCGAGCGTCACCGCATTGGCGTGCCGCACTTTCTCGATTCTCTCGATACGGGCCCGGGCGTCATCGCCCAGCGTCGAAACGATCTGGGCGGTCAACGCCTCCATCTGTGCGATCGCCGGCGCCAGCGTGTCATAGGGTGAGGCGACTTCGAGTGGGCTGACGATCGTGACTTCGGCGAGGTCTGATATCGGCGACAGCCATTGGTCGGTGAACAGAAGAATGCGCACATCGAGCGCGGCCGCCTGGCTTGCATAGGCCATCACGTCGAGCTGATAGCGGCGATAGTCGAAGACGACGAGCACGTCGCGGCGGCCGAGATCGGCCAGCGTGTCGAATGTCTGGGGGGAGAGCACGCCGAGATCGCGGACTCCGCTGCGGAACTGCGCGAGATATCCGGCCAGCATGCCGGCGATGTGGCGGCTGAACCGGCCGCCGACCAGAACGATCTCGCCCTTGGCCTCCATCAAAAGGCGGGCGGCCCGCTCGTAGGTCTGGACCGGTGTCGCGGCGGTGGCTTTCTGCAGGGCCGCGGTGACGGAATCGAGATAGGCGAGCACCGCGCTGTCGCTGGAACCGCTTTGCCGCTTGGTCTCCATCATCAACAGAGGCGAATGCAGCCTGGCCTCGACCTCGGCGAGCAGCTTTGCCTGAAAATCCGGAAACCCCTCATAGCCGAGCTTGACCACCAGCCGGACCACGGTGGGATCGCTGACGCCGGCGCGCCGCGCGAGCGACGAGGCGGTGCCAAGGCCGGAGGTCGGATAGTCCGTCAACAGCAGCCGGACGATCTTTTCCTCCGACGGCGTCAGCGCTAGATCCCCGCGCATCAGAACATCGCGTATCGCCATTGGCCTCCCCGAAATCCACGGTCTCTTGTTTTGTAAAAACTATTACAGATACTTTAAATAGTGTCAAGAATGAAGGGATGTTGACATCGGGCGATCGCCGGCCTTCGGCATCTTCGTCGAATATCCCCAGCAGACCCCCATCGAAGGCGAGATCCAGCAGCATGTGCCCGATAACCTGTGGCAGGTCATATCAGGCGACCAAGGGCCGGCGCGATGCCGCCCAGATCACGCTGTTCGATTCCGTAGGCTTCGCCATAGAGGACTTTTCGGCGCTGGGTTATGTCAGGGATCAGCTGAAGTCGACCAGCCTCTACCAGGAACTCGACATGCTGGCCGACCCCGACGAGCCGCGCGAACTCTTCGGCATGCTGCTCAGGGCTGACCCTTCAGGCAAGGCATCGGCTGACCCATGCTGGTCGCAGGCAGCGCCTCGATCTATCGGACATCATGGCGAAAATCCGTCCATCCGGGCAGCACGCAAGATGCGATTGCCGAGCGGCGGCCGATATTCAGCTTGGCGAAGATCCGCCTGATGTGTTCGCGCACCGTGTAGCCGCTGATGCCGAGCTGGCGTGCGATTTCCTTGTCGAGCTTGCCTTCGGCGATCAGCAGCGCGATCTGCAGCTCGCGCCGCGTCAGTATATCGGCGGCCGTGAGCGGTGTGTCGGCGGTTGCCGGAACATAGACTGCGTCATAGATCAGATAGTGAGTGCCGGCGCATACGATGCGGCCCACGGGGCGCTGATCGCCATGGCCGCTCGGGCCGCCAGGCTCCTCATCTTCGAGATGCCGGATGGCGACCAGCGAATGGCCGTTCACCACAAAACTCGATGTGTCCGTATCGGTGTTCCGCTCATTCCGTGACGCGGAGAGTTCTTCGGCGAACTCCGAAAGCCTCTGCAAGTTCTCGGCATGCCCAATCATGACCGAACGCCTTAGTTGGCAGGAAACTCATTACAATCACAAGCCCTGGCGCCTTAGCAAACGGCCACGCCACCGGACCACGGCGCAACCCGTATGAATGCTGCATTGATGGCCCGAACTATAACACTTCCCGGAATATTAGCATTCCCAAAATCATTTGGGGCCATCAATTTTCAGGTCAGGGTGCGAATCCGGAGTTGATAGAGCGCAACAGGTCCGGCGTTATCCTGACACCGCGGTTGAACAGCCCGGCCGGCGCCAGCGGCACACCCGGCCGGCAGCCCCAGGCGCCGCCCGAATGCGGGCGCGGACCGGCGGTGTGAACGGCGATGATGACCGGCGGGCCGGCTTGCTGGCGCTGGATCCAGACGGGCGCACCGCTGTGCCCCGGGCAGGTGTCGACGCTGTAGAAAAGCTGCCGCTCGGTGATCCGGTCGAGACGCTCGGCATGCTCCCACTGCGTGCCCTCCGGCTTGTCGGCCGGATAGCCTGAAATGTGCAGCAGACGCGAGGCCCGGAGCCTGTCGAGATCCTGCCGGCTCGGCGACCACAGCCGGAAAAAACCCGGCGCCGGCGAGAACGGCCGCTCGAGTTCGATCAGCCCGACATCGTGCAGCGCGGATGGCCGACGGCGGTAGGGCGGATTAACGTGCCAGCGTTTCGCCCATTGCCAGCCGAAGGGGCGCGCGTCGCGGGACGCACGGCCCGGCGTGACCCGGATGCGCACGGCAAGGTTGGGCAGGCCAAGCCGCTGCCGGATCGGGCTAGTGATGCAGTGTGCGGCGGTCAGCAGGCGCGTCGGCGAGATCAGGAAAGCGGTGCAGCCGGTCAGCCTGCCGTCGCCGAAGTCGCGCTCGATATGGCAGACCGCGCTGTGCGGAAAGCGGTTGGTGTGCGCGACTCTGGCGCGGCCGTCGGTCGGCCCGACCACCGCATAATCCGCTTCGTCGGCCAGACGGTCGAGTTCGAAGGGCGCTGGCGAGAACAGCGTCATGTGTCTTGCTCGGCTTGTGGTGGCTCGGCTTGCGGCGGCGCGACATCCGGCGGAGCGACATCGTAGATCCCGCCTCCGCTTGCCACCGCCCGTGGGACGTCGGTCGCGGCCATGTCCGCGTCCGCTGCCGGGCCGAGCATGTCGCGCAGGCGGTCCACTAGAAGATGGGCCTCTTCGCCCCGGCCCTCAAGGTAGGCCGTCGCGCGATCCATGAACTCCTCGTCGGAACCAAATTGTGGTTCCGCCGGGCGCGGCGGGACCGAGCGCAGCGCCTTGACCTCCTGGAGAACGATGGCATCGAGGTCGGCCCATACCGACCTTGCATGAGGTGCGACTTGCCCGTGCATGGAGATCTCCCTTGGTTCAGTTGGTGTACATCAGCCCCGCTTCATCGAATGTGGTGCTGTTGGGGTCATAGAGCAGTGGCCGCTCCCGGTCCTGCAGCCAGCCCTCATAGTTCCGGGCCCGCCTTGGATGCATCGCCTGGCGGGTCAGGCGAGCCGCCTGGACCAGGACCTGGCCCGGTTGCAGGTTGCGGATCGCGGTGTTGACCCGGGGGTCGGCGCGGCTCGGCTGCCGGTAATGTTCGACAATCCTCTGCGCGATCGAATTGGTCCCCTTGGTCATGCCGATGCTGAGCGGACGGTCGCGGTCTATGCCGGCGCGGGTGATGCGATAGACCTGCGGCCCCGGCGCCAGGAACGGCCGCAGCAATGGATCGACGGCCTGGCCCCTGCCGGCGGCGGTGCGCGCCGCATCGATGGCGGCCAGCGACACCGGCGGCGTCCAGCCGCGCCAGCCCGGCAGTTGCGAACCCCGAGCCCGTGCCGAGGTCTGGCCGCGCGCCGGCCGCGGAGCACGTCCCCGCCGCACGGTGGCTTCGTCGAAGGAGGTGTCGCCGCCGCAACCGCAGCCGCAGCCACCGCTTGGAAAATGCCGGCGCCTGACCTCCACGGCGCGAAAGCCCTGTTGCCGGCGGCATTGTGCGCAGCCGCATGGCCGGCGGTGGCCGACTGTTTGCGCTGCCTCGTCGACCAGCGCGTCGAGTTGTTCGTCGAAATAGGACATGCCGGCTCCCTTCCTGCGTTGTGTTCAATGTCGCTTGCCCGCCGGAGCTAACCCGGACCAGCATCCACCTTTGCGTCTGCCGCCGTCGCCCGCCGGCGCAGCCGCGCCACGGTTCTTTCCCGCTGTTCGATCGTGGGCAGCGGAAAGGAAGGCCGCGCCGGCCGTGGCGGCCTGATATCGAGATAGCTGGCGATGTTGGCGCTCGGATCGAGCTCAAGCTGCAATAGCGAAGCCGGTGCCGAAAGCAGCGAGACGACACCCGGGCCATGACCCGCCACGGTGCTGTCCGAGTGCACGATAACACCCACCGAAACATGCCCGCCCAGCCGCGAGCGGCCATAGCGGTTGTCTGCGTCCATGATGCCGACAATGTCGCCGAAACGCAGCGAGCCGAGCTTGTAGCGACGCACCATGCCCGGATCGGACATCTGGATGTCGTAGTCGCCGCGCAGCACATTGTTGCGGCCCAGCCCCGAACCCATGACGCGGGCGGGAATGCGATGCGTGACCTTGACGTGGATCCTGCCGTTGCGCTCCACCGGCCGCCAGCGCGCGAGCAGCCGTGGCGAGCAGTTCCAGATCGCAACGTCGGGATAGTCGGTCAGGCGCAGGCCAAGTCCATAGGCCCAGACCTGGATGCGGTCGCCGATCGCCATCTGCCGCATCGCCGGCAGCGGAAAGTCGATCAGCACCGTGTCGACGCCGCCATGCTTGCCGGTCACCACGCCGCGCGCGCCGGCGGCGCGCCCCGTCGTGACGATGGCGTGATTGCCGACGCAGGAATAGCTCTGCAGCGCCTGGTTGGCGGCATCAGGGCTGCCGCCGGCCGCGCGCGCCTCGTTGCGGATCGACACCGCCGGTTCGACATGATCGCCGGCGAGCCCGACGCAAGGGTCGCCGACGCGATGGTTGAGCACGATGCCGCCGGTGCCCGGCAGCGAGCGCGGCCTGCCGTCGTAGCCGATGCGCCACGGCGTTCCCTTCTCTGTCGGCGAAGCCACTTGCCCGGCGACGCTGATCATCACCAGGTCGCGCGCATTGGTGCGCAGGCCGTGGACCGGGTGGAGGCGGGCCGGTTTCATGCCGCCGCCTCCACTGGTGCCAGCTCGTACCAGAGCGCGCAGGCATTGCGCCAGGGATCGTCCGGCGTCTCGTCATGGTCGGCTGGATCCTCCAGCGCCCAGTCGGTTTCGCTCCAGCCGTCCGGCAGCGCCAGGATGACCGGCGCGACGACCTGCACGATGGCGGCGCTGCGGCCGCTCGCGGCGATCGGGGCGGCGGCGGGCCAGAAGGCCGGACCAGACCAACCCGGGATCGCGCCCGGATGACGTGTGGCCGGAAACGCGAGCCGCTCCAGATAGTCGCATAGCGGCGGCCGGGCACCGGCACTGCCGGCGATGGTCAGGATGTAGGTGCTCTCGGGCTGCAGCGCGGCCGACAGGGCAATGACGTCGCGCGCGCATTCGTCGAGCGGTGCTGCGGTGCCGGCGAGGTCGCCAAGCCGGGCTTCAAGCGCGGCACAACAGCCTTCGAAGCGCGGCAGCAGGGCAGTGCCTTCGCGCTCGGGCAGCGCGCTCTCATATTGCGCGTCGCCGACCCAGTGCACGCGTGACGACAGCCGGCCGTTCTGCCAGGCGCGGCGCCACGGCTCGAGCTCAAGCACCAATTCCCTGAGCGTCGCGTCCCGCGCATCGGGATGCAGCCAGCCGCCGCCCATCTGGTCCGGCCGGTGGCGGTAGTACTCGTCATTGTCGAGCAAGGTGTAGAAGCCACGCGGCAGCCAAACCCGCGCCGATTGCGACAGCGTCACCGTGACCAGCAGCCCCATCGGCGACAGCGCCAGCGGCGCATCGATGACGATGTTCGGAGGCTTGGGCGAAAAGCGCCCGGGAAGAGCCAGATGGTGGTCCATCGCGGACACCCTTCAGAAATAGAGAGTTGGAGCTGTCCGGCGACTCCACCGGATGCTGAACAGCTGCAACGGTTTAGGCGGCGATGCGCGAGGCGGTGTTGCGGCTGAGCCCGTACGACCAGTGCACACGATCGCCATCGAGGCCGGGGAAACGGCGCCCTTCGCGCGTCAGCCGGTAGGCGGCGAGCCACGCGTCGGCCTGCGAACCCATCTTCTTGGCGTCGGCGTCGAACTCGGCCGGCGTGATCGTCGTGCGGAAATCGTTCTCGGCGATGTATTGCAGCGTCCTGCGCCCCGCATCCGCCATCTTGGCGCGCTGCGACATCTCGGCCGCGCCGCCCAAGTGCCGGTTGGCGACGGCTTCGATGACATCCCATTTGGTGTTGGCGTCGAAGGACTTCTTGATGTCGGGCGCGTCGAACAGTTCGAAGATTTGCTGCACGTACTGGCCGGTTTCACGGGTCAGTGCCAGGATGTTGCCATAGCTTGAACGGTCGAGATGGTAGCGCAGGTCGGTACCCACACGCTGCACCGTGGCGAGCGCCGCGAACGGCCGGTCATTGATGGTCGAGCTGCCGCGGATGACCTGGCCGATGGTCAGATCCTGGAAGTATTGCGACATCGCGTTCATGAAGGCGACCAGCATGAAGTGGAAGCTGCGGTTGACGATCGCCCCCGACGGCACCGGCGCGCGGCCATAGTTGAAGACGCGGCGATAGGCGATCAGCCGATCGCGGCGCTTGTAGCGGATCGGCCGCCACTTCTCGAGGATGTAGAGCCCGCGCGCGCCGGGGCCGCGCTGGATGCGGATCTGGCCGTTCTGGAACAGCCGGCGCAGCACATCGACGACCTGGAACAGCTTCATGCGGTCCATCTGGTAGATGTAATAGAGTTCTGCCGAGGCCTGCAGCTGCGGCGGAATGATGGATTCGTCGAAGTCATTGCGCAGCAACGGCATCTGCAGCGCGTCGAACGGCTTGAGCGGCCCGTCGCCGAAGCCCACCAGATCCGCGAAGCTCGTTGTCGTCGCACTGGACGAGCGATCGAGCAGTTCACCGTAGCGGCCCTCGAACTCGCTCTCGAAAGCGGCGCGGTCCGCCGGCGACAATCCGGGCAGCTCGTCCCTGAAGAAGCGCTGGAACAGCCTTTGGATGACCTCATTGGATTCGCTAGCCATAACAGACCTCATGTTGCTCGAATTGGCGGCTCACGGTTTCAGGCTTTGGGCGGCTCGCTGGAGCCAGTGTCCTGACTGGCATTGATGGCGCTGATCACGGCCGGCACTAGGTCGAAGAAGCGCGCCAGCTCGCTGTCGGTGATCGTCGCGGGAAGGCCTGGTGGGACGGGCTCGACAGCGCGCACGCGCTTGACGAACTCGCTGCGCCGTTCGTCCTGCGGCTTGGTCTTCTGAAACTTGACGATGGCCTGCAGCGACGGGAATTCCGCCCGGATGAGCCATTGGCCCGCATTCGTGCGGCCAACGATGTCGCCGGTCGTGTCGACCGCCGCCGCGTAGAGTGCCGTGACATTGTCCTTGTCGCGCAGGCCAAACGACCGCACCGTTTCGTCAAACCTGTCGATCGCCTTGCCGATGTCGCCAAGCTTCTTGTCGATCTCGCTACCCTTGGGCTGGTTCTGCAGCGCGGTGGCGATAGTCTCCATCGCGGCGGTCAGCCGTTCGAAGGTCTTCGACTGGTCTCCATCGGGATATCTCCTGATCGCCTTGGCAACGTCGCCGATGGCCTTCTGGGTTCCCTGGCTGCCGGTATCGACCTGTTTGGTCAACAGGTCGATCGATTGCGGCGTCTGGGCCTCCACTTCGAAGCGGGCCTTGACCCCGGCGTGGAACTTGTTGGCCGGATGATAGGGAAACGGAATTTTCGCAGCCATTGTCCTGCTCCTCTCATGCTTGCTCACGCCGACCAGTAGTCGGGACGGTTCTGACCCATGCTAGCCATCGAGCTCGCGATAGGCGACGGCATCTGGACCGGGCTCGGCAGGTTGGTGCCCTGGTTGAACGTGTTCTGCAGGATCGTGCGGATCATCCAGCGGATCAGCGACTGGTTGTTGCGGAAGTTGAAAACGTTGAAGTCGCATTGCTGGGTCAGCGACCGCACCAGGCGCTCGGTTTGCTCCTCGGCCTGGTAGAAGGTTCGCAGCTCACGCACCATCAGCCCCTTGAGACCGGGGTCCCAGGCGCCAGCGCCACCGAACGGGTCGAGCAACTCGCCGGAGATGGTGGCGAGCTTGGTCTTCAGCTTGTCGCTGAATTCGCACAGCAGCACGCCGGGGTTCGCCACCTGGTCGGTCAGGTCCAGCACCGCGCCGACGGCGAGGCCGACGGCGGTCGCGCGTCTCTCCTGTTCACCGAGGCCGTCCGGATCGATGCCGACCGCATAGAGATCGATCGCCCGGTCGAGCAGGAACAGCATGTAATCCAGGAGCACCTGGCAGCTGATCTCGTCGTCGTCGCAGCCGCAGCCGGCGAAGCAGTCGACCTGCTCGAGCAGGAAACCGCGCGCGATGGTGAGGTTCATCAACCGGACGGCGCCCTGGTCGGGACCGCCGGCGCCATAGAGGCCGTAGACGATGATCGGCGGGCGCGCGACATAGAGCAGCCGCGAGCTGCCTTTGGCGACGAAGGCATCGACGAAGAGCTGCAGGCTGGAGACGAACGCCACCAGCGGCGGCGATTCCGGTGGTCCCGATGTGATCGGCACGTCGATCGGAACCGGAATGCTCTGGCCGAACTGGATCAGGCGCTGGAAGCGGTGAACCAGCATCGCCGACGCGGTCGATAGTTCACGCAGGCTCTCGACGCTTGCCCCGGTCGAGAGGTCGACCAGGTCGTCCATCGCCTGCGACAGCGCGTTCTCTTCCAGAAGGGCACGCAGGTCCGCCTGGCCGCCGGCTTCCAGTTGCAGGACCAGATTGCGGTAGGCTTCGATGCCGCGCGGCCAGTCCTCCTGGCCAAGCGCGCTTTCGACCGAGCCGGTCAGGCTGCGCAGCGCCATGATGACGGCATTGCGGCGCGCCTGCAGCTCACCGGCCGCCGAACGCACGATCGAGGTGCTGCGTGTGATGCCGTTGGACGCCAGCCCCTCGCCGATGGCGACAAGGATGAGCCCCGCCAACACGTCGCAGCTCTGGGCAAAGCGCCGGAACAGGATGGCGCTGCCATCGGTCAGCGTGCCGACATAGCGTGCCAGGCGCGAATACTCGCCGAGCTGGCGGCGCGCCGACATGGCGCGGTCGTGGTTGACCGAATCCAGCGAAAGGCGCGCGGCGGCCAGCCCGTCATTGGCGAGCTGCCGGATCGAGCGGCCCCAGCCAATCATCTCGATGCGGATGTCCTTCAGTGGCGAGGAGGTCGAAAGCGTCTGCAGGTCGCGCTCGAGATCGTCCTGAGCCTGGGCCATTTCGACCGAGGACGGGCCGCTGTTCCACACCTGCGGCACATAATCGGGCACGCTCGAATAGGGCAGGCCGGCGCGTTCGCGGCGGTCCCTGTCCGCTTCCTGCGGGTAGAAGTTCAGCAGCGCGTTGGCCATCTGGTCGGGATCGCGCGGATCACTGACGCGCAGCGTCTTGCGCAGCAGATTGTCGACGGCGACCGTGGCGGGCGACCGAAATTTCGAGACCGGGCTGGCGGCGGTTGTAAACAGGTCGGCCATGACATCTCACCTCATGCAACGAGTGCGGCTGGGGACGGTTGCGCGGCGGGTCGTCGGTTTGCCTGGCGCTGGGCCAGGTTCCTGATGACGAGCTTGGCAATGGCGTCCGGTTCGGCGCCGGCCTCCAGCGCGAAACGGCTGGCCGACACAAGAAAGCGTGGCGGCAGGTCGGGTACTCGCCCCGCCGCGATCTGGATTCCGCCGCGCCGGATGCGGGCTTCGTCGGCGCGCGTGAATGGAATGGCATCGGCCAGCGCGTGCTGGCCCAGCCCCCGCCGAGGCTGGTAGGCGATCTCGTCGACCACCGCCGGGATGAGGCGCGGCACCGACGCAAGCAGCACCGGAGGCAGCCTGTGGCCGCGCGACGGATTGTAGAGCGCGTGCCAGACGCGTTCCGCGCGCGCCGCCTCGGCCGCGAAGCCCATGCGGCGCAGCATTTCGGTCAGGATCAGGACCCGGATCCAGCCGGTCGGATGGGCGCCGCCGGGGCGATAGGTCAAGGCGCGCGCGCCGGGATGGGCGAGGAACTCCATCATGCCCCAGACCGACGCCGTGCCGCCGAGCAGCAGCGCCGCCAGATCGGCGAAAATCTCCTTGTGCCAGCGGCGCAGGATGGTCACCACGAGCGGATCGAAGCGCATCGAGGCTAGCCGGTTGCCGACCGCCTGCGCGTTCTCCTGCCACAAGCCCATATCGGCCTGCAGATTATGCGCGACCTCATGCAGGAACACCGATTGCCAGGGATTGTCGCGGTCCCAAGGGACGCGGATCACAGGGAACGGATTGCTGTCGCCGAGGAGCCGTGCCAGCGCCACGCCACGACGCTGCGTTGCCGGCGAATAGCCGTGTTCCATGTAGGTCAGCGGCTTCAGCAGCGGGCCGGCGAAGACGCCGGGCAAGGCCGCGCGGACGACGGTATAACAGTCCATCGCGATCGCGTCATGGGCGGCGAGCGCCGGCGCGAAACCCGAACCGCGCTGCGACATCACCTCGAAGAACATGCCGAAGCTGCGGCGCAGCCGGTCGATGCTGCGGTCGAGCAACGCCATCTGGGTGAGTGCCGCCTGCGCCGTTGCCGGCGGCCAGCCGCGTTCGATCACGGCGATCTGCCGATTGATGGCGTTGCCGATGGCGGCCAGCCGCCGGTTGGCGGCGTGGAAATGGGCTCGCGACGGCGCATAGGGCAGGTCTTCGGGACGCAGCCCGATGCGCCGCGGCGTCAGCCGGTTCAGGCGCTGCGCGCGCGCCTTCAGCGCCCGCAACTTGGTGTCCAGGAACCGCCTGGTCGAAGAACCCGTGCGCATCGCCACGATCCTTCTGGTTGCACCGAGAGGGTTTCAGTTGGGCCGGATGGTGATGCTGACCGGACCGCGGATGACGATGCGCCGCCGGCGCCCGGAGCCCTGGCCCTGGCCATAGCCCGGAGCATACCCACCGGTCCAACCGCCAATGCCGCCCATTCCCCCGAGCGCCCGCCCGGCGGCGCGCGCCAGGATGCGTGCCGGAGCCATGCCGGAGCGGACCGCCGCGGCCGTGCGGCGCACGATCCGCCGCCCTCTCTGCAAGGGCTGCGTCAGCTGCCGGCGCAAGCCATGCCCGCGTGCCGCGACACGGCGCGCGGTGCGCGCCAGCACCATTGGCCGCACAGAAGCCGGGGTGCGCCGGGTGACCGCCGTGCGGCGCACGCTGTTGGCGATGCGCGGCAAGGCGCGGATCGCGGTCGGCCCGCCACGGTTGACGAGCTGGGTGGCGGCGCGGCGCACGGTGCGCACCGCCTGGATGCGGGCGGCCGCCGGCATGCGGGCGGCGGCGGGGCCGAGCACGCGTCTGGCGGCGAGCCCCGCGACCAGCGGGATGGCGGCGCGATTGCGCACCGCGAGCTCGGCGAAGGCATCGAGCGCTTCGTCCTCCGAGGCTTCGTCCGCCATCAGCTGGCCGATGACATTGGCGACGCCGCCAATTGCCGTGCCGTAGCCTGGGATGAGGCTGGCAACCGGCGCCACGGCGCGGGCGATGCGGCCGATGGTGGGAGCGGCACGCCGCACGGTGCGCACGGCGCCGCGTATGCCGCGGGCGATGCGCCGGAAGAACTCGTCGCTGTCTTCAGCCGCGAGCGCGAAGCCCAGCGCTTGGTCCCAGCCGTCATCGTCGCCCTCGTCGAAATCGTCGCTCTCGTCGAAGTCGTCGCCTTCATCGAATTCGTCGCCGGCGTCCATCTCGTCGAAGCTCGAAGCCTCGTACTCGTCGCCCGCGTCATACTCGTCGCCCTCGTCGCCTTCATCGGCACCTTCGAAGCCGTCGCCTTCGTCCATTTCGTCGAATTCGTCATAGCTGTCGGCGGGGCCTTCCGCTTCATCAAAGGCTAGGTCGTCGAACATCGATTCGTCATACCCGTCCATCTCGAGATCTCCTCTTGAGCGATCGGCCCCTCAGGAGAGCGGGACCAAAGCGATTAACGCCGGTCGGGATAGTCCCCCCTGAAGTGATCGCCCTCAAGTCGGCAGGACTGGGTAGCTCGAAGATGGTCGTCAGTATCGGCGACTATTCAGGTGCGGAATTTTGTGCTTAAAACAAATATATTGCGAGTATTATTTTACTATAATTTTATTATAAACGGATTTACGGCTGATATCTGACGTGAAGCGCCAAAAATTGGAGAAAGGCCCATAAATACTTCGCGGCATGCTGAAAGCCGCCGTCGCCGGCCAGGCTCGCCATAAGGTTGGGAAGTCTTCCTCGTCTTTACCGCAACGCAACACCCTTCTCAGTTCGGCCATATCTCCTGCCGTGATCACGATCATCATCATATCGCCTGCGCGGCGTGGAAAATTATTCGTCGCGATGGCTTTTGAAGGGCCAATCGTTTCTTTCCGGGCAAGGGGGAGTCGATGAGACTTGTAGGCATTGGCGGCGGAAGGAAACCGGTAAAGGAGCCTGATATGCCCAGAATAGTACCCGTGCTCGATTTGAGCCGCTTTGAGCAAGGCGCATCGGAACGTCGGACATTTCTGGCGGATCTCCGCTCCGCCTCGCGTGACATCGGCTTTTTCTACCTGGCCGGACACGGGATCTCCTGGGCCGAGATCAGCGAGGTGCTCACCGCGTCCCGCCGCTTCTTTGCCTTGGCCGAGGCCGACAAGCTCGCGATCGAGATGGTCAAGTCCTCGCAGTTCCGCGGCTATACGCGCGCCGGCGGCGAGCTGACCAAGGGCAAGGCCGACTGGCGCGAACAGCTCGATATCGGCGTCGAGCGCCAGCCCATAGCGCAAGGCCCCGGAATTCCCGCCTGGACGCGGCTGCAGGGGCCGAACCAGTGGCCGGCTGCGTTGCCAGAACTCAAACCCGCCCTGCTGGCATGGCAGGCCAAGGCGACAGGGGTGGCCATCAGGCTCTTGAAAGCCTTCGCGCTGTCGCTCGACCAGCCAGAGGATGCCTTCGACCCGATCTACCGTGAGCAGCCAAACCACCGCATGAAGATCGTGCGCTATCCGGGCCGTGAGGCGACCGGCGGTGATCAAGGTGTCGGCGCGCACAAGGATGGCGGTTTCCTGACGCTGTTGCTTCAGGATGACAATAAGGGGCTGCAGGTCGACTATGATGGCAGCTGGGTGGATGTGGATCCCATTCCCGGCACGCTCGTCGTCAACATCGGTGAATTGCTCGAGCTGGCCTCGAACGGCTATTTGCGTGCGACCGTGCATCGCGTCGTGACGCCGCCCGCCGGCATTGAACGCATTTCGGTGCCGTTCTTCTTCAGCGCCAAACTCGATGCGACGATACCGCTGCTCGAACTCCCCGAGGAATTGGCGACGCAGGCGCGCGGGCCGGCCAGCGATCCGGACAATCCGCTGTTTCGCGATGTCGGAACCAATGTGCTGAAAAGCCGGCTGCGCTCGCATCCCGACGTCGCGCGCCGCCATTACGCCGACCTGCTTGAGCCGGAAACCGGAGCGGGTTGAGCCTGTTGCCACAAGAACGAATGGATTTTTTGCAGTCCCGGCTGATTTTGGAAAATCGTTCGTCGCATCTGCGTGAAGATCGGTTCAAAAGAGAAAAATCCGTTCGGTGTTCTCCTCCCATTTCGCTGAACGGTGTTCCCCTCTGAAGGTTGTGACCTTCTTTTGGCCGGGCGTTTCGCGCCCGGCCATTTTTCTTTCCGCCTTGCGCGTTGCCGGTGCGGCGTTGATCCGGCAGACTTCGGCATGCGCCAACCGTTGCAATCAGTGGAAGAAGGAGAGGTCACATGACATCCAATGTCGCCGTCATTGCCGGAGCGGGTTCTGGATTGAGCGCATCGCTGGCGCGTCTTCTCGCCAGGGAAGGGTTCCAAATCGTCCTGGCCGCTCGAAATATCGAGAAGCTCGGTGCATTGCAGGCGCAAGCCGGCGCGCAAGCCGTGGCGACGGATGTCTCGGATCCGGCCTCGGTGGAGCAGCTGTTTGATGTCGCCGACAAGGCTGGCCCGCTTTCCCTCGTGGTTTTCAACGCCAGCGGCCGCGCTCGCGGCCCGATAGCAGAGCTCGATCCCGAGGCGGTCCGTCAGGCGCTATTGGTCGGGGCCTATGGTGGGTTCTTGGTGGCTCAGCAGGCGGCCCGCCGGATGCTGGCCTTGGGCTCGGGGTCGATCCTTTTCACCGGCGCGACGGCAAGCGTGAAGGGGTTCGCCGGGTCTGCCGGCTTTGCCATGCCCAAATTCGGATTGCGCGGGCTGGCGCAATCCATGGCCCGTGAACTGGCGCCCAAGAACATTCACGTCGCGCATTTCATCATCGACGGGGCCATCGCCTCGGCCGCGTCTGGACAGGAGTCCGAGCTGCAGGACCGCCGGCTGTCGCCGGATGCGATCGCCGCGGCCTATCTCTCCATCCACCGCCAGCACCGCAGCGCCTGGACCTGGGAAATGGAGCTCAGGCCATGGGTCGAAAACTTCTGACCGCATCAGCGATCCATGCGACCTTTGCATGGCTCGTGTGCACAGGCCTTGAGGAGAGTCGACATCGCATGAGGATGTCACTATATAGCGGCGGCTTCGATGGCTCGCGCCTTGAAGCGTAACGTCATAAGGCGGCTGCAGCGACAGCCATTGAGATACGAAACGGACTGGAAGCCGTAAAAGGTAGAAGCAATTGCTCGGAGCGGGCAGATCCCGCCAACGGTACAGTCCTTCAGAATCAGAAAATGTTCTTCACCCCTCGATTTCCTTCGGCTCTGTGGACCCTGGACGGCATTGGCTTGCCGGCTGGCCGCGACTCGGCTGGAATGGGAGCATGCATCCTTTGCGGGATGCCGACGTTTATGATTACCAACCGGCTTTGCCGCCAGGGAAAAGCAGTATGAGTGAACATGCGATCGAGTTCTTGCGGGGATGGATCGGTGAAAAGGTCCATTGCCAGTCCCACGCCAGGATCGAGAAACAGGCCGAGACATTGGCCCGCGAATGCGCCGCCAAGGCAGCCGAGGTCGGCATACCGCTGGAGGACATCCAGGAGGAAGTCGGCGACATCCAGGAATTGATCGCTTCCCGGCTCGAGGAAGCTGCCGAGGCGGACGAAAACCAGCAGGCTTCCAGCAAGGCCGCGGAATAGATTTTCAGGGACAATCCTGTCTGAAAGCGCGGGCCGTTCGGCCCGCGTTTTCGTCTCAGCCGAACTTTTCTTTCAACCACGTCTTTGGCAGCGCCGGCACGAAATTGCCGTCGCGGCCGGTCATGTCGTCATTGGCGACCAGGGCGTTGAGGATCGATTCCTCCACCGCCTGGATCACCGCGTCGAAGAACGGGTCGATGTCTGCGTCGGGAATGAAATCGGCGCTGGCGATGCGGCCAGACAGCCCCAGCGCCGCGGCGGGATTGGCCGTCGAGAAGGCGAGGAAGATGTCGCCCGAACTGTGATAGCCGAAGCCGCCGGTCATGGCGACGCCGAGCGGCACACGCCGTGCCAGCCGCTTCATCTGGTGCGGCAGGAACGGCGCGTCGGTGGCGATGACGGCGATGATCGAACCCTTTTCCGCGCGCGACGTGGCTTCGCGGATCGCTGGTTCGGTGAGTTCGGGATCGGCGCGCCGGCCACGCATCGTGAAATTGTGCCGCTTGCCGAAATTCGACTGCACGAAAGCGCCGGCCGTGTAGGTGCGCCCCTGCCATGCGACGATGCGCGATGCCGTGCCCGAGCCTGCCTTGAAGCCGAAGGTGATCATGCCGGTGCCGCCGCCGACGCTGCCTTCCTCGACCGGTCCGCCGGCCGCGCCGTCGAGCGCCTCGGTGACATGCTCCGATGTCAGATGGTGGCCGTTTATGTCGTTGAGAAACCCGTCATAGGTCTCCGCCGCCACCGGCAAACCCCAGGCGCTGTCGATCGCGGCCGGCAGCACCCGGTTCATCCAGCGCAGCGTGCCGTCACGCGAAACACCGCAGGAATGCGTGTTGGTGATGGTGATCGGGAAGTTGAAAGCACCGGTTTCCTCGATGATGTGCGAGCCGGTCAGCTCGCCATTGCCGTTTTGGCTGAAGATGCCGGCGAAGACCGGCGTCGCCAGCTCGGCGCGAGGCCTGGGCAGGATGGCGGTCACGCCGGTGCGCACCGGTCCCTTGCCGACGACAAGCGCACCATCGCCTGAAATCAGCGTCGTATAGCCGACCGCGACCCCTGGCACGTCGGTGATCGCATTGAACGGCCCAGGCGTGCCGTCGAAGTCGATATTGAAGCTTCGCGCGCGCGGCTTGCACGACGGTGTTGCCAGATGGTGCGGATTGTCGGTCATGCTCTTAGAACAAGGATCCCTGATTGCCGGGTTCTCTCGTCTTGGCAACTGGGGCCTTGGCCGCGGGCCTGGCGGCGGGCTTTGGCCGCGCCGCGCCGCTGGTTGCCACCGCATCGGCAGTGCCGTCGGCGAACTCCAGCGAAAGCGCCATACCCGACGCCACGTCCGCGGCCTGCTTGATGACGGCGCCGTCGGCATCCTTCACCAGCACGAAGCCGCGCGCCAGGACGGCCTTGTGCGACAACGTCGCCATCAGCCGGTCGGCCTGGATGATGCGGCCGCGCAACCGCTCCAGCCTAAGCAGCATCGCCTGGCCGCCGCGTCGCGTCAAAGCGGTCAGCAAATCTCTATGAACACGTTGCCGCCGTGCTGTCGGCTCGATCGTGATGCGGCCCTGCAGCAAAGCCAGTTGCTGCCTGTGCCGTTGCAGCGATGCCTTGGCGCATTTTGGCAACTGATCCGCTGCACGATTGAGTTCCGCCCGCCGGCTTCTCGCCAGAGTACGCAGCGCCCGTTGCGCACGCAAAAGATTACGGTCGTTGGTGCGCCGCGCCTCGGCAATCCGCTGCGACAGCATCGCCGGCGTCAATTTTACGGCGAAGAATCGTGCCCGCTTGCGCTCGGTGGAAACCATCAGGCCACGGCCGAGCCTCGACGTCGCTTCGTCGAGGCGCCGGCGCGGCAGCGCCAGCAATTGATCGGGCGAAGGCAGCGCACGCGCTGCTGCACGTGTTGCTTGCCGCTTGCGCTCGAAATTGCGCAGGACGGCTGCCTTGAGCCGTGCGCCGAGGCTGGCCAGCGTCGCTTCGAGGTCCGCCTTCACCGGTACGGCGATTTCGGCCGCGCCTGTCGGTGTTGGCGCCCGCACATCGGCGACGAGGTCGATCAGCGTCCAATCGGTCTCGTGGCCGACCGCCGAGATCACCGGAATGCCCGAGGCGGCGACGGCGCGGGCGAGTGCCTCGTCGTTGAAGCCCCACAGATCTTCCAGGCTGCCGCCACCGCGCGCGACGATCAAGAGATCGGGACGCTGGATAGGGCTGTCCCATGCCAGCGCGTTGAAACCGGTCACGGCATTGGTCACTTCCGCACTCGCCGTGTCGCCCTGCACGCGCACCGGCCAGACCAGCACATGCAGCGGAAAGCGGTCCTTGATGCGGTGGATGATGTCGCGGATGACCGAGCCGGTCGGCGAGGTGACGACGCCGATGACGCGGGGCATGAACGGCAGCCGGCGTTTGCGGCCCGCATCGAAAAGCCCTTCCGCCTGCAGTCGGCGCTTGCGCTCCTCGAGCAGCGCCATCAGCGCCCCGGCGCCGGCCGGCTCCAGATTGTCGATGACGATCTGGTAGTTGGACTTGCCGGGATAGGTGGTGAGTTTGCCGGTGGCGATCACCTCCATCCCTTCCTCGGGACGGAATTTCAGCCGGCTCATCGTGCCTTTCCACACCACGGCGTCGAGCCGGGCGCGGTCGTCCTTCAGCGCGAAATAGGCGTGACCCGAGGAATGCGGCCCGCGATAGCCCGAAATTTCGCCGCGCACCCGCACATTGCCGAAGACGTCCTCGACCGTGCGCTTCAGCGCGCCCGATATCTCGCTCACCGTGTATTCGGTGGCGTTGGTGCGTGATTCGGATGCTGCTTCGCTCATTGGCCGATTGGGGGCTGGTTGAGCGCCGACGTCAAGGCGGCCATGTCAGCCCCGATATTGATGATCCGCATCTACCAGCCCGGCAGGATCTGGTTCGGCTTGCTCCGCTTCATCTTGGCGAAGGCGAGGGCCGCGAAGTCGAACGTTCCCGTTTCCTCGCCAAGCGGGATCGAGATGTTGTCCAGGCTTTCCGAAATATGGCGGGCAAGCGCATCGACAATCTCCGGCCGCGAGGTCTGGCCGCGCATGATGCCGATGCGGCAGTCCGGCAGGGCGCCGAAGCCATCGGCTTCGCCCAGCACCCGCATGCCAGGCCTGAGCGCGCATTCCGGCAGCACCGAGACCGCCAGGCCGGACAGCACGGCCGCGGTGATCACGGTCGCCGAGAAGCTGGTGAACAGGATGCGGTAGTCGCGGTTCTGCTGGTCCAGCACGTCGACGGCGGCGCGCCGCCAGATGCAGTTCGGCCGGCCGAAGGCCATCGGCAGGATTTCCTGCTCGTGCGTCGCGTGGTTGGCCGAGGATACCCACAGCAGCGGCTCACGTCGCACGACTTCCGACTGGCCGCGCACATCATTGTGCGTCACCAGCGCCAGGTCGAGATTGCCGCGCTTGATGTGTTCAACCAGTCCCGGCGTCGGCTCGCAGATGACGGTCAGTTCGACGCGCGGATTGGAGCGGGTGAAACGTGCCATGATTTCCGGCAGGAAACGATCTGCATAGTCGTCCGGCGTGCCGATGCGGATCGTGCCTTCGAGCCGCTGGTCGTCGAAGGCGGCGAGCGTCTCGCGGTTGAGATAGAGCAGCCGCCTTGCATAGGAGAGCAGCTTGTCGCCTTCCTCCGTCAGCCGGTTGGTGCGCCCCTCCTTCTCGAACAGCGGCTTGCCGATCCGCTCCTCCAGCCGGCGCATCTGCATCGACACCGCCGACTGGGTTCGGTGCACTTCTTCCGCTGCGCGCGTGAAGCTGCCAGTGTCGGCGATCGAGATGAAGGTCTGCAATTGATCGAGATCGAGCGGCGCTTTCATCGACATGATCCATCACTAGTGTTGATGCCAAAGATTAAAAACATTCGTTGGATTAATCAATCGGTCGATGGCAAATTCGCATTGTCCACATGAAGGCATGTGAATCGAAGCCGGAACGGCCGCTGTCGCCAGCGCCGATCGTCGGGTTTCGTCTGTTCGAGTCTGAAGGAGACCGACATGACCACGATCGATTTCGCCACCGAGACCTCGCGCATCACTTCGCGTCCGTCCGTTGCGGCGCGCGTGGTCAACACGGCCTTCAATATCTACCGCGCCTGGAAAAACCGCCGTGCTTTCTACCGCCTGGGCGAGATGTCGGATGCCGAGCTTGCCGATATCGGCCTGACGCGCGCCGACCTGCATGTCGCGATCGACGTGCCGTTCGGCCGCGATCCGACGGCAATCCTGCGTGAGATCGCCAGCGACCGCGTGGAAACGATCGAGGATATCGCCCGCAAGGTAGCCTGATTGGTTCAGTTTCGGTCTTGTTGAACCTTTCTGCGGTTCAGCGCGACCAAGGTTCATGCAGGCTCCCCACTCCCTGCCGGTTCCCCGCCGGCCTGCCTGCACGCTGCCCGGTCCTCCCAAGGACCGGGCTTTTCTTTTCTAGCTTGCCGGGAAATGGCTTTGGCCTGACGCCTATCGCCGGTCCATGTCTCGCTTGAACTGGTCGAAGATCGTTTCCACGCCCTTCTGGTAGTCGTCACGCTGCTGGGCGCCGGTCTCGAACATCTTGCCGAAAATGTCGTCGAACGGGTTCCGAGGCCGGCCGCTTGGATTGACCTGCGGCTGTGGTGCCTGGCGCGGCTGCGGCTGCGGCGCTTCAGGCTGTGGCCCCGGCTGCCCGCCGGGCAGGCCGAAGCCTCCGCCTCCGCCTTGCCGCAGCATCTCCTCGAAGATTTTCCCAAGCGGGTTGTCGCCGTATGGGCTCTGCGTCTGCTGGGGCTGGGGTCGGCTTTGTGGTTGCTGTGGCGCGCCGCCGCCGAACATATCCTGCAGCACCTTGCCGAGCGGATTGTCGCCATAGGGATTTGGCGCCGGCTGCGGCTGGCTTTGTGGTTGCGGTGAGCCGCCGCCGAACATGTCCTGCAAGACCTTGCCGAGCGGGTTGTCCATGGGGTTCTGAGGCGACGGCGCCTGGCGCTGTTGTGGCGCCGGCGCCTGCATGCCGCCCTGCCGCATCATCTGCTCGATGATCTCGCCCAGTGGATTGTTGCCGCCGCCACCCAGACCAGCCGCTGCCTGCATCTGGCTTGTCGTCTGCTTGAACAGTCCGCCCATTACCATCGACGCGATCGCGGGCAGCATCTGTTGCAGCACTTGCTGGCTGACGCCGCTCGCCTGCGCCGCCTGGCTGGCCACGGCACGCGACAAATCCTTCGACCCGAACAGATGGCCCAGAATGCCGTTGCCCTCGTCGACGCCTTGCGGTGAGAAGGCGCGCGTCGCGTCCTCGAAATACTTGGCGTGCTGGCCGCTTGCCATCGCCGTCATGAAGGCGCCGAGCCCATAGGGATCGGCGGTGTTGCGCTGCAACCCTTGTGAAAAGGCCGGCAGCAGTGCGGCGACCGCCGCCTGTGTCTGCTGCAGCGAAAGCCCGTATTGTTGGGCAAGCGCCTGCATGCCGTTGCCGTTCTGGGCCTGCGTCAGCATGTCGAACAAGGTAGGCATCGGCTTCTCCTCCGGGAAATCCTCGAAGAGAGCCTAATTCGTTTCAACGCCCGATTGAAGCGGCTTTTGCCGCCCGTCAGCGCGCGGGGTTAATAGGCATATTCCATGAATACAGGCTCGATCGAGCCACCCCAGCGCGTGTGATAGGCCGACAGCATCTCCTCGGCGCTGGTGGTGCCGCGCGCCACGACCTCGTCGAGCGTGTTCAGGAACGAGGTTTCGTCGTAGCCGTCGCGGTTCTTCTTGCCGCGGTTCTTCAGCCCGGTGCGCGAAATGGTCATGACGTCGCGGGCGACCTCGCGCAGCGTGGTGTTGCGGAAGGGTGCGGAAATGCCGAGTTCAGGCACGGCATTGCGCATCGCCAGCACTTCCTTGTAGGTCCAGCTCGACGTCAACGCCTCGGCGGCATCGAGCGCCGCCTCGTCGTAAAGCAGGCCGACCCAGAAAGCCGGCAGCGCGCAGATGCGCCGCCAGGGGCCGCCATCGGCGCCGCGCATTTCCAGGAAACGCTTCAGCCGCACGTCGGGGAACAAGGTCGACAGGTGGTTCGCCCAGTCGCCCATCGTCGGCAGCCCGTCCGGCACTTCGTTGCGCGCGGCCCCGGCCATGAACTGGCGGAAGGTGATATGCGTCATGTCGTGATAGTGGCCGTCGCGGATGACGAAATACATCGGCACGTCGAGCGCCCATTCGACATAGTCGGCGAAGCCGAAATCGGGCGAGAAGCAGAATTCGAGCAGGCCGGAGCGTTGGTTGTCGGTGTCGCGCCAGATGTCGCCGCGCCAGCTCTGCAGCCCGTTCGGCCGGCTGTCGGTGAAGGGCGAGTTGGCGAACAGCGCCGTCGACAGCGGCTGCAGCTTCAGCGACACCTGCATCTTGCGGCGCATGTCGGCTTCGCTCTCGAAGTCGAGGTTAACCTGGATCGTACAGGTGCGATACATCATGTCGAGACCCTTGGTGCCGACCTTGGGCATGTAACGCGTCATGATTTCATAACGCGACTTCGGCATTTTCGGCGTTTCGGCCAGCGACCATTTCGGGCTGCCGCCGAGGCCGAGGAAGCGGATGCCCATCGGCTCGGCGATCTCGCGCACCTGCGCCAGGTGGGCATTGCCCTCGCGGCAGGTCTGGTGGATCGTTTCCAGCGGCGCGCCGGAGAGTTCGAACTGGCCGCCAGGCTCAAGCGAGATCGCGCCCTGGCCTGTCGGCTCGACCAGGCCGATGATGCGGCCGTCATCGATGATGGGATCCCAGCCCAGCTTGTTCTGCATGCCTTCGAGGATGGCGCGGATGCCGCGCTCGCCGCCGTAAGGCACCGGTGCGTTGCCATCGACATAGAACGGGAATTTCTCGTGCTCGGTGCCGATGCGCCATTTTTCGCGCGGCTTGTTGCCTTCGGCTAGATGCTCGACAAGCTCGTCTACGCCTTCGATTGGCCGGAAATCGGTTGTGTCGCGCGCCATTTTCAAGCCCTCAAAGGCGGTTGGACCCACCGCCGGCGCTAAATGGACGAAATGTCAGTAGCCGATCAAGCGAAAAATCCTGAGCCACAGGTCAAGAGGAATTGAAGACCTCGGCCCGCGAGCACCTCTTGCAACAGACAACGTCCTACCAGTCGCCAATTGTCGCCTGCATCGCCGCGAGCGCGGCCACGGCCGCGGTGTCGGCGCGCAGGATGCGCGGCCCGAGCGGAATGGCGGTCACGAAGGGGAGGGCGCGGAGCATCTTGCGCTCCTCGTCGGAAAAGCCGCCCTCGGGCCCGACCAGCAAAGCGAGCTTCTTCTCCCTTACTGCCTGCAAGGCAGGCAGTGGGTTGTTGGTCGAGGCGTCCTCGTCGCAGAAGATCAGCCGCCTTTCCTTGTCCCAGCCGGTCAGCAGGCGCTCGAATTTTTCCGCCTCGCGAACTTCCGGCACAGCCAGGATGCCGCATTGCTCGGCGGCCTCGACGACATTGGCGCGCAGGCGATCGATGGAAGGCTTTGCCACCTGCGTGTGCTGGGTGATGACCGGTTGCAGGATGCCGGCGCCCATCTCGACCGCCTTTTGCACCAGATAGTCGAGCCGGCCCTGCTTCAGCGGCGCGAAGCAATAGATGAGGTCGGGCAAGGGCGGTTGCGGCCTTTGCGGCGCCAGTACTTTCAGCCGCACAGACCGCTTGGATTTCGCTGATATCGCCGCCGACCACTCGCCGTCGCGGCCATTGAAGACAAGGATCTCGGCGCCCTCGGCGAGCCGCAGCACATGCAGGAGATAGTGGCTCTGCTGCTGGCCGGGTTCGAACTCGATGTCTGGCCCGAGGTCGTCGGGCACGAACAGACGTTGCATCTTGTAGTTGGCGCGCATGGCCGAGGAATGGGCGAGGCGGCGGCCGCCGTCAAGCCTTGGCGGAAGGATGCCACACCGGTTGAAAGCCATGGCGCAGGACGGCAAGCGTCGTTTCCGGGGTCAGCAGCACAGGCGTCTCGTCCTCGAACCGATCAAGGCTGGTTGGCGGGCGGTATCCGGCAAAAGCCCATGGCAGTATCTTGCCGTGGCGCAAAGCATAGGCGCTGCCGCCAGCTGCGACCATCGCGCCGTTAGGCAGGCCGGCAAGCGCATCCATCGCGACCGCAGGCCGCTTGCCGCCCGACGCCAGCCGCTCCTTATGCAGTCGCTTGTCGACCTGCGGGGCGCGCGGCTCGGCAATACCGAAGGCTTGGCCGAAGCGACCGACAAAATCCTTGGCCCGTTCACGCTGGCAAAAGAAGCAGGGACGATGCCCGGCGGCGAGCGCCGTCACCTCGTCGAGAAAGAACAATTCGGTCCAGCCGGCCTTGCCACCGGGCCGGTTGCGGCCCATCGGCTCGCGCTGCACATTGCGGAATTGGCACACGCAGATGATCCAGGCCTGAAGCGCCCAGCGCTTTTTCAGGAGCGTCTTTGTCGCGGGTTCGTGGATGATGCCGCGATTGCCGGTGAACAGGCCGCGCTCCGGCACGGCGTGAATGGCGCCGAACGGATCGACCCGGTTCTGCAGTGGCATAGTTTTCTCCTGGGATACGCATCTTGGCTGAAACGCCGGCGCCATGATATCGCTCGCGGCAGCATTTTCATGTCAGCAGGGTTTTTCGATGCGGGTGCTGGTAGTCCAGAACTACGACAATACCGGCCTCGGCCAAGTCGGTGCGGCACTGGCCGAAGCGGGTGCCGATCTTGATGTGCGGCTTCCCTATAAGGGTGATGCGCTGCCACGGGACGCAACCGGCCACGATGCCATGGTGGTGCTCGGCGGCGGCCAGAATGCGCTGGCCGACGAAGAATATCCCTATTTCCCGGCGCTGCTCGAACTGACCCGCGATTTCGCTGGCAAGGACCGCGCCGTGCTCGGTATCTGTCTCGGCAGTCAACTCGTCGCCCGCGCCTTTGGCGGCGCGAACCGCATCGGCGGGGCCAACGAATTCGGCTGGCGCGGCGTGTCGCTGACGGCCGATGCCAAGGCCGATCCGGTGTTGGCTGAGCTGCCGGAAAAGTTCCCGATCTTCCAGTGGCACGACGACACGTTCGAGCTGCCGGAAGACGCCGTGCGGCTCGCCGGCAACGATGTCGCCGAAAACCAGGCGTTTCGCGTCGGCCGCGCCGTCTACGGCTTCCAGTTCCATTTCGAGGCCGACCGGCCCATGGTGAAGGACTGGAGCTCCTCCTTCGCGCCGACCATCGCCGCGCGCCATCCCGACTGGGCCGGCAAGCTCGACGGCGAAATGGCCCGCAACGGCCCTGACGCCGATGCCGCTGGTCTGGCCATCGCCCGTGCCTGGGTGGCGACGATCTAGAGCAATTCCAGGAAAAGTGTGTAGCGGTTTTCCCGGGAGAAGCGCGCAGCGCTTCCCCTTGGGAATTGCGTAAAAACAAGAAGTTAGAGCGGGTCAGAGATTCTATCAAACTCTGATCCGCTCTAAACGACCGTTCATGCTCCGCGTGACATAATTGGCACGCGACCGTGAAACCGTTTGGGGAAAACCCCTTTCATCCTTGGCTTGTGTCCGCCCGCCATCCTAGAAGGCGCGCGCCCTATGTCGGCTGTGCAACCGGGATGAACCTTTTGTGTGACCCGTGCGACACACCATCGATACAGAACACACCTAGAAGCGCGAAATCGTCGAAACTTTGACACGTATTTTCCGTTTCAACGCATTGGTAACCGCCTCGTGCACAGATGCAGGAAGCTCAACAAGAGATGACCTCCGTGAAAGCAGCGCTTCTGTCCTTTGCCATGCTGTCCGCCATCGTACTTTGCGGTCTTGGTATTTATGCCGCCGATGCCGCCAACAACCACAATGCGGTTGACGGCTACGGCGTCACCGCCTCCCTGCGCTAAGCCAGGGCATCCCTCGCGCCCGGATCCCTCGCGCCCTTGGGCACCGGGGCCGTTAAGGCTCCCTTATCGATATTTCCAGGATGCGTTTGTCCGCGCCGTCAACGACGAGCGCGGTAAGCATGCCTGACTGCCAGGCAAGCGTGTCGACATTGACGCGGTTGGCCATCACTTCCGCCTCGGGGACCGGTGTGTGGCCGTGCACCACGATCTTCGGGAAGAGGCCGGTGTGATCGTGGAAAACGTCACGGATCCAGATCAGGTCCTGCGGGCTTTGCTTCTCCAGGGGAATGCCCGGCCTGATGCCGGCATGGCAGAAGAAGAAGTCGCCTGATGTCACCGAGAGTGGCAGCGACCGCAGGAAGTCGACATGGCTTTGCGGCACCGCTTCGAGCAGGGCTTGATGACCCTTGCGCATGGCTGATTCCGCCTTGCCGAACCAGGCGCCGTTGCCGCTGTTGATCGTCACTCCGTAGGATTGCGCGGTCTGGATGCCGCCAAAACGGATGAAGAGCCCTTCCGGGTCGGGTGTCTTGAGAAAGTCGAGAAAGCCGATGTCGTGGTTGCCGGCCAGCATCAGGTTTCGCGGATCGCGTTCGCGTGCCTCGATCAGGAAGTCGACGACGCCCTTGGAGTCCGGTCCGCGATCGACATAGTCGCCAAGATGGATGATGCGCCAGTCGGCGACCCTGTCCCTCGCAATCTCGGCCTCGATCTGGCCATGCATGGCGGCCAGCAGGTCGACCCGGCCATGCACGTCGCCGATCGCGTACAGACGCACGCCGTCCGGCCCGTGTGCGTCGAGGAAATGGATGCCGGGTTCCGCCAAGGTCTGGGTATCTCCGTGGTCAGATGTCACTGACTTAGCGTCGGAGCTGCTCCTTGCCCATGTCGGTGACCAGACGCTTTCCGCACAGCGCCAGCGTGATGTCCATCTCCTTGCGGATGATTTCCAACGCTTTGGTAACCCCTTCCTTGCCGAGCGCGCCCAGGCCGTAAAGAAATGGCCGGCCGATATAGGTGCCCTTGGCGCCCAGGCAGAGCGCTTTCAACACGTCCTGGCCGGAGCGGATGCCGCCGTCCATATGCACTTCTATTCTGTCGCCGACCGCATCGGCGATTTCTTCCAGAACCATGATCGACGACGACGCGCCATCGAGCTGGCGCCCGCCATGGTTGGAAACGATGATGGCATCGGCGCCGGTCTTGGCCGCCATCAGCGCATCTTCCTTGTCGAGGATGCCCTTGAGGATCAGCTTGCCGCCCCAGCGCTCCTTGATCCAGGCGACGTCCTTCCACGACAGCTGCGGATCGAACTGCTCCGTCGTCCAGGACGACAGCGAAGAGACGTCGCCGACGCCCTTGGCGTGGCCGACGATGTTGCGGAAGGTGCGGCGCTTGGTGCCGGCTATGCCCAGGCACCAGCGCGGCTTTGAGGCCAGGTCGATGATGTTGGCCAACGTCATCTTGGGCGGCGCCGAAAGCCCGTTGCGGACATCCTTGTGGCGCTGGCCGAGGACCTGCAGGTCGAGCGTCAGCACCAGCGCCGAGCACTTCGCCGCCTTCGCCCGGTCGATCAAATCGAGCACGAAATCCTTGTCGCGCAGCACATAGAGCTGGAACCAGAACGGTTTCTTCGTCACCGAGGCGACATCCTCGATCGAACAGATGCTCATCGTCGAGAGCGTGAACGGCACGCCGAATTCCTCTGCCGCCTGCGCTGCCAGCATCTCGCCGTCGGCATGCTGCATGCCGGTCATGCCGGTCGGCGCCAGCGCCACCGGCATCGACACTTTCTGGCCGATCATGGTCGATTCCAGCGAGCGGTTGCTCATGTCGACCAGCACGCGCTGGCGGAACTTGATCTTCTGAAAGTCTTCCTCGTTCGCCCGGTAGGTGCTCTCGGTCCAGGCGCCCGAGTCGGCATAGTCGAAGAACATCTTGGGCACGCGCCGGCGCGCGAGATCCTTGAGGTCTGCGATGGTCAGAATGTCGCTCATGATGGTCCCCGCTTGATCGAATTGATTAGGAGCGTCTGCGCGCTGGTTCGCCGTCGCCGGCTTCCGAACGCTGCCTCAGCCTCAGCCGCGACACGCGTTGCCAGTCGCCGCTGCGTTCGGCTTCCGCCATCGAACGCTCGACATAGGTCATGTGGTCCATCGCCGCCTGGCGGGCGCCGGCCGGATCGCCGGCCTTGACCGCGGTGTGGATCGCCCGGTGCTGCGCCAGCAGCGCCTCGCGCGCGCCGGGCACGGTGAACACCAGGAGCCGGTTCTGGAACACGCCTTCCGACAGCAGCCGGTAGCAGGAGCGCAGTGTGTGCAGAAGCAGGATGTTGTGCGCGCATTCGCAGATCGCATGATGGAATTCGACGTCGATCTCGGCCTCGTCGTCGAAATCGCCGGTACGATGCGCCTCGTCCATGCGCGCCATGATGCGATCGAGCAAGGCAAGGTCCTCCGGTGTGGCGCGCCGCGCCGCGTATTCGGCGGCTATGCCTTCGATCTCGCGGCGGTATTCCAGATAGTCGGTCACCGCCTTGCGATGCGTCGAGATCAGGTCCGCCACCGGCTTGGTGAACAACTGGCCGATAATGTCGGCGACGTGCGTGCCGCCGCCCGGACGGGTCGACAGCAGGCCGCGCGCTTCGAGCGCCTTCAGCGCGTCGCGCAGGATGGGCCGCGACACATCGAACTGGCGTGCCAGTTCGCGCTCGCCCGGCAGCCGGTCGCCGGTGCGCAGCACGCCTTCGAGGATGAGGCTTTCGATCTGCTGCACCACCTCGTCGGCGGTGCGCGAATGCTCGATCCTGGAGAAAATGTCGCTCAAAGGAAGCGCCTGGAGAAGGGAATGATGTCGCGCAGATTAGAGCCTCTGTCGCCAACTGGTCAAATTATTTATCCAATTCGTCTCGTTCGGTCGATTTTCGCGCCGCGCCGGCATATCGCCTCGCGCTAAATTTTGCTGTTTACGTCCCTTGCCGATTGCCGCAAGACGACGCCATTGCACGAAGGGTCGAAACCAGGGGGACCAGACGTGTCGGACGAGACGTCCAATCTTGAATTCCAGCCGCGCAGCCAGGGCAGCGTCATGGGCTTTCCGGCGCATGAAGGCCGGCCCGGCGCGCTCGGCGAGGTTCACGCCCGCCCCCATCCGCTGGTCGAGAAGCCGCGCGTGCTTGTCCAACTCTCCTTCATGACCGAAGGCGGCTCAGCGGTCGACCACGCCGTGCTTTCGGAACTGTCGCGCCGTCTCGGCATCGCCGCTCCCGAGCGTCACGCCCGCCACCACGCCATGAAATGGGGCAAGGGGACGCTGCGCTGGGAGCGGCACACGGAATTCTCGACCTATCTCTGGGAAGGGCCGCTGGCCGAGAATGGCCGGGGGCAAGAGGATTCGCCCTTTGGCAATGGCTTTTCGCCGCCGGGAACCGTCATCTCGGGCATCCGGCTCGAGATCCGCAAATGGACGCAGGCGAGCGAGAGGCAGGTCGCCGGCTTCGACCCGACCAGCCTCTGTTACTCGCTTGTCGAGCGTGGCAGCGCGGCCATCGTCACCGACTTCCGCCAGGACGGCGACGGCATGACCCGCATGCTGGTGCTCGACCGCGGCCTGACCCCGGCCAGCACCGGCGCGCTGTCGCAGCGGCTGATCGACATCGAGACCTACCGCACGCTTGCCATGCTCGGCCTGCCGCTGGCGCTCACCTTGTCCGGCCGCGCCCGCCGCATCGAGGACCGCTTGGCGCAGACGACGCTGGAAATGAAGGTCGCCGAGACCCGCGACAACCAGACGCTGCTCGCCGGTCTGACGGAGCTTGCCGCCGAACTGGAGGCCGATGCCGCTTCCAGCCTCTACCGCTTCGGCGCCAGCCGCGCCTATGACGGCATCGTCACGGAAAGACTGGAGGCGCTGGATGAGGAGCCCGTGCAGGGCTACGACACCTGGGCGGGCTTTCTGCTGCGGCGCATGGCGCCAGCCATGCGCACCTGCCGCTCGGTCGAGGAGCGCCAGGCCAATTTGTCGCGCAAGCTGACCCGTGCCACCACGCTGCTGCGGACCTGGGTCGACGTCGAGGTCGAGAAGCAGAACCGCGACCTGCTCGCCTCGATGAACAACCGCGCCCGCCTGCAACTGCGGCTGCAGCAGACCGTCGAAGGCCTTTCGGTCGCCGCCGTCTCCTATTACGTTGTCGGCCTCATCGGCTATGTCGCCAAGGGCGCGTCGGTCTTTGGCCACGCCTTCGCGCCCGAGGTCGTCACCGCCGCCTCGGTGCCGTTCGCCATCCTGCTGGTCTGGTGGGGCGTGCGCCGCGTGCGACGGATGCATTCCGAGCCGGCGAAACATCCGGGCGAATAGTCCGCGCCATGCTTCGGACGCAACGGATGTGCAGCGGCAGATTGCCGCTGCGGAAGCTTTGCCTGCATCCGCCGCCCTGACGCCACCAAAGCAAGATTTGCAACAAATGCCGCTAGCTGGTAAATCATTTTTACCAGTCGAGTGGAGGAAGCGCCGATGTCCGGCCTTGCCATGCCCAAGCCAGACGCCGAGACGCTGCGCCGGCGCAGCGAAATCGTCGCCGACATGCGCATCATCGTGCCGGGCGAGGGCGTGGTCGACGCGGCCAATGAAATGCGTGCCTTCGAAAGCGATGGCCTGACCGCCTACCGGCAACTGCCGCTGGTCGTGGTGCTGCCCGAGACGGTGGCGCAGGTTTCGCGCGTGCTGAAATACTGCAACGACCGCAACATCCGCGTCGTGCCGCGCGGATCGGGCACCTCGCTGTCGGGCGGCGCGCTGCCGCTGGAGGACGCGGTGCTGCTCGTCATGAGCCGGTTCAACCGCATTCTCGAGATCGATTTTCCCGACCGCATCGTCGTCGCCCAGCCCGGCGTCACCAATCTCGGCATCACGTCAGCCGTCGAGCAGGAGGGGTTTTACTACGCCCCCGATCCATCCTCCCAGATCGCCTGCTCGATCGGTGGCAACGTGGCGGAGAACTCCGGCGGCGTGCACTGCCTGAAATACGGCCTCACCGCCAACAATGTGCTCGGCATCGAGATGGTTCTGATGAATGGCGAGGTGGTGCGGCTCGGCGGCGGTCACCTCGACGCCGAGAGCTATGACCTGCTCGGCGTCATGACCGGTTCGGAAGGCCTGCTCGGCGTCGTCACCGAGGTCACCGTGCGCATCCTGAAGAAGCCGGAGACGGCGCGCGCCCTGCTGATCGGCTTTCCGACCAGCGAGCAGGGGGGCCAGTGCGTCGCCGACATCATCGGCGCCGGCATCATTCCGGGCGGCATGGAAATGATGGACCGGCCGGCGATCCATGCCGCCGAGGATTTCGTCCATGCCGGCTATCCCCTCGACGTCGAGGCGCTGCTGATCGTCGAGCTCGATGGCCCCGGCGTCGAGGTCGATCATCTGATCACGGCGGTCGAGGCGATCGCCATCGCCAACGGCTCGACCACGTGCCGCATCTCGCAGTCCGAGCAGGAGCGGCTGAGTTTCTGGGCCGGTCGCAAGGCGGCCTTCCCCGCCGTTGGCCGCGTCTCGCCCGATTACTACTGCATGGACGGCACCATCCCGCGCAAGGAACTGCCGCGCGTGTTGGCCGGCATGCGCGAGCTGTCGGAAAAATACGGTCTCGGCGTCGCCAACGTTTTCCACGCCGGCGACGGCAATCTGCATCCGCTCATTCTCTACGATGCCAACGTGCCGGGCGAACTCGACAAGGCCGAAAGCTTCGGCGCCGACATTTTGCGGCTCTGCGTCAAGGTCGGTGGCGTGCTCACCGGCGAGCATGGCGTGGGGGTCGAGAAGCGCGACCTGATGCCGGAAATGTTCAACCAGGTCGACCTCGACCAGCAAATGCGCGTCAAATGCGCTTTCGACCCCAACCATCTTCTCAATCCCGGCAAGGTCTTCCCGCAGCTGCGCCGCTGCGCCGAACTGGGCCGCATGCACGTGCATCGCGGGCAGGTCGCATTTCCGGATATTCCGAGGTTTTGAGCGGATATGTCGGCGCGCGAACACCCCCCTCTGTCCTGCCGGACATCTCCCCCTCAAGGGGGGAGATTGGCTGTTTGTGCGCTTCGGCTTTTCTTCAACGCAGAAGATTGGCGAAACCCTGCGCGACATCTGATCGCCCCCCTTGAGGGGGAGATGTCCGGCAGGACAGAGGGGGGCGCGACGGAACTCGGCCTATCCTGTCTCCCCCACTTCGCGGGGGCGAGGAAAGGCGCGAACTCATGACCACCTTCACCCCACTTACCCCAGCCGAAGTCCTCTCCACCATTGCCTGGGCGGCGGCGGAGGAAACGTCGCTCGAAATCCTCGGCCACGGCTCCAAGCGCGGCATCGGCCGTCCGCTGCAGACCGAGCACACGCTCGACCTGTCGAAACTCTCGGGCGTGACCCTCTACGAACCCGCCGAACTGGTGCTGTCGGCAAAGGCCGGCACGCCGCTGGCCGATATCGAAAGGCTGCTGGCTGAAAACGGCCAGCAACTGGCTTTCGAGCCGATGGATTACGGCCCGCTGCTCGGTGGCGAGCCGGGCAAAGGCACCATTGGCGGCGTGCTCGGCGCCAACCTGTCCGGTCCGCGCCGGCTGAAGGCGGGCGCCGCGCGCGACCACATCCTGGGCATCAACGTCGTCTCCGGTCGGGGCGAAGCGTTCAAGTCGGGCGGTCGCGTGGTCAAGAACGTCACCGGCTACGATCTGTCGAAGCTGATGGCCAACAGCTGGGGTACATTGGCCGTGTTCACCGACGTCACCTTCAAGGTGCTGCCAGCCGCCGAGACCGAAGTCACGCTCGCCGTCCGTGGCCTGCTCGACGATGCCGCCTGCGCCGCCATGGCCCTGGCGCTCGGCTCCAGCGCCGAAGTATCGAGTGCCGCCCATTTGCCGGAGCGCATTGCCGCGCGCGTCGCGGGCGGAGCGCTCGGCACTGAAGCCGCCACGCTGCTGCGCGTCGAAGGCTTTGGCCCGTCCGTTGACTATCGCATTGCAGCGCTGAAAACACTGCTCGGCAAGGCTGGGCCACTGGAGGAGATTGCCGGTGAGACCTCCAAGGCTATCTGGCGCGATATCAGGGATATCAGGCCCTTCGCGGACGGCAGCGGGAAGCCGGTCTGGCGGGTCTCGATGACGCCTGCCCAGGGCCACCAGATGGTCCTGACGCTGCGCATGCAGGCCGCCGTCAGCGCCTTCTATGACTGGCAAGGTGGGCTGGTTTGGCTGCGCATGGAGGAGGGCGATCCGGAACCCGCTTTGCTGCGCGGTCTCTTGAGAAAACACGGCGGCGGCCACGCGACGCTGGTGCGCGCCGCGCCTGCCCACCGCGCTGCCTTGCCGGTGTTCGAACCGCAGGCGCCGGCGCTGGCGGCACTCAGCCAGCGGCTGAAGCAGGAATTCGATCCGAAGAACATCCTCAATCCCGGCCGCATGGCCTAGGACATCAGAGATGCAGACCAATTTTTCGCCCGCACAGCTAGCTAATCCGCATGTCGCCGAGTCCGAAAAAATCCTGCGCAAATGCGTCCATTGCGGCTTCTGCACCGCCACCTGCCCGACCTATGTGACGCTTGGCAACGAGCTCGATTCGCCGCGCGGGCGCATCTACCTGATCAAGGACATGCTGGAGAACGGCCGTCCCGCCGACAAGGAAATCGTCACCCATATCGACCGTTGCCTGTCCTGCCTCGCCTGCATGACCACCTGCCCATCAGGCGTCAACTACATGCATCTGGTCGACCATGCCCGCGCCCATATCCAGGAAACCTACAAGCGGCCGCTGCTCGACCGGTTGACCCGCGCCATGCTCGCCTTCGTGCTGCCCTATCCCCGTCGCTTCCGCGCGGCGCTCAAGCTGGCGAAGCTAGGCAAGCCGTTTATCGGCCTGTTCGAAAAAGTCCCGGCGCTGAAGCCGCTCGGCGCGATGCTCAGGCTTGCGCCGGCATCAATCCCGGCGGCCTCGCCGATGGCCTTGCCGGGCATCCATGCCGTACAGTTAGCGAAAAGAGGACGCGTGGCCATCCTGACCGGCTGCGCGCAATCGGTGCTGGATCCCGGCATCAACGATACGGCCATCTCGCTGCTGACACGGCTCGGCGTCGAGGTTGTGGTGCCGCCGGGCGAGGGCTGCTGCGGCGCACTGGTTCATCATATGGGACGGGAGGAAGCCGCTCTTGCTTCGGCCAGGCAGAATGTCGATGCCTGGACCCGTGCCATCGATGAGGGCGGGCTCGACGCCATCATCATCACCGCGTCGGGCTGCGGCACGACGATCAAGGATTACGGCTTCATGCTGCGGCTCGATCCGGCCTATGCCGACAAGGCCGCGCGCGTGTCGGCGCTGGCCAAGGACATCACCGAGTGTCTGTCCGCCATCGATCTGCCCGAACCGGTGCGCAAGCCGGGCACGGTCGTCGCCTATCACTCGGCCTGCTCGATGCAGCACGGCCAGAAGATCACGCGTCAGCCGAAGGAACTGCTCGCCAGGGCCGGTTTCATCGTGCGCGAGCCGCGCGAGGGCCATCTCTGTTGTGGCTCGGCCGGCACCTACAACATCCTGCAGCCCGAGATTTCGGCCAGGCTGCGCGACCGCAAGGTGAAAAACATCGAGGCGACGGGCGCCGCGATCGTCGCCACGGGCAATATCGGCTGCATCACGCAGATCGCGTCCGCTGCCAGGATGCCGGTGGTGCACACGGTCAAGCTGCTCGACTGGGCCTATGGCGGGCCGCGACCGGAAGGCGTCGCGGAAGACAGCCTGATCGCGGCGGAATAGGCGTCCGTTCCGGCGCTACTCGGCCGCCAGCCTGTCGGCCGTGCCGTAGGTCGCCTCGTAGAGCGCGCGCTGGCGGCTGAGCGCGACCATCGTGTTGCGCAGCAGGATGGCCACCGTGATCGGGCCGACGCCGCCTGGAACCGGGGTGATCCAGGAGGCCACGTGCTTGACGCTGTCGGTGTCGACGTCGCCGACGACGCGGCTGGTGCCATCAGGCCCGATTTCGGAATTGATGCCGATGTCGATGACGGCCGCACCTGGCTTCACCATGTCGGCCTTGATCAGCCTTGGCTTGCCGACGGCGACGAACAGCGCGTCGGCGCGCCGTGCATGGGCGGCGACCGACCGCGTCATGTGATGGCAGACCGTCACGGTCGCGCCTTCGCTCATCAACAGGAAGGCGATCGGCTTGCCGACGATTTCCGAATGGCCGACGATGACCACTTCCAGTCCCTTGAGGTCGAGGCCGGTTTCCTTGAGCAGTTCGACCGAGGCCGCGGCCGTGCAGGGCGCGAGGTCAAGCTGGTTGTAGACGATGTTGCCGATCGAGGCCGGGTGCATGCCCTCGACATCCTTCAGCGGATGCACGGCCGCCTGCAGCGTCTTGACCGGGATATGCGCGGGGACCGGCCGCTGGATGATGATGCCGGTGACGCGCGGATCGGCATTCAGCCCGTGGATGGCTGCTTCCAGCTCACCCGAGGTGATGGTGGCGGGAAAGCGCCGCTCCTCGAAATCGATGCCGGCGAGCTGAGCCTTGGCGCGCTGGTTGCGTACATAGACATCGACCGCGTCGGTATCGCCGACGGTGATCGAGATCAGCTTGGGCGGGAAACCCTCGGCTTTGGCAATGGCCGCGTCCTCGCGCACGGCGGCGATGATGCGCTGGGCGACCGGGCCGCCCTTGAGATAGCGGCTGTCGTCGGAGAGGGACATAGCTCGAACCTTTGGTGGGAAGATTGTGCACTGCAATAGCAGAGCATGGCCCGGAAATCAGCCCTGAAAGCGAAACACCGTGCCTCCGGGGCGACCTGTCGCACCGTGAAACGAAAAGGGCAGCCCGGTTACCCGTGCTGCCCTCTCGTGACTGGCCGTATCCCCACACGGCCCGTCCCCCGTTAACTCGCCGCCAGTCTAAGCACGTCTTCCAGAAGCGCGCTATGGCTTGAGGGCAACAGCGCGCAAAAACCTGCTCAGCACTGCTTAACCGGCTGATTCGCTATCATTATATCACCTCGACCGTGGTTCCGACATTGACCCGCTCATAAAGGTCGACCACGTCCTCGTTGCGCATGCGGATGCAGCCCGACGACACCGCGCCGCCGATCGTCCAGGGCTGGTTGGTGCCGTGGATGCGGTACTCCGTCGTGCCGATATAGAGCGCGCGCGCGCCGAGCGGGTTTTCCATGCCGCCGGCCAGATAAGTCGGCAGGTAGCGGCCCTTGGCCGCCTCGCGCTTGATCATCTCGGCTGGCGGGCGCCAGTCCGGCCAGACGCGCTTGTTGGTGATCTTGTGGGTGCCCGACCATTCGAAGCCGGGCTTGCCGGTGCCGACGCCGTAACGCCGCGCCTTGCCGTTCTTCTCGACCAGATAGAGGAAATTCTGCGTGGTATCGATGACGATGGTGCCTGGCTTCTGGCCTCCGTCATAAGCGACTTCCTGCGGCAGGTAGACCGGGTTGATCTGCGGGCGCATGACCATGCGCTTGGCCGGCGCCTGCACGCCCGCCGTCTGCACACGGTCGGGCTGCGCGGTGCGCTGGCGCGGCTGCTGCACGGCCTGTCGGTTCTGCCGCACGATGCCCGGCGCATGGCCAAGCTGCAGCACCCAGGGCGCGGAAAGGTCGGGGCTCACCATCACCGGCGGCCTGTCGGCATAGCGGTCGTCGGCAAGGGAGGGCATGACGCTTGCGGCAAGCACCGCCGCGCTGAACAACGGAAGCAGGAATTTCATCGGGAACGCACCTTGATAGCCTGATACGCCGGGCAAGAACGCTCCCGGTTTGCGCGATCATTGGCGGCGAGCAGCAACCGAAACATGAATCGGAATGCGTAAAATGCGGTTCTGTCAGTAAACCTTTTGGTGTGGTTACCGCCGGGTTCAGGAATCTGGTAAAGCCACGGTAAAAGCAGCGCGGAAGCGCGTTAACGGATGGATCTCTTGAGATGAGCAATGAAAACACCGGCCTGCTTGCCGGTCCTGACGGTGTCGTGCGCTGCTTCTGGCATGGCAATCTGCCCGACTATCTGCACTACCACGACCATGAATGGGGCCGGCCGGTGGCCGACGACCGCAGGCTGTTCGAGAAGATCTGCCTCGAAGGGTTTCAGTCGGGGCTGTCGTGGCTGACCATTTTGCGCAAGCGGGAGAATTTTCGCGAGGCCTTCGCCGGCTTCGACTTCGACAAGGTCGCCGCCTTCACCGACAAGGATGTGGAACGCCTGCTCGGCAATGCCGGTATCATCCGCCATCGCGGCAAGATCGTCTCGACCATCAACAACGCCAAACGCGCCCGCGAAATGGTCGACGAGTTCGGCTCGCTGGCCGCCTGGTTCTGGAGGTTCGAACCCGGCAAGGAGGAACGGCCGCAAACCGTCGATCTCGCCCATCTGCGCGCCAACCCGACCACCGCAGTTTCCGTGCGGATTTCGAAGGACCTGAAGAAGCGCGGCTGGAGCTTCGTCGGCCCGACCACGGTCTACGCCTTCATGCAGGCCATGGGGCTGGTCAACGACCATCTCGAAGGCTGTGTATGCCGCAAGGAGGTCGAGAAGCAGCGGAAGGCTTTCAAGCGGCCGAAATAGCTGCTTTTTCCTTCTCCCCGTTCACGGGGAGAAGGTGGCCGAAGGCCGGATGAGGGGCGGCGCCGACCTTGCCAGGTGTCGCGCTGCCCTCACTTCTCGAACCGTCCCTTGTGTCCGCTGCCATTGATGTCCCACACCAGGCTGCGGCCTGAAATGCTCAGCACAAGGCCGCTGAAACCGCTGTCGTCGGGCGTATGATGCGTCGATGCCGAACTGCGTCCGGCGGGGATGACCTCGACCGTCGAGCCCTTTTTCACCCAACAGCCCTTACCGTACTGGTCATTGGCGCCATAGGCGAGCATGAACTCGAAGCTGCCGTCCTTCTTCAGCAGCAGTTCGGAGCCGACCTCCATGACGCCGCGCAGGTAGTAATGGCCGGCAAGGCCCGCGTCCCCCGGCTTGCAGCCTGCGGCGCTGGCCGGATTGGCCGCCCCAAGTAAAAACGCGCAGCCAAGCGCGTATGCGTAGCCCAGTCGCATGCTCAATCCCCTGATCAAGAATGAAAATCGCATCCAGCGAAACGGACGGTTTCAGGTGCCGTTGGCGCCGGCCAGGAACAGCCCGGCGACGATTGCCGCCACGGTGGCCACTGTCGGATAGATCACCAGCAGGCCGGTCACCAGGGCGTCGCGCAGGGAAGATCCCTTGCCGGTGTCGGCGGGTACATCGAACGGCCCGGCCGCCTGGCCAGCCATTTTCGGTGCATGGGTGCCCGCAGGGCGCAAGCGTGTGGGCAGTTCACCGGCCTCGCCGTTGGCCTGGAATTCCGTTGCACTGGTCATGTCCTGAACCCCTTCGTTTCGATGCGCTATATCGGCCGCGATTGTGTCGGCACGATGCCGCGCTCATGGCGGCATTGTTTCACTTCTGGCGTGTTTTTGTTTCAGAGGGTTTCGATTTTTCCTGATCTCGTCGGGTGCGCCGCGGGGCGCCAACCCTTGCCGCTCCCGGCTTCATCGGTTAGGAAACGCGCGCTGTGGAACGCGGTAGATTTACCGCGCCACGAAGTCATGAACCATCGGGTGCCCAGATTATGGCCGACAAATCGGAAAAGACGAAAGCGCGGCTGCCGCGCGGGTTTGCCGACCGCGGCGCCGAGGACATCCGCGCCGTCGAGAAGATGATGGCGACGATCCGCTCGGTCTATGAGCTCTATGGCTTCGAGCCGGCCGACCAGCCGCTGATCGAATATACCGATGCGCTCGGCAAATTCCTGCCCGACCAGGACCGGCCGAACGAAGGCGTGTTCTCCTTCCAGGATGATGACGATCAGTGGCTGTCGTTGCGCTACGATTTGACCGCGCCGACGGCGCGTTTCGTCGCCGAGAATTTCGAGCGCCTGCCCAAGCCATACCGCAGCTACCGCTCGGGCTGGGTGTTCCGCAACGAAAAGCCCGGCCCCGGCCGCTTCCGCCAGTTCATGCAGTTCGACGCCGACACGATCGGCACGCCGGGCGTGGCGGCGGATGCCGAGATGGCGATGATGATGGCCGACGTCATGGAAGCGCTCGGTATCAAGCGCGGCGACTATGTCATCCGCGTCAACAACCGCAAGGTGTTGGATGGCGTGCTGGAGGCGATCGGCCTTGGCGGCGAGGAGAATGCCGGTCGCCGGCTGACGGTGCTGCGCGCAATCGACAAGCTGGACAAGCTCGGCGCGGAAGGTGTCCGGCTTCTGCTTGGCCCAGGGCGGTGGGACGGCGGCAAGGAAGGCGAGGGGGATTTCGCCAAGGGCGCCGGGCTGAATGATACGCAAGCCCAGGCCGTTCTTCTGGCGACGGCGCGCAATGCGCAGGCCGGCCAGGATGCCAGCGTCAGCGGGAACGCGGTCTACCAGGAGGGCGTTGGCGAACTCGCAACGATCGAAGCCTTGGTCAGGGCCGCCGGATACGGCGGGGACCGCATCGCCATGGACCGTTCCGTCGTGCGCGGCCTGGAATATTACACGGGTCCCGTCTTCGAGGCCGAACTGCTGGCCGAGATCCCCAATGAGGACGGCCAGATCGTACGCTTCGGCTCGGTCGGTGGCGGCGGCCGCTATGACGGATTGGTCTCACGCTTCCGCGGTGAGCCGGTGCCGGCGACGGGCTTTTCCATCGGCGTCTCCAGGCTGATGACGGCGCTGAAGAACCTTGGCAAGCTCGGAAGCGCCGACGTGATCGCGCCGGTTGTCGTGCTGGTCATGGACAAGGACACGGAAAGCCTCGGCCGCTACCAGAAGATGGTGGCGGAACTGCGCGCCGCCGGCATCCGCTCCGAAATGTACCTCGGCGGCGCCGGCATGAAGGCGCAGCTCAAATATGCCGACCGTCGCGGCTGTCCGGTCGCCATCATTCAGGGCGGCGACGAGCGCGCCAAGGGTGAACTGCAGATCAAGGACCTGATCGAAGGCGCGCGCATGTCCGCCGAAATCACCGACAATGCCGAATGGCGCGCGGCAAGGCCGGCGCAGGTGACGGTGGCGGAAAGCGAGCTGGTCGCCGAAGTGAAGAAGATCTTGGCGGCGCAGGCCCAGGAGCGGACCAAGTGACGAGCGCCGCGCGCTCTTGTCCTTCCCCCCTTGTGGGGGAAGGTGGCCTCGCGAAGCGAGGTCGGATGAGGGGTGTTCCAGGGAACGCAAACGCTTCATTCCGACACGCACCCCTCAACCGTCTCGGCGCTGCGCGCCGATCCACCTTCTCCCACAGGGGGAGAAGGGAAGGGCGCGGCATATGACCTCCCGCTACCCCGCCATATCAGCCGACATCATCGCGCTCTTCGCAACCCGCAACACGCATGCGGTGGAAGTTGCCGTGCTGCAGCCGGCCGATCCGTTCCTCGACATGGCCGGCGAGGATCTGCGCCGGCGCATTTTCCTTACGGAGAGCGAGACCGGGCAGACGCTCTGCCTGCGGCCCGAATTCACCATTCCGGTCTGTCTCGACCACATAACCAGCCAGGCCGGCACGCCGCGCCGCTATTCCTATCTCGGCGAGGTGTTTCGCCAGCGCCGCGAGGGCGGCAACGAGTTCTTTCAGGCCGGCATCGAGGATCTCGGCGACCGCGACACGGCTGAAGCCGATGCCCGCTCCGTTGCCGACGCGCACGCCCTGCTGTCGCTGGTCCTGCCCGGTCAGTCGCTGGCGGTCACGCTCGGCGACCAGGGCATCTTCGAGGCGGTACTGGCGGCGCTTGGCCTGCCGCGCGGATGGCGCATGCGGCTCGCCCGCGCCTTCGGCTCGGCGCCGATGCTGGAGGCGGCACTCGCCGATCTCGCCAACCCGCCGCGCAACGGCCAGCTCTCCGGCCCGGTCGCAGCGCTTGTCCTCGACGGTGATCTGGACGGCCTTTCCCAGCACATTGCCGGCGGCATGGAGGAGGCCGGCCTCTCGGCATCGGCCGGCCGCGCGCCGTCGGACATCGCGCGGCGGCTCATCGAGAAGGCCGAGTTGCGCAGCGTGCGGCTGTCGAACGAGGCCTTCGCGGCGCTGAAAGGTTTTCTGGCCATCGACGTGCCGCTCGATGGCGCGGCCCAGGCATTGGAAACCTTCGCCGCCGGCGCCGGACTTTCATTGGGTGCGGCGCTGGAAAAATTCGCGGCCCGCGCCAAGGCGATCGAGGCGCATGGCTTGCCGTCGGGAAAAATCCGCTACGACGCCGCCTTCGGCCGTCCGCTCGATTATTACACCGGTGTGGTCTTCGAAGTCGCGGCCGCAAGTGGCGAGCGTCCCCTGGCCGGTGGCGGCCGCTATGACAGGTTGCTGACGCTGCTCGGCGCCAAGACCGCGATCCCCGGTGTCGGCTTCTCGGTGTGGCTCGACCGCATCGAGGCGTTGCGGGAGACGGCACTATGATCACGCTGGCGATCCCGTCCAAGGGCCGGCTCAAGGAGCAGGCGCTGGAGGTGCTGGCCAAGGCCGGCCTCGCCGTCAGCCTGCCCGGCGACGAGCGCAAATATCACGCCCGCGTCGAGGGCCTGGACAATGTCGAAGTGGTCTTCCTGTCGGCTTCCGAAATATCGGGCGAAATAGGGCAGGGCGCGGTCGATCTCGGCATCACCGGCGAGGACCTTGTGCGGGAAAATCTCGCCGACTGGGAAGCGCGGGCCGAGATCGTCGCCCGTCTCGGCTTCGGCCATGCCGATGTCGTGGTCGCGGTGCCCGAGATCTGGCTCGATGTCGACACCATGGCCGATCTCGATGACGTCGCCGCAGATTTCCGCCAGCGCCATGGCCGGCGGCTCAGGATCGCCACCAAATACTGGCGGCTGACGCAGCAGTTCTTTTCGCTCAAGCACGGCATCCAGGTCTATCGCATCGTCGAAAGCCTCGGCGCCACCGAAGGCGCGCCGGCGGCCGGCCTTGCCGACGTCATCGTCGACATCACCACCACGGGCTCGACGCTGCGCGCCAACCATCTCAAGGTGCTGGGCGATGGCGTCGTGCTGAAGTCGCAGGCCTGCCTGGTGGCCTCGAAGAAAGATCGTTCCGCCGCCGATGAGGCCATCTTCCGGGATATAGCCGCGAAAATGACGGCGACGGTCGGATAGCCTGCTTTCCCTGGCGGGAGGGGTGTCACTACCATCGGCGGGATTTCCACCGTTCCGGCAGGCTGATAGGCTCGGTCCGTGCTGGGAGGAGAGAGCGATGCCGGTCAATCTCGACGAGCTGAAGAACGCCACCAATCTGCGCGGACGCGGCGCGCGCTCCGGCATTGTCTTTGTCGCGCCCGTCGACGGCAAGGCGCATGTCTCGGGCGAGCGCAAGGTGCCGTTGCTGGAGGAGACCATTCCGGCCCTGTTCTCCGATACCGTCAGCAAATACGGCACGCTCGATGCCGCAATCTTCGTCGGCCAGGACAAGCGCTTCACCTGGAGCGAACTGTCGGACACCGTCGATGCGCTGGCCGCCGGCTTCCTGGCGCTCGGCCTGCGCAAGGGCGATCGCGTCGGCATCTGGTCGCCCAACCGCTGGGAATGGCTGGTGACGCAATTCGCCACCGCCCGCATCGGCCTGATTCTGGTCAACATCAACCCGGCCTATCGGCTGACCGAGCTGGAATATGCCCTGAACAAGGTCAGCTGCAAGGCCCTGGTGACGGCGGCGAGCTTCAAGACCTCGGACTATCTCGGCATGATCGAGACGCTGGCGCCGGAAATCGCCACGGCGACGCCGGGCAAGCTGAAGGCCGCCAAATTGCCGGCGCTGAGGATCGTCATCCGCATGGGCGAGGAGAACTCGCCAGGCATGTTCAATTTCGGCGACGTGCTGGCCATGGCCGGCCGCGACGAGCATGACAGCCTCGACCGCATCTCCGAGGGTCTGAAGCCGGGCGACGCGATCAACATCCAGTTCACCTCAGGCACGACAGGCGCTCCCAAGGGCGCGACGCTCACTCATCTGAACATCGTCAACAACGGCAACTTCGTCACTTCGGCCATCAAGCTCACTGTCGACGACCGGCTCTGCATCCCGGTGCCGCTCTATCATTGCTTCGGCATGTCGATGGGCACGATGGGTTGTGTGTCGAAAGGCGCGACCATGGTTTTCCCTTGCGAGGGTTTTGATCCCGGCCTGACGCTGAAAGCGATCGCGCAGGAGCGCTGCACGGGCCTCTACGGCGTTCCGACCATGTTCGTCGGCATGCTCGACCATCCGGATTTCTCATCCTTCGATCTCTCCAGCCTGCGCACCGGCATCATGGCCGGCTCGCCATGCCCGATCGAGGTGATGAAGAAGGTGGTGTCGCTGATGCATATGTCGGAGGTGACCATCGCCTACGGCATGACCGAGACCAGTCCGGTCTCGTTCCAGAGCAGCACCGACGATCCGCTGGAAAAGCGCGTGTCGACCGTCGGGCGCATCCATCCGCATGTCGAGGTCAAGGCGGTCGATGCCGATGGCGCCACCGTTGCCGTCGGCGCGCCGGGCGAGCTTTGCACGCGCGGCTACTCGGTGATGAAAGGCTATTGGGACGACGACGAAAAGACCCGTGAGGCAATCGACACCGACGGCTGGATGCACACTGGCGACCTCGCCACCATCGACGCCGAGGGCTATTGCAACATTGTCGGCCGCGTCAAGGACATGGTCATCCGCGGCGGTGAGAACGTCTATCCCAGGGAGGTCGAGGAATTCCTCTACCGTCATCCCAAGGTGCGGGAAGTGCAGGTCTTCGGCATCCCGGATGCCAAATATGGCGAGGAGTTGTGCGCCTGGATCGTGCTCAAACCCGGCCAGGTCGCCACCGAACAGGAAATCAAGGCCTTCTGTGCGGGCCAGATCGCCCATTACAAGATACCGCGCCACATTCGCTTCCGCACCGAATTGCCGATGACGGTGACCGGCAAGCCGCAGAAATTCCTGATGCGTCAGGCGATGGTGGAAGAGTTGGGGCTGGTGGCGCAGAAAACGGCGTGAGGCGGGATCAGCCGCGTCGTACGAAGGCACTGATGCTGTCGAGCAGGGACTGCGGGTCGCCGACCCAGAACCAGTGGTCGTCGCCGTCGACCTCGATGAACCGGGCGCCCGGAATCCTGGACGCGAGGAACCGCCCGGCCTCGATGCGCACGGCGCGGTCGCCTGAACGGTGGAGGACCATCGTCGGGGCGGAGACTTTTGCCAGGAGGTGACGGACATCTGCATCCCGTAATGCCTCGAGCAGGCCCGCGACCGCGCCCGGGCTGGAGGCTGCCCTGAGCAATCCGGCCCACCAGGTCCTCGCCCGACGGTCGCCAGTGAGGCTTGGGGCGAAGGTTTCGATTTCCGCTGGGCCACCCCAACCCGCGAGCAGGCGTTGCTTCCACAGATCATACTGCGCGACGGTCAAGGCGTAGGGATAGTCGGGGGCGCGGCTGCCCTTCGCCAGCGAGCCCCAGAGAACAAGGCCGCTCAGCCGGTCGCTATGCTCGACTGCAAAACGGATGCAGCCCGGCCCGCCCTCCGACGCACCGACCAGCAAGGCCCGGCGGCTGCCGGCCGCGTTCATGACCGCCAGAATATCCTGCGCCGTCGCCTCGACCGTGGGGCGGGCGCCGACGCGGTCTGAAAGCCCCATGCCGCGCCGGTCGAAGAGGATCAGGCGACCCAGGCGCGAAACCGCGGTCAGCCAGGCGCGGCAGCCCGGGTCTTCCCAGATACGCTCGACATGCGAAATGAAGCCGGGAACAAGCACGATGTCCGTCGGGCCGCTACCGACGATCTGGTACGCGATGTGAATGCCGTCCACCGCGACGTAGCACGTCCTGGGCACGTCCACGGTAGCGTCCTGATTTGGCTCGCGCAGCATGGCCAGCGTGGCGGGGTCCGGCGCTACGCCGAGTTCGTCCCGCAAGAGCCGGATGCACGTCTCGATCTGGCGCTCGGCCGCCGCCCTGTCCCCGGCGGCCAGGTGGACATGGATCAGGTGGCGGTGCGCGCTTTCGCTCAAAGGGTCGAGCGCCGTCAACCGTGTCGCATGAACGACCGCGCCGCGCGGCTCGCCGCCGGCTATCTTGGCCTCGACGAGCCGCTCCAGCGCCTGCACCAGCCGGCCGCGCAAGGTCTCTCGCCGGAAGAAGATCCATTCCTCGAATTCCGGACAGTCCGGCAGCGAGAAGCCGGCGAGATAATCGTCGTTGTAGATGTCGGCTGCCTCGTCGAGAGAGCGGGAATTGCAGGCCTGCTCGAAAACCCTGGTGTCGATCTCGGCGGACAAGGCTGGGTATAGGCTCAGCGAGACGCCTGTGGCGGCGATGATCTCTCTGCCGAACGCGATGCGGATTTTATAGAGTGTCCGCCGAAGGCGGGCGCGAGCGGCCTGTTCGTCGGTCTCGGGCCACAGAAGCGTGGCGACGACATCGCGCGCCACCGGTCCGCCGGCCTCGGCCAGGTAGATGAGGAGCGCCGCCGCCTTGCGCAAGGCAAGTTCCACCCGCCGGCCGCTCAAGCGGAACTCCGGAAAACCCAGAAATCGGAATTCCAATCGCTCCATCGATCCGACCACGGCCATGCGGGGACGCTGAGGGGACGCCGGCCTTCTATCCATCTCGACGACATCGGGCCGATCGGGCCCGATCATGAGACTCCCTTGGAGCGAGAAATGTCACTGGTCAATACTCTCATCCGCCATTGCACAGCAGGGCCTGTTGCCGGCGGTGGCGCCCCTGTTGGCGCTGCCGGCGCAGGGCAGGGAGGCTGAGACATGTGCCAATCCTGTCTCTCCTGGTACGCGCGCTGCATGGCTCCCTACTTCGTCCACGTCGGCTGTTCAGCCCGCACTTTCACGCATATGCGACGGCGCCTGATCCCACGGGCAGACGGCGTTGTCGTCGAGGTCGGTTTCGGGTCCGGCCTGAACCTTCCCTACTACGACGCCGGCAGGGTGAAGCGGCTGGTCGGCGTCGATCCCGACGGCACGATGCTCGGCCTGGCCGAACCGAAGAGCCGTTCCTTGCCATTCAAGGTCGACTGTATCCGGGCCAGCGGTGAAAGACTGCCGTTGATCGACAGCTTCGCCGACACGGTCGTCGTCACCTACGCCTTCTGCACCATTCCGGATCCCGAGGCGGCGCTGACCGAGATCCGGCGCATCCTGAAGCCCACGGGCCGGCTGATCTTCATCGAGCACGGCCAGGCCGAGGGGCCGCGCTGCCGCAAATGGCAGGAGCGTCTGAACCGGTCCTGGGGCCGACTCGCCGGCGGCTGCCACCTCAACCGCGATCCATTGCACCTGATCCGGGCGGCGGGCTTCCATGTCGTCGAAGCGGAGCGTGAACGGTTCCGGCTACCCTTCTGGCAGTTGGGAAGTCACCATGCCGGCATCGCGATACCCCCAACGGGCTGATGCGCCTTCGCCCTGCTATCGCCGTCCGCCGCGTATTTCCACCGGCCTCGGCGCTGAACCCGGCTCCTGGACCAGCGGGCCGAGCAGCACTTCGCCGAACAGCGGCTGGTAGCTCCGGCGCACCGCCGGGTCCTCTTTGAAGGACAGAGCGTATTGGCCGATCTGGTGGAAATAGGTGATGCGGGCCCTGACCAAGCTCTCGTCCTCGGGATAACCCATGGCGCGGAAGGAGCGGATCAGGAGCTCGATACGCAGATCGTCGATATCCTTGACCTCCCGCGCCAGCTTTTTCGAAGTTCGCGACCAGTCGCGCACGGCGAGGTCGAGCAGGGGACTGAACGGGGCCTCGTCGACCCAGACATGCACGATGTCGGTGAAGAACTGCAGGCCATCTATATCTAGTATCTCGCGCATCGCCCAGAAGGGCTGGCAATTGATGTCCCGCCATTCCTGCAGCAGTCCGTCGCGAAGATCGGCCAGGCTGGTGAAATGGAAATAAAAGCTGCCGCGCGTCACCTTGAATTGCTTGGCGAGGCGGTCGATCTTGACCTCGCCGATGCCGTGTTTCTCCAGCACCTTGCGCGCCGCCGATATCCAGGCCTCGCGGCTCAGCGTCTGCCGCGCCGCCTTCGCGGGCGCGGCGGCTTTGGGCGGTCTCTTGCCTCTGCCAGTGGCGCTGTCGGCTTTCATGTGGTCAAGACCTTCATCGCCATGCTCAACGCCTGCAATCCGTTTGCCGGCTCCGATGCGCTTCGCGACTCATCAAGTGCCCATCTATCGCGGAAGGCGCAACTCAGGGCAATGCGCTTATCCGCTCCAGCATGAGTTCGAAGAACGGCGCCGGATCGATGCGCCGCAGCACATTGCAGTTCTTGCGCCGGCCGGTGACATGCCACCAGTCGACGACCGTCATGCCGATCGTCTCCGGCGAGACAATGTCGACCGTCACCGCGCACTGGCGCTGTTCATAGATTTGCGGCGCCAGGAGATAACCTGTCACGCAGGCATCGTGGATGGGGCGCGCCGGCGTCTCGAATTTGTGGGTGCCGTACTGGCGGTAGAAGTCGGCCAGGTTCGCGGCCTCGATCGCGGCGCGGCTGCCGGTGGCGCGCAGGCGGTCCAGCCATTCGGGCGTCATCAGTGCGGTGTAGGTGCAGTCGATACCCGCCATGGTCACCGGCACGCCGCTGGCGAACACCTTGTGCGCGGCGTGCGGGTCGACGAAGATGTTGAACTCGGCGGCCGGCGTGGCGTTGCCGCCCTGGAAGAAGCCGCCGCCCATCAGCACCACTTCGCGCAGGCGAGGCACGATCCTCGGCTCCATGGTCATGGCCATGGCCAGATTGGTCATCGGCCCGAGCGTGCAGATGGTCAATTCGCCTTCAGGCGCGTCCATGATCGCGCGCACCAGGTAGTTGACCGCGTGTTCGTCCTGTAGCGGCGTCACCGGTTCGGCAAGGTCGGCGCCGTCGAGGCCGGTTTCGCCGTGGACATATTCGGCGGTGATCAGCGTGCGCACCATCGGCGCCGGGCAGCCGGCATAAACAGGCACATCCGGCCGCCCTGCAAGCTCCACGACCTTGAGCGCATTCTTCGAGGTCAGTGCAAGCGGCACGTTACCGCCGACCGTAGTGATGCCGACCACGTCGAGTTCATCGGGCGACCCCAGTGCGAAGAGGATGGCGAAGGCGTCATCCTGGCCGGGATCGGTGTCGATGATGATCTTGCGTGGTGCCATGATGCCGCGTCCTTCGTTTTGCGATCGAAAGCCTATTGATGAGGCCGTTCGGATGTGTAGAAATACAGTACTGTATCTTATGTTCAAGACAGGGTGTTCGAAAATGGATGGACAAGAGCGCGGCGATTTTTCCGAAATTCCGATCCTCGACGTCTCGGCGCTCTATGGCGACGACGAAGCGGCGATCCGGGCGACGGCAGCGACACTGCGCCGCTATCTCGAGACGATCGGCTTCCTCTATGTCACCGGCCACCCCATTCCGCGCGCCGATGTCGAAGCGGTCCGCGAGGCCTCCAAGCGTTTCTTCGCCTTGCCCGAGGAGGAGAAGGCCAAGCTGAAGATCGACAAGAATTTCCGCGGCTTCCTGCCCTTTGCCGGCTCGACCATCGTGACCTCGTCCGTGGCGGCGGTCAGCAAGCCGAACCAGAGCGAATCGATCTTCTTCATGCACGAGGTCGGCGCCGACGATCCCCGGGCTTTGGCCGGCAAGCCGCTGCAAGGCCCCAACCAGTGGCCTGACGAGGCCGCTCTTGCCGGCTTCAGGGAGACCATCGAGCGCTATGTCCAGGAGATGGGCACGCTCGCCCGCAAGATGGTGCGCGCCATCGCGCTCTCGCTCGGGCTGCCCTCCGACAGCCTCGACCGCTATTTCGAGCAGCCGACGACCTTCCTGCGGCTGCTGCACTATCCGACGCAGCCCCAGGAAGAGGGCCTGTTCGGCTCGGCCCCCCACACCGACTATGGCTTCATCACCCTGTTGGCGCAGGACAATGTCGGCGGCCTCGAGGTCAAGAACAAGGCCGGTGACTGGGTTCCAGCACCTCCGGTTCCGGATTCCTTCGTCATGAATGTCGGCGACATCCTGGCGCGCTGGTCCAACGACCAGTTCGTCTCGACGCCGCACCGCGTCATCAACCGCTCCGGACGCGAGCGCTATTCGCAGCCCTTCTTCTTCGATCCGTCCATGGATGAAACGATCGCCGCACTTCCGGTCTGCGTGCCGGCCGGCACACGGCCGAAATACGAGCCGGTGCTCTATGGCGATTACCTGATGGAGCGCATCGACAAGAATTATCACTACCGCAAGAAGAAGGCGGCCGAAGCCGCTGCTTCGTAAGGAATGCCGAGCCCGCGCCGGCCCGGGCTCTGCCACAAAGATCGTAAACAAGCACAAGAAAGGGGAACAGCAATGAACAGATATCTGCGAATGACCAGTCTCGCGCTGGCGGTCTCCGCCACCGTCTGGGGCGGGGTTTCCAAAGCCGCCGATGTGCCGAAATCGGCTGAGGTGAAGCAGAGCGGAACGCTCGCCGTCGCCAACACGCTGGACTTCGCGCCGTTCGAATATCTCGACGCCGACGGCAAGCAGACCGGCATCATCATCGAACTCGCCGGCGAGGTGGCCAAGCTCGTCGACGCCAGGCTCGATATCCAGCGCACGCCGTTCCCGTCGATGATCCCGGGCCTCGCGGCCGGCCGCTTCAAGATCGCCTGGGAGACCTTTTCGGCCACGCCGGAGCGCCTGAAGCAGGTCGATTTCGTCATGTTCCTGAAAGCGGGCCTCGCCGTATCGACGTCACCCGACAAGAAGGCGAGCTTCAGCGGCGACACGCCGCTTTGTGGCAAGCGCATAGGCGTCTCGGCCGGCAGTGCTTCGGATTTCCTGGTCGACAAGCTCGGCAAGGAATGCACCGACAAGGGCCAGAAGGCGATCGAAAAGTCGGTGTTCAATTCCTCTACCGATATCGTCCAGGCTGTGCTTTCGGACCGCGTCGACGGGCGTATGGACGATGCCACGGCATCGAGCTATTTCGAGGTGACGAGCAAAGGGCAACTGGTGGTCCTGCCGACGCTTTATGAAGTCGCGCCACTCGGCATGGCGATCGCCAAGGACGACAAGGAGACCGCCGGCATGATGGTGGCGGCACTTGCCGAGCTGTTCAAGAACGGCACGTACAAGGCTATCCTGGAGAAGTACGGCATGGGTGCCTACGCGATCAAGGAACCGTATTTCGTTGGCTCCATGGACGCGCTTCGCGCCGAATAGAGACTATCCGGCGCCTGATGCTTCATCAGGCGCCGGCCCGCAACCTGGAGGCATCTGATGGGCGTGGCCCACCCGACCGAGATCGACATCGAGCCGGGCGCCGCCGCGGCGGTGTCACGACTGATCGTCGTGCCGCAGCGCCGCTATGGCATCTGGATCGGCACGGCGTTCGCCCTGCTGCTGGCCTTCCTGATCATTCGCGCTTTCGCCAGCAACCCGGCCTTTGCCTGGGGCACGGCAGCCGGCTACCTGTTCCATCCCTCGATCATGCGCGGCCTCGGCAACACGCTGATGCTTACCGTCATCATCATGGTGCTGGCGATCGTGGTCGGCACCGTCATCGCCATCATGCGGGTGTCGCCGAGCCCGGTGCTGCGCGCCTTTTCCGGCGTCTATGTCTGGTTCTTCCGCGGCGTGCCCGCGCTGATCCAGCTGATCTTCTGGTTCAACCTGTCGCTGCTGGTGCGCGAGATCTCGCTGACGCTGCCGTTCCTGGGCACGCTGTTTTCCGTGCGCACCAATGATTTCATGACCCCGTTCTTCTCTGCCGTCGTCGCGCTTTCGCTGTGCGAGGCCGGCTACATGGCCGAGATCATCCGCGCCGGCATCAAGTCGGTGCCGTCCGGCCAGTCGGAAGCGGCGAGCGCGCTCGGCATGCCTTATCGCATGATCCTGAAGCGCATCACCTTGCCGCAAGCCATGCGCTTCGTGCTGCCGCCGACCGGCAATGAGGCGATCAACCTCCTGAAGATGACCTCGCTGGTAACGTTCATCGCCGTCGATGACCTGTTCTACACCGCGCAGAGCATCTACGCGCGCACCTTCGAGACGATCCCGCTGCTGATCGTGGTCGCCTTCTGGTATCTCGCCGTGGTCAGCATCATGTCGGTCGGGCAGCATTTCCTGGAGCGCCATTTCGGCCGCAGCGATATCCGCCGCGACCCCCTGACGATGCGCGCCTTGCGCAACGCCATCAGCCTGCGCGGCCTTGCCCGATGAGCGATGTGAAATCCGAAAATCGTGCCCGCTTCGGCGTGCCGGCCGATTCCATGGTGTTCGCGCGCGGCGTGCGCAAAACCTATGGCCAGCTTGAAGTTCTCAAAGGCGTCGACCTCGATGTGCCGGAGGGATCGGTCGCCTGCATCATTGGTCCGTCCGGATCCGGCAAGAGCACGTTCCTGCGCTGCATCAACCATTTGGAAAAGCTCAGCGGCGGCATCCTGCTCGTCGACAGCCAGTTCGTCGGCTACGACCTCCAGGGCGACAAGCTCTATGAGGTGAAGGACGATCTTCTGTGCCGGCGCCGCGCCGAGATCGGCATGCTGTTCCAGTCGTTCAACCTGTTCTCGCACATGACCGTGATGGAGAACCTGATCGAGGCGCCGACGCAGGTGCGGCGAATCCCGCTGGACCAGGCGAAGGCCGAGGCGGAGGTGCTGCTGCGGCGTGTCGGCCTCGCCGACAAGATCGACCGCTATCCGCGCGAACTGTCCGGCGGTCAGCAGCAGCGTGTCGCGATCGCGCGCGCCATGGCGATGAAGCCCAAGGTGCTGCTCTTCGACGAGCCGACCTCGGCGCTCGATCCGGAACTGGTCGGCGAAGTTCTGCAGGTCATGCGCGACCTTGCCGAGAGCGGCATGACGATGGTCGTCGTCACCCATGAGATCGGCTTCGCCCGTGAGATCGGCGACCAGCTCGTTTTCATGGACGGCGGCGTGATCGTCGAACGCGGCGCGCCGCGCGAGATGATCGCCAACCCGACATCGCCGCGCACCCGCGAGTTCCTGTCCAGGGTTCTGTAGCGCCGGTTAGACCGGCTCTCAGCCAGCCAGCACCGCCGCGCCGAGGCCCCGGATGATCTTCGCCAGCTCGACGCATTCGCCATGCCGCGCATTGTTGCGCCGCCAGGCAAGGCAGATCATGCGCTGCGGCATCGGCTCCTGGAACGGCACGATCTTGAGGTCGGGGATAGTGCCGGCGGGGCCGACCGCCATTTCGGGGATGAGTGTGACGCCGAGCCCATGCGCCACCATCTGCAGGAGCGTCGTCAGGCTGGTGGCGCCGTAGCTTGCCATCGCCACCGGCCGCACATTGCCGCAGACGGCCAGCGCCTGTTCGCGCAGGCAATGGCCTTCTTCCAGCAGCATCAGTCTCTCCAGCGCCGGGCTCTCGGGTGGAACCGGCGGCGATGCAAAGGCCGGATCGCCTGATGGCACGGCCAGGAAGAACCGGTCGGGAAACAGCGCCTCGGTGATCAGCCCGGGATGGTCGAGCGGAAGTGCGGCGATGAAGGCATCGAGTTTTCGCGATGCGGTGTCCTCGACCAGGGAGGTGGTGACCGCCTCGCGCAATTCGAGCAGCAAGGCCGGGAAATGTTTCTTCAGTTCGGGCAGGGCGCGCGGCAGAAGATAGGGCGCGACGGTCGGGATGATGCCCAGCCGGAAGCGTCCCTCCATCGCCGTGCGGCCGCGCCGGGCCGTCGTTTCCACGTCACGTATGTCAGCCAGAATGCGCTCGATGCGCGGCAACAGAGTGATCGCTTCGTCCGTCATGCGCACCGACCTGCCCCCGCGTTCGAACAGCCGGCAGTTCAGCCGTTGCTCCATTTCGGCGATCTGGGAAGACAGCGCCGGCTGGCTGACGCCGGCAAGTTTCGCCGCGCGCCCGAAATGCAGCGTTTGCGCCAGCGCGTCGAAATAGTGCATCTGGCGAACTGTCAATCCGATCATGCAGTCAAGCCTGTCATAAGAAAATCCTATCGAAATAAACAGGAAAGGCAATTTGTTTTTATCGCCAGTGTGGCCTAGTCTGGAACCGTTCCAGATTGGCGCGGGCCGCCGGCCGCCCCCAAAATCTCGGCAAAAATCAACCTCGGCAAAATCAAACCTCGGCAAAATTGGAGTGAGAGATGGACGCGAAAACCGACGATAACAGCGCGGGCAAATGCCCCGTGGCGCATGGATCCGCCGGCCGGACCAACCGTGACTGGTGGCCGAACCAGCTTGACCTCGGCGTTCTCCACCAGCAGTCGAACCTGTCCGACCCGATGGGCGAGGACTTCGACTATGCCAAGGAATTCGCAAGCCTCGATCTCGATGCGGTCATCAAGGATCTGCACCATGTGATGGCGGACTCGCAGGATTGGTGGCCGGCTGACTTTGGCCATTACGGGCCGCTGTTCGTCCGCATGGCCTGGCACAGCGCCGGAACCTACCGCATTGGCGACGGCCGCGGCGGCGCCGGAGCGGGCCAGCAGCGTTTCGCGCCGCTCAACAGCTGGCCGGATAATGCCAATCTCGACAAGGCGCGCCGCCTGCTCTGGCCGGTCAAGCAGAAATATGGCCGCAAGATTTCCTGGGCCGACCTGTTGATCCTCACCGGCAACGTCGCCCTGGAATCGATGGGCTTCAAGACCTTCGGCTTCGCCGGCGGCCGCGCCGATGTCTGGGAGCCAGAGCAGGACGTGGACTGGGGTTCCGAAACCAAGTGGCTCGGCGACGAGCGCTATTCGGGCGACCGTGAGCTTCGCGGCCATCTCGGCGCCGTGCAGATGGGCCTGATCTACGTCAATCCGGAAGGCCCGAACGGCAAGCCCGATCCGCTTGCCTCGGCCCGCGACATCCGGGAAACCTTCGCGCGCATGGCCATGAACGACGAGGAAACCGTGGCGCTGATCGCCGGCGGTCACACTTTCGGCAAGACCCATGGCGCCGGCGACGCCTCACTGGTCGGTGCCGAACCCGAAGGCGCCGGCATCGAGGCGCAGGGTCTCGGCTGGTCGAGCAAGCATGCCTCAGGCATTGCCGGCGACGCCATCACCTCGGGCCTCGAAGTCACCTGGACGACGACGCCGACCAAGTGGAGCAACAACTTCTTCGACAATTTGTTCAACTATGAATGGGAACTGACCAAGAGTCCGGCCGGCGCCCATCAGTGGACGCCGAAGGCTGGCGCCGGTGCCGGCACGGTGCCGGATGCGCACAATCCCTCGAAGCGTCACGCGCCGGCCATGCTGACCACCGACCTCGCGCTGCGGGCGGACCCGGCCTACGAGAAGATCTCGCGTCGTTTCCACGAACATCCGGACCAGTTCGCCGATGCCTTCGCCCGCGCCTGGTTCAAGCTGACCCACCGCGACATGGGTCCGGTCGTGCGCTATCTCGGCCCGTTGGTGCCGAAGGAAGAGCTGATCTGGCAGGACCCGATCCCCGCGATCGATCATGAACTGGTCAGCGACCAGGACATCGCATCGCTGAAGGCCAAGATCCTGGCCTCCGGCCTGTCGGTTTCCGAACTGGTCTCGACAGCCTGGGCCTCGGCTTCGACCTTCCGCAACTCCGACAAGCGCGGCGGCGCCAACGGCGCCCGCATCCGGTTGGCACCGCAGAAGGACTGGGCCGTCAATGAGCCGGCCCAATTGTCGAAGGTGCTGGCCAAGCTCGAAGCCATCCAGAAGGAGTTCAATACCGGTGGCAAGAAGGTCTCGCTGGCCGACCTGATCGTGCTCGGTGGCGTTGCCGCGGTCGAGAAGGCGGCGAAGGATGGCGGCAACGACCTGAAGGTGCCGTTCACGCCAGGCCGCATGGATGCCTCGCAGGAGCAGACGGACGTCCACTCCTTTGCCCCGCTCGAGCCGAAAGTCGACGGCTTCCGCAACTATGTCAGGGGCAAGCAGCCCATGTCGGTCGAAGCCATGCTGGTCGACCGGGCGCAGTTGCTGGGCCTGACGGCGCCGGAGCTGACGGTGCTTGTCGGCGGTCTGAGGGTGCTTGGTGCCAACACCGGGCAGTCAAAGCACGGCGTGTTCACCGACAGGCCGGGTACGCTGACCAACGACTTCTTCGTCAACCTGCTCAGCATGAGCACGGTGTGGGATCCGGCTGCCGGCTCCGAGCCGGGCTCGGAAGAGGTCTACGAGGCGCGCGACCGCAAGACCAAGGCGGTCAGGTGGACCGGCACCCGTGCCGATCTGATCTTCGGCTCGCATGCGCAGTTGCGTGCATTGGCCGAAGTCTATGGATCCGGGGACGCCGGGCAGAAATTCGCCCGGGATTTCGTTGCGGCATGGACCAAGGTGATGAACGCCGATCGCTTTGATATCGCCGCCTGATCCGAACTTAAGAATGTACGAAAAAGGCGCGGGCCATGGCCCGCGCCTTTTGCATTCGGGCTCCGGAAATCAATCCTTCTCGAAGACACGCGCCTTGGCGACGACGCCGGCAATGGCGCCACCGATCAACGGCGCGACGATGAACAGCCAGAGCTGGCTGAGCGCGGCACCGCCGGTAAACAGCGCCGGGCCGATCGAGCGCGCCGGATTGACCGAGGTGCCGGTGACCGGGATCATGGCGAAGTGAATGCCCGCCAGCGTCAGGCCGATGACCAGACCGGCAAAAGCCGTCGAGTGCTTTTCAGCGGTAACGCCGAGGATCACCGTGACGAAGGTGAAGGTGCCGATCAGCTCCCACAGGAACGCCGAGCTCATGCCCCATTTCGTCTCGTCCCAGCCATTGGCGCCGAAGCCGCCGGTGTGGCCGCCGGCCTGGCCGGAAACGATGATCCACAATGCCAGAGAGGCGATGATGGCCCCGATGATCTGCGCGATCCAATAAGGGATGACGTCCTTGGCGGGCAGCCGGCCGGCAAGGAAGACGCCGAGCGTCACCGCCGGGTTGAGATGCGCGCCCGAAATCGGGCCGATCGCATAGGCCGCTGCGATGAGGCCGATGCCGAATGCCAGGCCGATGCCCTCCTGACCAAGCGGCAGCGCGCCGCCGAAGCCGCCCGTCACCACGGACGCCGTACCGATGAACACCAACAGAAATGTGCCTAGAACTTCCGCCAGATAAGTCTTCATTGCCCTCTCCTCGTGACGATCCGCCGGTCCACGGTTTCCGCGCCGCGAATCATGGCGGCAAGAGTATTCCCAACCGAAAAACTTGGAAAGCAGAGCGGTTGCTCCACAAGCCGTGCTTGCAGTCGCCAGTTACGAACATTAGAGACCTTTCATCTATTGATCGATCTGCTTTCGCGAACCGGGGAGATTTATTGGTCGGCTAGATCCGCTGGGCCTGGTCGGCGGTGTCTCGACGGTGCGCGATGGAGCGGGGTTCAATCCGGACGTGAAAGGCTCTAAGAGCAGGCCCTGGGATTCATGTGCTCGATTTGATGGAATGACGAATGCGACTGGGCGGACGGCTGGCTGCGGCCATCGAAGTGCTGGAGGACATTGGTCGGCGTCACCGGCCTGTGGCCGATGCGCTGAAGGATTGGGGCCTGTCGCATCGCTTCGCCGGCGGTGGTGATCGCGCCGCGATCGGCAACATCGTCTACGACGCGCTGCGCCACAAACGCTCCGCCGGCTGGTTGCTGGGCGAAGACACGCCGCGTGCCATCGGCTTCGGGGCGCTGCTGCTCGAATGGAGTCAGACGGGGCAGTCGCTCAACGCTGCGCTCGAAGGTGACAAGTTCGCGCCGCCGCTGCTGAGCGCCACGGAACTCCAGGCAATCGCAGACCGCCGGCTTGCAGATGCGCCGCCCGCGGTTCGCGCCGACATACCCGATTGGTGCGAACCGCTATTCGAACGGGCCTTTGGCGGGACATGGGTCGAGGAGGGCGCAGCACTTGCCACGCGTCCGCCGCTCGACATCCGGGTCAACACCCTGCAGGCCGATCGCGCCAAGGTCTTGGCCGAACTGAAGCAGACCGGTGCCAGCGCCGCACGGATCGCACCCTACGGCATCCGCATCCCGCCGATCGACGGTGACGGCCGACACCCGAACGTGCAGGCCGAGCCGGCCTTCCAGAAAGGCTGGTTCGAGGTCCAGGACGAGGGGTCGCAGATTGCGGCAGCGCTTGCCGGCGCGACGGCTGGCATGCAGGTGCTCGACTTTTGCGCCGGCGCCGGCGGCAAGACGCTGGCGCTGTCGGCTGCGATGGGCAATCACGGTCAGATCTTCGCTCACGATGCCGAAAAGGCGCGGCTGGCGCCGATCTTCGACCGTATCCGCCGCTCGGAAAACCGCAATGTGCAGGTCGCCACCAAGCCGGCCGAGCTTGCCCCGCTCGCCAATCATATGGACATCGTGCTGGTGGACGCGCCCTGCACCGGCAGCGGCACCTGGCGGCGGCGTCCCGACGCCAAATGGCGGCTGACGCAGAGACAACTCGACGCCCGCAAGGGCGAGCAGTCGACGATCCTCGATGCCGCCAGAACCTATGTCAAACCCGGCGGCCTGCTGGTCTACATCACCTGTTCCGTGTTCGACGAGGAAAATGGCGAACAGGTCGCCGCGTTTCGCGAGCGGCACGGCGGCTTTGCCTCGGTCGATCATCGCCAGCTTTGGGACAGCCACTTTCCAGGCCATGCCGCCGCGATGCGGATCGGTGCCCTGGGTGGCATTTCGCTCTCGCCGGCGCTGAGCGGCACTGACGGATTTTACTTCTGCGCCATGCGCCGGGCGAACTGACGCTGCCGTTGACAGGTGCCGGCCGCGCCCCACTTGCAGATGCGCGGCGTCGGGCCGCCATGGGGTAAGGTCTTGCAAAGATATCCGTCGCTTCTGCTTTTTCTCGTTCTGGTGCTGGGCGGCGGCCTGCTGATCGGCTACGCCAATTTGCCGGGTGCCTGGTATGCATCGCTGGCCAAGCCTTCCTTCAATCCGCCCAACTGGGCCTTCGCGCCGGCCTGGACGCTGCTCTATGTGCTGATCGCCGTGGCCGGCTGGCGGACATGGCGGCGAGAGCCGGCGGGCACTGCGATGAAGATCTGGGGCGCCCAGCTCGTGCTGAATTTCCTATGGTCGCCAACCTTCTTCGGCGCGAAAATGATGGAACTGGCTCTGGTCGTCATCGTGTTTCTTCTCGCGAGCATCGTGCTGTTCATTGTGAGTGTCTCGACCCGCGATCGGCTTTCCGGCTGGCTGTTCGCGCCGTATGCGGCATGGGTGGCGTTCGCCACTCTGCTCAACGCTTCGCTTCTCTGGTTGAACTAGTTTTTCGTATAGTCAGGCCCAAACCGTGTCGGCAGGCCGTCGGCGAGTTTCAACCAAGGGAGCTTCTCCTCAAAAGCGACATGCAGCGTCGGTGCGAATTTTTCCGGCTCCTCCATCGCTGCCGAGAAAAAATGCATGACATTGGACATCTTCTTCGAGCGGAAGGACAGCGGCGTACCACAGTGATCGCAAAATGTTCTTTCCACACCGGGAGAAGAGTTGAACACCTTTGGCGGCTTGCTTAGCCATCGCCATTGGCCTTCCAGGACGCCAATGTAGGCGGTCATCGGCGCGGAACATTGCCGCCGACAACTTTCACAATGACAGACCACGCATGCTTGTGCCGGGCCGTCGACTTCAAAAGCAATAGCGCCACATAAGCAGTGACCACGCATGCAAATTCTCCTTGAGCCAACTGACCTGACCAATAATTTGTACCGGGCGTGGTGAGAGGGTCGACATGAGATGCGCCGAACTGGCGCTCAATTGCGACATTCGCGTGAGCGATTGTGCTCGCGTGCGCGAGCATGGCCTTGGCGGCCATCAGATTGTCGCTTCGCTTTCATGAGTCCGCAGCCCAGGACGCCTCGATGTCGTTTTGTTGCAGTGCAGCAAAAGCATTTGCCTGCCGCTTATGCCTCTGCGATAAGCTTTCCCGGCAAACGTGAAGGCAATGGCGATGGCAGCGAAGATCGTACCGGCTCCGGATTATGAGGATCGCGTCAGGGCGTCCTTCGCGCGCCAGCAGGCGATGGCGACGATCGGCGCCGAACTGACATTGGTGACGCCCGGCATCATCGAGATCGAGATGCCCTATTCGGCGGCGCTGACCCAGCAGCATGGCTTCCTGCATGCGGGGGTCATCTCGACGGCGCTGGACTCGGCTTGCGGCTATGCGGCGTTCTCGCTGATGCCGGAAAATTCCGGCGTGCTGACCATCGAGTTCAAGGTCAACCTTTTGGCGCCGGGCCGGGGCGAGCGCTTTCTGTTCCGCGGGTCGGTGACCAAACCCGGCCGCACCATCATCGTTGCCGACGGCCAGGCCTATGCCTTCGCCGCCGACGGTGAGGCCAAGCTGATCGCCACCATGACCGGGACGATGATGACGGTGGTCGGTCGCGACGGCATAGCAGGGTGAGGAGCGGTCCGCGCAGCGGACAAAAAGCCCCCAAATGGGCTTTTCGAGCGGCGAACGCCCGGAGCCATAGCGAAGGGCCGGGACAGGGAGAAGCAGATCATGACCGGCAACGTCGTGCGAATTGGTGGCAAGGATGTCCTCTTCGTCATGGCGGCGAAGGCCGAATACGGCCCGCATTTGCAGCGGCTGTTCACCCCGCTGATGACGGGTGTCGGGCCGGTCGAAGCCGGCGTACGGCTGGGTGCCGAGCTTTCCTGGTTGAAATCCGCAAAAGCATTGCCGGACCTTGTCGTATCGCTCGGCTCGGCCGGCAGCCGGACCCTGGAACAGACGGAAATCTACCAGGCGGTCTCGGCCGCCTATCGCGACATCGATGCCTCGCCGCTGGGCTTCGAGAAGGGCGCCACGCCGTTTCTCGACCTGCCGGTGACCGTACCGCTGCCGCTGCGTATTCCCGAAATCAAGCAGGCGACACTGTCGACCGGCGGCGCCATCATTACCGGCGCGGCGTACGAAGCGATCGCCGCCGACATGGTCGACATGGAAACCTTCGCCTGCTTGCGTGCCTGCCAGCTGTTCGACATCCCGCTCATCGGGCTGCGCGGCATTTCCGACGGTGCGGCTGATCTGAGGCACGTCGGCGACTGGACCGAATATCTCCATGTCATCGACGAGAAGCTGGCCGACGCCGTCATGCGCCTCGAACAGGCGATCGGTTCGGGTTTGCTGCGGGCGGCTTCATCCGACGATCAGCCCAGACCAGTCTGAAAGTCAGGCTACGCAACCCATTGCGCAGACTCGTTTCTTTCTCTAAACGCTCGCCATGACAACAGCCAATCACCCCGACACCGTCCTGATTGTCGATTTCGGCAGCCAGTTTACGCAGCTCATCGCCCGCCGCATCCGTGAGGCTGGCGTGTTTTCCGAGATCGTGCCGTTCCAGTCGGCCGAGGCGGCATTCAAGCGCATCAATCCGAAAGCGGTGATCCTGTCCGGCGGTCCGGCCTCGACATCCGATATCGGCAGCCCGCGCGCGCCCCAGATCGTCTTCGACGCCGGCGTGCCGGTGCTTGGCATCTGCTATGGCCAGATGGCCATGTGCGTGCAGATGGGCGGCGTCGCCGAAAGCTCCAACCATCGCGAATTCGGCCGCGCCTTCGTCGAGATCGAGAAGGACAGCCCGCTGTTCGAGGGCCTGTGGGCGACCGGCCAGCGCCATCAGGTGTGGATGAGCCATGGTGACCGCGTCATCGCCCTGCCACCGGGCTTCGAGGTGTTCGGCAAATCGGAAAGCTCGCCCTTCGCCATCTTCGGCAATGTCGAGCGCAGGATGTACGGCATCATGTTCCATCCGGAGGTGGTGCACACGCCGGACGGCGCGAGGCTGCTGAGGAATTTCGTCCACAACATCGCCGGCATCGAAGGCGACTGGACGATGCGCGCCTACCGCGAGCACGCGGTCGAGGCGATCCGCAAGCAGGTCGGCAAGGGCAAGGTCATCTGCGCGCTCTCGGGCGGCGTGGATTCCTCGGTCGCCGCCCTTCTGATCCACGAGGCGGTCGGCGATCAGCTCACCTGCATCCTCGTCGACCACGGCCTGATGCGCAAGGACGAGGCCGCCGGTGTGGTGGCGATGTTCCGCCAGCACTATAATCTGCCGCTGATCCTGGTCGATGCTTCGGAAAAGTTCATCACCGCGCTGGAAGGCGAGTCGGACCCGGAAAAGAAGCGCAAGACGATCGGCCGGCTGTTCATCGAGGTGTTCGAGGAAGAGGCGAAAAAGCTCGGCGGTGCCGATTTCCTGGCGCAGGGCACGCTCTATCCAGACGTCATCGAGAGCGTCTCCTTCACCGGCGGCCCGTCGGTGACGATCAAGTCGCACCACAATGTCGGCGGTCTGCCGGAGCGCATGAACATGCAGCTGGTCGAGCCGCTGCGCGAACTGTTCAAGGACGAGGTGAGGGCGCTGGGCAAGGAGCTCGGCCTGCCCGAAAGCTTCATAGGCCGCCATCCGTTTCCAGGCCCCGGTCTTGCCATACGCTGTCCCGGTGGCATCACGCGCGAGAAGCTGGAGATCCTGCGCGAGGCCGACGCCATCTATCTCGACGAGATCCGCAAGGCCGGCCTCTATGACGCCATCTGGCAAGCCTTCGCCGTGTTGTTGCCGGTGCAGACCGTCGGCGTGATGGGCGACGGCCGCACCTACGAATTCGTCTGTGCGCTGCGCGCCGTCACTTCGGTCGACGGCATGACGGCTGACTTCTACCACTACGACATGGCCTTCCTGGGTGCCGCCGCAACCCGCATCATCAACGAAGTGCGCGGCATTAACCGCGTGGTCTATGACGTCACCTCGAAGCCGCCTGGGACAATCGAGTGGGAATGATTCAGGCCTATCCGAACGCCGCCGAAAATACGCTGTAGTTCGACGCAAGCCATTGAAATCAAAAATAAATCCTCTCTAAGACATTCGGCATCTATCGGCAGGCAGGTTTTGGCGCTGGCGGTCCGCCTGACGGACCTCGCCCATATTGCTCCCACCAATTTTTCAAAGTACCGTCACGACCAATGAGGCTCGTGACGGTACTTTTTTCGTTTTAACCTATTGAAGACAATAGGAAATCCCTGCCAGGAGCCCCCGAAATTGCGCTGACGGTACTTTTCAGGAGGCAGCAGGAATGCTGACGGACACAGCCCTCAAGGCATTGAAACCAAAAGATAAAATCTACAAGATTGCGGACCGCGATGGCATGTACATTCGCGTCATGCCGAGTGGCGCGATCTCATTCCGGCTGGATTACAGGCTCAACGGCCGTCGGGAGACTGTCTACCTGGGCAAATACGGACGCGACGGCATCTCACTTGCCCTGGCGCGAGAGCGGTGCCTCGATGCAAGACGAGACATTCGCGACGGCCGATCTCCTGCGATTGAGAAGCAGCGGGAGAAGCGCCGTATCAAGGAGGCAAAGAGCTTCGGCGAGTTCGGTGAAAAGTGGTTGACTGCCGGACCCATGGCCGACAGCACTCGCGCGATGCGGCGTTCAATCTTCGAACGTGAACTGCTCCCGGTCTGGAGGAACCGCCTTCTGACGGAAATCACGCCTGACGACCTCAGGGTACTTTGCGGCAAGATCGTTGATCGTGGTGCTCCTGCCACAGCGATCCACGTGCGCGATATCCTCAAGCAGATCTACAGCTTCGCGGTTCTTCATGGCGAGAAGGTCGCCAATCCGGCTGACGACGTAGGGCCGGCCTCCATCGCCAACTTCGTTCCACGGGATCGCTCACTCACCCCTTCAGAAATTCGAGTGATGCTGAAGCAACTCGAGCATGTCGCAACGCTTCCGACCATCCGCTTGGGGATGCGCCTCTACCTCCTGACCATGGTGCGCAAGAGCGAGCTGCAGGACGCCGTCTGGGACGAAGTCGATTTTGAGAACGCAGTCTGGACGATCCCGAAGGAGAGGATGAAGCGTTCGAAGGCGCACAACGTCTATCTGTCGCGCCAGACGCTCGACATCATGATCGCCTTGAAGACCTGTGCAGGCAATTCAAGATATCTGCTGCCGTCTCGATATGACGCGGATGCATCGATGTCGCGCGCGACCTTCAACCGCGTGACCTATGCTGTCGTCGAACGGGCCAAGATGGAGGGGCTGCCCCTTGAGCCGTTTACGGTTCACGACCTGCGGCGGACAGGTTCGACGCTGCTGAACGAACTTGGTTTCAACAGCGACTGGATAGAAAAGTGCTTGGCGCACGAAGACGGACGCTCGTCGCGTGGCGTTTACAACAAAGCCGAATATGAGGTGCAGCGCCGCCATATGATGCAGGAATGGTCGGACATCATTGATGCCTGGGTGGATGGCAAGAGGTACCTGCCGACGCTCGTTCCGCCGTCGCTGCCGATCCTGGCGCCCGATCCGGCGCTTTGACTGAACGAGCCCGTGCCGGTCTGAACGCGCGGAGAATTGGTTTTGGCGATGGACTGCAAGCCAGCGGTGGAATCTAGCGCACCTCGGTCTGAACAGCTTAAATACTAGCTATTATATTCTGATTTCCCTGAAAGAGCTGATATTTTAGTCGTTTGCTCGTGTTTCGTCCAAAACCCCCATCAGGTGGATCGTCTTTCCCTCGCAAAGCGAGCGCACTCCGGCCTGCCATTCCCTAAGCATGTCTTCGCCGACCTCAGGGAAGCGGGATCCTTCAAAATAGGCCTTCACCCTTCCCGAAACGTCTGAGAGCGAGTCGCAGGTCTGCTCCACGATCTCTGCTACGCGCCCCGGTCGGAGGTTCGCGCGGGTGACGCCCAACCGGTCAAGCCTCTTTCGGTCGGGCCAGGCAGTGGTGCCGTCGAGCGTAAGCGCCATGGCATCGTTCTTGATGTAGGCCCTAGTCGTGATGAGGTCATACACGGGAGCCAGCCGTACCGGACTTTCCGCGTCTTTGTAGACGACGCCGAAATTCTTCAGGTGTGCATCGCCATTGCGGATGGCGCAGTTGATCACAAACAGGCGGAAAGCGGCTTCCAATGACCCGACGGCATTTTCGGGAGAGACGAATTCCTTGATCCGCCTAAAGAGCTTTGTTTCATACCCTCCGTTGTACTTGTCCTTGCTGGTCACGCCGTTCAGCACACAGAAGTCCTCATATCCGAGGTACGAGCTGTCGGTCAGGTCGAATCTCTCGACCACCAGGGCAAGACCATCCTCGGATAGCCGGAAGTCCGGCACTTCGAGGCCAACTTCCCGAGCTGCCATAAGGCAGAAGAACTCATTTGCTGCCAATTCGGGATACTCGTCGGGATCCCACATTTTGACGATGTGGGTAGCTCCGCGGACGTTGAGCGACTGGCGTCCGTCCAACGGACTATCCTCCCTGGCTCGCACCAGGACCTTCGGCTGCACTCCGGCGACCCCTGAATGGACTGCGTATGTTTCCAGGAGCTCGTTATAGAGATCGCCGGCCCGACGAGCGCGCAGCAAGTCGTCAATGCTTCGGAAAGGGACGTCCTCCACCAGTTCCTCTTCCATTCCAGTGAAGCGGATACGGCCGATCTGCGACCGGCCGACAACGGCCAGCAGGTCGATGTCATCGAACCGGCCCAATGCCTTCGCGAAGGCCGCCCTGATCTTCCCTTCAAGTGCCCCCTCGGGAAGGTTCATGTCGAAAATGGGAAGGAGCCCGAACTCCGAATTCCATGATTCGGTCCGCTTGGGCATTGTGAGCGACACGGCGTCAGGACCATCGGTCTTCACATCGTACACGAAAGTCGAACCACGCTTGCCGGATCTGTCCAGGACGCCGACTGGCTTGCTACCCACCCAAACGCGCAGCATCGTCTTCCTCCAAGATGTCTTCGAGTGTGGGCCGCTTGTTGTTGAAGGTCGTCAGTCGGAAATCGAGCCCTACAATGTTCATGAGCGTGAGCACGCCTTTGAAACCCATGTCGGATACCCTGCCGTTCTCAAGCGCTTCGATCCTCGCCCGACTGACGCCGGAGAGTTCAGAGAGCTTTTCGCGTGTCAGCTTACGCTGCTTTCTGGCATTCTTGATCTCATTGCCAAGATCGTTCAGGTCGATCATTTTCGCCTCACAAATTAGCTGTTTAGAGCCATTGTGAAAAAAATAGCTCATATAATGGCTGTTTTCAAGAGTGTGACGCTTCGTAACTTGAGACGGCATCATGCCGATCGTAAGCAGCAAGCCGAACGCGCTATTGATCCTGATCATCATCGGCATCATGGGGACGACGTGATCGTGCCGGCATGACCATCGCTGATCTTCGGCAGGATGGATGGTCATGACAGATGTCTCAGATGTCGGGTGAGCAGCGCTTTCGACGTTCGCGACCGCTCAATCTGGTTTCTTGGACGCGTACCCGGGAGCTGCATTCAGGCATTGGAGTGACGTGGCCAGGGGGCTTTGCGGCGCCATGTGTCCGCGGCAGCGGCAAATTTACCCGAACGGATTGATCATCGACCTCACCGTGGCGCTCGTCCCACTATGCTTGCGGCATTTGTGCCCGATCTCGCGCTCTGACAGGAGAGGTTTTCCGTAAACGCACATCAGGAGGACTCGCACGGGAGATCGGAACTGCCCTGCGGGCCTTGAGCCAGGCTTCTACTTCGGCGAGATCCCAAACCACGCACCGAGGAGTGAGAGCGAAACGTCGTGGAAATTGCCCGCGTTGTTCCATTTCATAGATTGTGCTGTCGGCCAGAGGTACGATTTCGCGCAGCTGCTTGCGGCGGATCGTCCGCTTTAGTTCACTTTCCCTGGGACCTGTCATGACGCCATTCCTCCTTCGCTAAGCAGACAATTGAAGCCGATAGCCTTCACGGGTGGAAAGGGCGAAAGCCGGCAAGCGTATGCCGGGCGGTGATTTCGTGGATATCGGCCGGTGAGGAGTAGCTGTGGCCCGGATCGACCATGCGTCATGCCCGACGGCTCGCTTCCTGATCTGCGCTGAAGTTAGCGAGCAAAGTTTCATATGGCGCCCTTCGCCGGGGGCTGTCGGTCCCGCATCCCGCCTCACGGCGGCGCTATGCTGATGCTCCTTCGGCCGCCCTGTTGAACCGGTCTCAGGCCCACGAACCTGCTCCAGCACCGAACTGACTTATTCCCGCTCACGGACATTTCGGGGCTTCCGCCTTGTACGCCCTTTTTCGCATTTGGTCGGGAGAGCAGAGGGCTCTCCCGACGGAGAGTGAGAGGAGGGTCGGGTTTTCACGACGGGTTAAAAGCGGAAGGAAAGGCCTTCGGCGCCCGTCGCGGAGAACCGCGATGTCTGTCCGGAACAATCGAAACCATGCCGTCGCCGACCGGTCCAATCTCTACGACGACATCACTGGCAAGATAATTGCCGAACTGGAAGCGGGTCGTTTTCCTTGGGTTCAGCCATGGGGGACTTCCGCGGCAAAAGCGTCGCTTTCCTTGCCTAAGAATGCCAGCACGCATCGTACGTACAGCGGGATCAACGTGCTTATCCTCTGGGGTGCCGTCGTCGAACGCGGGTTCCCAACGCAGAGTTGGCTAACCTATCGACAGTCTGTCGCGCTCGGCGGGAACGTCCGCAAAGGCGAACGTGGGACAACGGTCGTTTATGCCGATCGTTTTGTCCCGGATCATGAGAGGAAGCGCGCTCGCGAGACAGGCGAGGATGCCCAGGCGATCCCTTTCCTCAAGCGCTTCACCGTTTTCAATATCGAGCAATGTGAAGGACTGCCTGATGAAGTCGCGGTTTCGGCTCCGCTGCCGGTGGCTAGCT
>NZ_SRTH01000098.1:0-382 GCF_004792065.1 Mesorhizobium sp. M8A.F.Ca.ET.165.01.1.1 | reverse complement strand
CGGAATTAGGATCGATAGGGCGATCGCTGAAAATCGGATGAGCTTCACGGGCTCGTGCACCGAATCCCATATGAGGCGGGCTAGTCGCGGGAAGTCCGCCGCACGATTCGGTTCCCGACATCTGGGCATGGTAGATGGCTGCCGCCACGTCGCACTCTCTAATACCCGGGGCCGCGACTTCAACAGCGCGAGCCATCATGCGCTCAGTGATTTCGCCAGCTTGTCGCTTGTACGCGACTTCTTGTTCGCTCTTTATGAACCTGACCCAGTTCACAAGAAGTTCGACATCCTTGAAGCGGACGTTCGGCATTGCCTTCACCAGCTCCGCATGATCGCGCGCCGTGTAGTAGTAGGCACCCATCTCAACTCCCACCACTTTTGC
>NZ_SRTH01000097.1:0-383 GCF_004792065.1 Mesorhizobium sp. M8A.F.Ca.ET.165.01.1.1 | reverse complement strand
GCGTCTGCTCTGCCATGTGCTTCCCACGTCCAATACGGAGCGGGCCGGGTGGGACAAGAGCTCGACTGCCTTTTCGTTGGCCAGGGCGTGAAGCCGGAGAAACCAGCCCTGTTCTCTTTGCCACCAGGTCCGGCTGACGCGGCCCGCAAAACACAATCCGGCCCGAGGCGGATGGTTCCAGCGGGGGAGACTGACGTTCAAGGGTGAAGGCCTGCCGCAGTCAATGGCGAGTTCGGTCGAGAATGCCACTAAGCCGACCCAGCCCCGAACCATTTGATAAACGCGGCGTCCTTGCCGGTGATATCCCGCACCGTCTTCAACAGCGCCGCGTGAAGCTCCTGCATCGAGCGGTAGTGCTCGCACTGCGTCGATATCAGCGGGTC
>NZ_SRTH01000096.1:0-384 GCF_004792065.1 Mesorhizobium sp. M8A.F.Ca.ET.165.01.1.1 | reverse complement strand
CCATCGCCCTGGTCTGGGCCATCTCCGTATTCGTTTGGGTCGGCGACATCGACCGCGCGGAGGAGCACCTGAATCGTCTCTTCTCCTGTGCCGAGCTGCACGCTCTCAGGCCTTACCTCGCCGTGGGGCAAGGCGTCCAAGGCGAACTCGCTATTCGTAGAGGCGATGCGGAAAGCGGGGTTCGTGGCTTGCAAGGCGCTCTGCAGAACCTTCACGCAGCCCCGTACGAACTGCTTACAACGCCGCTCAGTATCGCGCTCGTTCAGGGTCTCGCCGCGACAGGCCGGTCCGCCGAAGCCCTTGCAACGATCGACGAGACAATCCGGTCGGTCGAGACAAATGGGGATCTTTGCTACATGCCGGAGTTGCTGCGCGTAAAGGGAA
>NZ_SRTH01000095.1:0-385 GCF_004792065.1 Mesorhizobium sp. M8A.F.Ca.ET.165.01.1.1 | reverse complement strand
CTGGCCGACATCTCCGGCTATCTCGCCGATCCGACGCTCACCGATCCGGCACTGGTCGAGAGCGACTTCGCCGATGCCGGCATGGTCTTCGCCAAGGATACGCAAGGCGTGCTGCGCTCGCTGCCGTTCTCGGTCGACTACTGGATCCTTTACTGGAACAAGGAGCTGTTCGACGCCAAGGGGCTGAAATATCCCGAGACCTTCGAGCAGCTGGTGACCGCCGCCGAAGCGCTGACCGACCCATCGAGCAACACCTTCGGCTTCGTCGCCCGCGGCCTCAAGAATGCCAACACGCCGGTGTGGACGTCGCTGATGCTCGGCTACGACATGACGCCGCTCGGCAGCGACGGCAAGCTGCGCACCACCTCGCCGGAGGCGGTCGAAG
>NZ_SRTH01000094.1:0-389 GCF_004792065.1 Mesorhizobium sp. M8A.F.Ca.ET.165.01.1.1 | reverse complement strand
CTGGGGCAAGCGCTTCAGCGCTTCGCGCACGATCACGGTATAGCCCTGCATCACCAGTCCCGGGATGCGCTCATAACCCGGCCAGGATGTGTCGGAGACGACGGTCCAGCCGCGCTCGGCGGCGACGCGGGCGGCTTCCCTGACCGACTGGTCGTAGTCGCCCGCGACGCGCACGATCTCGGCGCCGAAGCGGGCGATGGCGGCCACGCGTTCGTTGCTGACGCCCGAATGGACGAAGATGACGGAGCGCGCACCCACCAGGCTGGCGCCCTGCGCCACCGAGCGTCCATGATTGCCGTCAGTCGCGCAGGCGAAGGTCATGCCGGCGGCAATCGCCTGGACGTCGGGCGCGTGCAGTCCCGAGATATCGACAGTGCGACCAAGGCGCC
>NZ_SRTH01000093.1:0-391 GCF_004792065.1 Mesorhizobium sp. M8A.F.Ca.ET.165.01.1.1 | reverse complement strand
TCGACGCGCACGAGTTCATCCGCCGCTTCCTGCTGCACACGCTGCCGGACGGCTTCCATCGCATCCGCCACTACGGCTTCCTCGCCAACGGCCATCGCGCCGCCAGGCTCGACCAGTGCCGCAGGCTGCTGACCAAACCACAACAGGATGATCGCGAACCGGATGCCGAAAGCGCCGCTGCCGCTCCTCTTGCGGCAACGCACCGCTGCCCATGCTGTGGAGGACGGATGATCACGCTCGCAGTCTGGCGCAGCGGACAGGCACCGCCCGGCCCGTTCTGGCGCAACACCTTCCAGCGCGCCTATTCTTCGCCCTGGATCAACCGCCGCCGGTTCAACCTGCAGGGCCAGGCGGCATTCAAGCGCCGTTTTCACGGCGCCGAGGAGCCGGT
>NZ_SRTH01000092.1:0-394 GCF_004792065.1 Mesorhizobium sp. M8A.F.Ca.ET.165.01.1.1 | reverse complement strand
AGAAAACCGGCACTTGCAGGCCGACATGGCGTGAATATCGACAATCCCTAAAGGCGTGCCAGCCCGGCCTTGATAAGCGCCATCACGCTGATGAGGACGAAGGCGCCGCTCAAACCCCATGCCACCGCAAGTCTGAGATCCCTGAAGGCGATGCCGTGCTCATTGGCGACCATCACCGCGACGAAGAAGCCCAGCGTGAACAGCAGCGTGTTGCCGGTCGAGCCGAAGCCGTCGTCCTTCATGATGGCATCGAGCGCGGAGCCGAAAAAGAATCCGAAAACCGCGACGGTCGCGACCGCGAACAGCAGCCACGTCGTACCGAGATGCAAAAGCATATCCGCCCATGGCGTGCCTTAACGCCATGCCCTCGTTGGCACCGGTTGTTGAATTCGAA
>NZ_SRTH01000091.1:0-395 GCF_004792065.1 Mesorhizobium sp. M8A.F.Ca.ET.165.01.1.1 | reverse complement strand
CCTGAAGTCGGTTCGCACCGCATAGCCGCTGTGTTCCAGGAACCCACCCTGCTGCCCTGGCGGACGGTGGAGCAGAATGTCAGGCTGGCGCTGCCGAAAGACCTGCGAACGAAAAATCTCGACGGGCTGTTTGCCTCGCTCGGTCTTACCGGCATGCGCTCACTCTATCCGGCGGAGCTCTCGCTTGGCCTTGCGCGAAGGGCGGCACTTGCGAGGGCTTTCGCGACCGAACCGGCTGTGCTTTTCCTGGACGAGCCCTTCGTCTCGCTTGACGGGCGGACCGCCGAGCAGCTCCGGCGCCTGCTTCTTGCGGTCTGGTCGGCCCGGCCCACGACCGCCCTTATGGTGACGCACAATCTGACCGAGGCCCTGACGCTCTCGGATCGCATCATCGT
>NZ_SRTH01000090.1:0-396 GCF_004792065.1 Mesorhizobium sp. M8A.F.Ca.ET.165.01.1.1 | reverse complement strand
TTGAAATAGCCGCCGCCCGCCGGGTGCCGGTCGACATTCATCTCCATTTCGGGAGTGCTAAGGTGTCTTTGTCCAGTTCCATCCTCCGCAAGCTGCCGGCCGCCGGCTTCCCAGCCGTCGCCGTCGTAGCAGCAGTGCTCGGCCTTGCTGGCTGCAGCCAGGAGAAGGCCGAGGTCGTCCAGGAAATCGTCCGGCCGGTGAAGGTCGTCGAGATCGGTGAGGCGCAGACCACCCGCCAGCTCGACTATTCCGGCTCGGTGCGCGCCCGTACCGAGATGAATCTCGGCTTCCGCATCGCCGGCAAGGTCACCGAGCGCCTCGTCGACATTGGCCAGCATGTCAATGCCGGCGACGTGCTCGCCCGCGTCGATCCGTCCGACTACGAGCTGTCGGTGA
>NZ_SRTH01000089.1:0-397 GCF_004792065.1 Mesorhizobium sp. M8A.F.Ca.ET.165.01.1.1 | reverse complement strand
TTGATGCGTGTGGGTGGCGCCACTGCCGGAGGCGCCTGGGCGGGTGCATAATCGGGCGCCAGGGAGAGCGACTCGCCTGGCTGGAAGCCCTGACCGCGACAACGAACGATCCGCTCAGTTGCGCGTTCGGCGGCAGCAGGCGCGGGCCCATGAAAACCCTGACGGCACGACCGGCTGGGTGAGAATGCCCCCGCCTTGATCCCGCGCATGATCCTCGTTCTGCGCAGACTCGGCCGCTTCCGCGAAGCCCTCAGCCGGAAGGCCCACCGAACATCTCCCGCGCCTGTTCGGCCGTGTAGTAGCCGAGCCTGACATCCTCGGCGACCAGCTTCGGGTCGCGCTCGCTCGGGTCGCCGTAACCGCCACCGCCGGGCGTGCCGACGCGCACGCGGTCGCC
>NZ_SRTH01000008.1:0-255365 GCF_004792065.1 Mesorhizobium sp. M8A.F.Ca.ET.165.01.1.1 | reverse complement strand
TCGGCGATCCGGAGCTCTGCAAGATGGCCAGCGACCGCCTGCTTGGCGTGCACGGCCTCTATATCCAGCCGATCAACTACCCGACCGTGCCGCGCGGCACCGAGCGGCTGCGCATCACGCCGACGCCCTTCCATTCGGACGCGCTGATCGCCGAGCTGCAGGACGCGCTGGTCGAAACCTGGGACGCGCTCGGCATCCCCTACGGTTCGGCGGGACGGCCGGCCGTCGCGAAAAGCGACCGGATCATTCCGCTGCTGGTGCCCAAGTCGGGCGGGTGAAGGCGAGCTTTGTCACCCTCTCGCCGTCATTAGAACCGCAGCGCTGCCCCTCATTGTCCCGCCGGACATTTCTCCCCGTATAGTGACGGGGAGAAAGAGGCTGTCGCGGAGAGTTTCGCCAATCGCAAGCGTTGCAGAACAGGCGCCGGCGTTGCGGCCAGCCTTCTTCTCCTCGTCACTATACGGGGAGAAGGTGCCGGCAGGCGGATGAGGGGCGACGCTAACCTATAAAGCAAGCAGCCTCAAACCGTCTTCATCCAGCCCGCCAGCCTGTGGGCCGCTTCCTCGAGCTGGTCCAGCCTCCGGTGGAAGCACAGCCTCAAAAACGCTTCGCCACCCGGGCCGAAGGCGGTGCCGGGTGCCAGGCCGACATTGGCCTTGTCGACGATGTCGAAGGCAGCGCTGCGTGAATCGGTGATCCCGTCGACCGTGAAGAACAGGTAGAAGGCGCCCTGCGGCACGGTGAACCGCGCCTTGCCGGTTTCGCCGAGAATGCCGCAGACCAGGTCGCGGGCCTTTCTCGCCCGCTCCACCTGTTCGGCGACGAAGGCATCGCCCTCGTCGAGCGCCGCGATCGCGCCGCGCTGCATGAACTGGGCGACGCCCGAGTTGGAATACTGGATCAGGTTCTCGAACACCTGCTGCAGGCTTGGATGCGTCTTGACCCAGCCGACCCGCCAGCCGGTCATCGCCCAGTTCTTGGAGAAACTGTTGACGAACAGGATGCGGTCTTCCGCCTCCGCGATGTCGAGGAAGGACGGCGCGCGGCCGTGACCATAGTGAAACAGCGAATAGATCTCGTCGGCGATGATCCACAGGCCCTTGGCGCGAGCGAGATCGAGGATCGCTCGCAAGGTCTCATGGTCGGCGGTCCAGCCGGTCGGATTGGACGGCGTGTTGATGAACAGCGCCTTCGTGCGCGGTGTGACCGCCGCCGCGATCTTCTCGACGTCGCATGACCAGCCATTTCCGGAATGGTCGAGCGTGACCGGCACCGGCACGGCCCCCGCGATCGCGGCGGCGGCGTCGAAATTCGGCCAGGCGGGCGACAGATAGATCACTTCATCGCCGGCGCCCGCAAGCGCGTCGAGCGCCAGCTGGATGGCATGCATGCCGGAGCCGGTGACGATGAATTGCTCCTCGGGGAAGGTCTTGCCGAAGTGCCTGGCGTAGTAACGCGCCAGCGCCTGCCTCAGATCGGGAATGCCCCTCTGCCAGGTGTAGAACGTCTCGCCGCCGGCCAGCGCCTTCGACGCGGCATCGGTGATGAAGGACGGCGTCGGCAGGTCGCCCTCGCCGGCCCAGAGCGGGATCAGGCCTTCGCGCAATCTGCCGTAGTTGACGACGGCGACGATACCGCTTTCAGGCGCGGCCAGGGCCTCGGGGCGCAGGGTCTGGATCAGGGTCATTGGGCAGGTCCGTTGTCTCGGGCGTTCGTAAGGGCTGCTTACCAGATACGAAAACAGAAAACCCCGGCCGCGAACGACCGGGGTTTTGGTCCAGAAGAACCGTATCCGTCTATCGCCTGGCCAGCAAATCGCGGATTTCGGTCAGAAGCTGTACATCGGCGGGGGGCGGCGCGGCCGCCGGCGCCGGCTTTTCTTTTTCCAGGCGCCTGCGCATGTTGTTCACGGCCTTGACCATGAGGAAGATGATGAAGGCGAGGATGATGAAATTCAGCACCACGGTGATGAAGCTGCCATAGGCGAAAACAGCCCCTTGCTTCTTGGCGTCCGCCAGCGAGGTGGCGTTGACGGCCGAGGAAAGCCCAAAGAAGTAGTTGTTGAAGTCCAAACCGCCAAAAATCGCGCCGACAATCGGCATGATGATGTCGTTGACCAGGGAATCGACGATCTTGGAAAAGGCAGCGCCGATGATGACGCCGACGGCCAAGTCCATCACGTTACCCTTGGAAATGAATTCCTGGAATTCTTTCAGCATTCGACCCTCCTTGTCATGGCGGGCCGCACAGCCGTCCCATCCCTGCGGCACCGACCCGGCGACACCATAACAAAAACCTTGGGTTGCACCATCGGCTAAAAGAAGAAAGCAACCGCTTTCTCCTTACCCCGGGGCAGCCGCGGAAATCATGGCCCGCATGCGCCGAAAGCCGTGATGGACTTGGCGCCCAAGCTGTGATTGCGTCTGACCGGCCAGGTTAAAATCGGCACAGGGAGGATCTTGCCGGCGTGCAGGGCTTGTTCATCGTCATCATTGCGATCGCCTATGTGACGCTGCTGTTCGCCATCGCCAGCCTGGGCGACCGCCGCTCGATGATGTCTGGACCCGGCCGCGCGCGGCCCTTCATCTATGCGCTCAGCCTTGCCATTTACTGCACGTCCTGGACCTTCTTCGGCTCGGTCGGCCTTTCCTCGGAACGCGGCCTCGAATTCCTCGGCATCTATACCGGCCCGGTGCTGGTGTTCGTGTTCGGCTTTCCATTGCTCAACCGCATCGTGCGGCTGGCCAAGACCGAGAAGATCACCTCGGTCGCCGACTTCCTCGGCGCGCGCTACGGCAAGAGCTTCACCGTGGCCGCCATCGCCACGCTGATCGCCACCATCGGCGCCGTGCCCTATATAGCCCTGCAACTGAAGGCGATCTCGGGATCGGTCAGCCTGATGGTCGAGCATTATACGGGCTCGCCGCCCTCCTTCGATCCCTTCGTCAGCGACATCTCGCTGGTCGTCGCCATGCTGCTTGCGCTGTTTGCGGTCCTGTTCGGCACACGCCATGCCGACGCCACCGAACACCAGGACGGGCTGGTGCTGGCGGTGGCGGTCGAGACGGTGGTCAAGCTCGCCGCTTTCCTGGCCATCGGCCTGATGGTCACCTTCCTGATCTTCGGCGGCCCCGGCGACATGTTCGACCGGCTGGCGCAGAATGGCCAGGTACGGCAGGCAATGGGCTATTCGACGTCGCTCGCCACCTGGCTGGTGCTGACCTGCCTGAGCGGCTTCGCCATCATCCTCTTGCCGCGGCAGTTCTACGTCACCATCGTCGAGAACCGCAGCGAGGCGGAACTGCGCACCGCGACATGGGTGTTCCCGCTCTACCTCGTGGCGATCAACCTGTTCGTGCTGCCGATCGCCTTTGCCGGCCTGACGCTGGTCGGGACAAGGACGAGCAGCGACCTTTACGTGCTGTCACTGCCGCTGTTCAGCGGCCACGATTTCCTGGCCATGGCCGCTTTCATCGGCGGCCTGTCGGCGGCAACCGCCATGGTCATCGTCGAGAGCGTGGCGCTGTCGATCATGATCTCCAACGACCTGATCATCCCGCTGTTCGTGCGCCGGCTGCTGCGGACGACCACTTCCGAAAACGAGGACTGGTCGACGCTTATCCTCAATGTACGGCGTGGAGCGATCTTCATCCTTTTGTTCATCGCCTTTCTCTACTATCGCGAGAGCACCAACAGCGCCCGGCTGTCCTCGATCGGCCTGATGTCCTTCGCGGCGATCGCGCAATTCGCGCCGGCGCTGGTCGGCGGGCTGATCTGGCGCGGCGCCAACGGCCGCGGCGCGGCGCTCGGCATGGTCGCCGGCATCCTGGTCTGGGGCTACACGCTGCTGGTGCCGTCGCTCGTCCCACCCGATACCGGCATCATCGTGCATGGACTGTTCGGCTTCGAGGCGCTGCGGCCACAGGCGCTGTTCGGCACCGTCGCCGAACCGCTGAACCATGGCGTGCTGTGGAGCCTGTCAATCAACGCGCTGTTCTTCGTCTTCGGCTCGCTGTCGCGCGCGTCGGTGCCGCTGGAGCGCATCCAGGCATCGATCTTCGTGCCGCGCGAAGCCGGCCCGATGCCAAGCCTGCGCCGCTTCCGCACGGCCATCACCGTCAACGACCTCAAGGATACCATCGCACGCTATCTCGGCGTCGAACGCACGGAACGCTCCTTTCAATCCTTCGAGAAGAGCAACGGCACCTCGCTGCACGGCAACGAGCAGGCGAGCATGGACGTCATCCGCTTTTCCGAGCAGCTTTTGGCCAGCGCCGTCGGCTCCTCCTCGGCGCGGCTGATCCTGTCGCTGCTGTTTCGCCGCCACGACCGCGAATCCCGCGACGCCTTCCGCCTGCTCGACGACGCCACGGAAGCGCTGCAGCACAATCGCGACCTGCTGCAGATCGCGCTCGACCAGATGGAGCAAGGCATCACCGTCTTCGACCGCGATTTCCGGCTGATCTGCTGGAACAGGCAATACCGGGCGCTGTTCGACCTGCCCGACGAGATGGGCCAGGTCGGCGTTTCGCTCGATCAGATCCTTCGCCATCTCGCCGAGCGCGGCGACATCCCCGCCGACCAGCGCGTGGCGATGCTCAACCGGCTGACCAGCTTCGTCAGCCCCTGGCAGATGGAGCTGAAGACCAGCGGCCGTATCCTCGAGCTGCGCTCCAACCCGATGCCCGATGGCGGCATCGTTGCCACCTATGCCGACATCTCCGGACGCGTCGAGCAGGACCTCGCGCTGAAGCGCGCCAATGAATCGCTGGAACAGCGCGTCAAGACCCGCACCATCGAGCTGACCAGGGTCAACGAGGAATTGACCCGGGTCAACGAGGAACTGGCGCAGGCACAGATGCTCGCCGAGGAGGCCAATCTCGGCAAGACGCGCTTCCTTGCCGCCGCCGGTCACGACATCCTGCAGCCCTTGAATGCCGCCCGGCTCTATTGTTCCTCGCTGATCGAGAAGGCCGGCAAGGGTCCGGCCGGCAAGGCGGCCATCAACATCGAATCCTCGCTGGAATCGGTCGAGACCATTCTGGGCGCCGTGCTCGACATTTCGCGCCTCGATGCCGGCGCGATGAAACCGGACGACACCGCCTTCAGCCTTGATGGCCTGCTGCGCCAGATCGGCAATGATTTTCGGCCACTGGCCGCGGAGAAAAAGCTTGGCCTGACGATCATGCCGTCGTCGCTGACGGTGACGACGGACCGTAACCTGTTGCGCCGCCTGATCCAGAATCTTGTCTCCAACGCCATCAAATACACCCGCCAGGGCCACATCCTGGTCGGTGTGCGGCGGCGTGGCGAATTGGCGGAGATCCAGGTCATCGACACCGGCATCGGCATTGCCGGCGACAAGCTGAACACTGTCTTTCATGAATTCACCCGGCTGGACGAAGGCGCCCGCGAAGCCGAAGGTCTTGGCCTCGGCCTCTCCATCGTCGACCGCATCGCCAGGGTATTGCGGCTCGAGATTCGCATCTTCTCCAACCCGGGCAAGGGCACGCGCTTTTCCGTCATCCTGCCGGTGACAGCCGCGCAGGAGTCGCGACGCGAGGTCGAGACCCGGGCGCCGGCCCGCGCGGCGGCTTCGCTGTCGGGGCTGCATGTGCTGTGCATCGACAATGACATCCGTATCCTCGAAGGCATGCGGCTGCTGCTGGAAGGCTGGGGCTGCAACGTCGCCACGGCGACCGGCTCGGGGGATCTGGACAAGGTCGCGGTCCAACGTCCGGACATCGTGCTTGCCGACTACCATCTCGACCGTGAAACCGGTCTCGACGTTATCATCAAGCTGAGGGCGACGCACGGTGACGACCTGCCGGCCGTGCTGGTCACGGCCGACCGCTCCAACGAGGTGCGGGCAGCCGCGGCGGGCCTCGACATCCCGATGATCAACAAACCGCTGAAGCCGGCGGTGCTGCGGTCGATGATGGCCAGGTTCAGGCCGATGGTGCGGGCGGCGGAGTGACGCCGGAGCTGTCGGTGCGGCTCGGCTGAACGCTCCGGCATGGACGGCGACCGGATCAGCATGCTGCTCATCGAGCGGCCGTAGGCGTTAACGTCAGACAACGCGCAATCCGGCCATCATCGCTGAAACGGGCACGGGACTTACGCGTCGGACAGATTGTCGGCCCCTTGCGAGTTGCGGAAACGGGGCCGCGTGGCGGTGACCGTTGCCGGCGGGCGATGCTCGCGAAAGGCCATGGCCAGCGTGCGCAGCGCCTCGCGCGACTTGATGTCCGAAAGCGTCGAAAGCAGCACGATCTCGGATGCCGGCAGCGGCGGCAGGCCGAATTTCCGGCTCACCTCGATCGTTCCGGGCGGCGCCAGCCGGCAGGAAAAGACCGATGTGGCGAGGCCGGCGGTGACGGCCTCGGCCACCGCAAAGGAGCCGCAGCCAAGGAACACTTCCGTCCAAGGAATTCCGACCGCGTCGAGCGCGCCGGTCGCGATGTTGCGGATGCCGCAGGATGGCGAGGATGCGGCCAGGTGCAGCGGCTCGCCGGCCCGGTGGACGAAACCCGGAGCGGCGTACCAGCCGAAATGCTCCGGCGCTAGCACCTCGCCATCGCGACGGTCGTCCTCACGGCGGATGATCGCCGCATCGAGCTCGCCGCGGTCGAACGCGTCGAGCAGATCGTGTGAATCATCGAGCCGAACCTCGATGGTGAGGGCAGGATCATGCGCGTTGAGCCGCGCCAGCAAGGTCGGAACCTCGGCGCCGCCGACATGGGTGGCGATGCCGAGCCTGAAGCGGCGGCGGACAGCGGTCAGGCTCGCGACGGCGCGGTCGTGCGCGGCAAGGAAATCGCGCGCCGGCTCCAGGAATATTTCGCCTCGCGTGGAAAGTCGGACCAGCCGGGGCGTCCGCTCGATCAGTCTCTGGCCAAGCCGGTCCTCAAGCCGCTTCAGCCTGACGCTGACCGCGCCTTGCGTGCTGCCGAGCGCTCCGGCGGCACGCGTGAAGCTGCGGAGATCCGCAACGGTGACGAACGCCTTCACCGCTTCTACGTCCAGCGTCATGTCAGCTATCTCGCTTTGTTGTCACTGAAATAGCCAACCATGCAATTTTCAAATGATCAAGCCTGCCCTAACTGTGCAGTGCATGGCAGGCGTCAGCAGATCGCCGCGCCCGGGAATTCGAAAGGTTTGACCATGGCTGTCCTCACCCGCCGAGGCATCGTCGTCCTGTTTGCCGCTTGCCTGGCATGCCTGATGTTCGGGCTGGAGATTTCAAGCGTCCCCGCCATCCTGCCGACGCTGGAAGAAGTGTTGCACGCGGACTTCAGGCAATTGCAGTGGGTGATGAACGCCTACACGATCGCGGTCACCACCGTGCTGATGGCGGTCGGCACCATCGCCGACCGTTACGGGCGCAAGCGCGTCTTCCTGGTCTCCATCGCCGCCTTCGGCCTGACGTCGCTGATCTGCGGCCTGGCGGACGACGTATCCACCTTGATCGTCGCCCGGTTTCTGCAGGGCCTGAGCGGCGGCGCGATGCTGATTTGTCAGCTCGCCGTTCTGTCGCACGAATTCAGGGAAGGCCGCGAGCGCGCGGTGGCTTGGGGCTGGTGGGGCGTCATCTTCGGTGTCGGTCTCGGCTTCGGGCCCATCGTCGGTGGCGGCATCGTCGCGATCTCGAGCTGGGAATGGGTGTTCCTCATCCATGTGCCGGCAACAGTCATGGCGTTTGTGCTGGCATTGACCGGCGTCCATGAATCGAAAGATCCACAGGCGGGCAAGCTCGACCTGGCGGGCATCGTGACGCTGTCGCCGTCGGTCTTTTGCCTCGTTTTCTACATCACGCAAGGCCCGGATCTCGGTTTCGCCAGTCCGACGGCACTGGTGATCCTCGGTGTCTCGATCGCGAGCTTCATCGCCTTCCTCATCGCCGAAAGGATCAGCAAGCGGCCGATGTTTGATTTCTCGGTCTTCCGGATCCGGCCGTTTTCCGGCGCCATCGTCGGCTCGGCGGCGATGAACCTCTCCTACTGGCCTTTCATGATCTACCTACCGATCTGGTTCCATGCCGGGCTCGGCTATGACAGCCTTTCCACCGGCCTTGCCTTGCTCGCTTACACACTTCCGACGCTCATGATGCCGCCCGTGGCGGAGCGGCTTTCGCTGCGCTACCAGCCTGGTGTCGTCATCCCTGCGGGGCTCGCCGTCATCGGCGTGGGGTTCATCGCGATGAAGTTCGGCAGCGCGGCCGCCGAGGCCAGCTGGCTGACGATGCTGTCTGGCTGCCTGATCGCCGGAACCGGCCTCGGGATCACCAACACGCCCGTCACCAACACGACGACGGGTTCGGTTTCGAGCGACCGCGCCGGCATGGCGTCGGGCATCGACATGAGCGCCCGCATGGTTTCGCTGGCGCTGAACATAGCGGTGATGGGCTTCATCCTTGCAAGCGGCGTGCTGGCACATCTCAGCCGAGTGCTGCCCGACCTCGATGCCGCCCAGCTGCGTCTCGCCGCCGAAGGGATCGCAGCCGGAAATCCCATCCCTGGTCTACCCGATCCGGTCATGCGCGACGCGCTGCGAAATGGCTTTGGCTGGGTGATGCTCTATGGCGGCATCGGCGTCTGGATCATGGCCGCCGTCAGTTTCATGGTCTTCAGCGTCCGGCCGGTGCGGCGAGCCGAAGTTGAGTGTTCCGATTGAGCCGAGGACGCCGGCGCTCAGCCCGCCGGCTGCAGGGGGTCGCTGCCGATCTTGGACAGCAGGATCACCGCCTGGGTGCGGCTGTCGACGCCGAGCTTCTGCAATATGGCCGAGACATGCGCCTTGATCGTGGCCTCGGAGACGCCGAGCTCATAGGCGATCTGCTTGTTGAGCAGGCCCTCGGCCAGCATGCCCAGCACGCGGGTCTGCTGCGGCGTCAGCGCCTGCAGCCGTTTGATCAGGTCCGATATTTCGGGATCGCGTTCGACGCCGAGATCGACGCCGACGGGTGCCGCGATATCGCCCGCAAGCACCGACTGCACCGCGCCGCGGATTTCCTCCATGCTGGCCGACTTCGAGATGAAACCGGAAGCGCCGAGATCGAGCGCGCGCCGGATGGTCGCCGGATCGTCATGCGCCGACACCACGACCAGCGGCACCGCCGGATGGATGCCGCGCAACGAGATCAGGCCGGAGAGGCCGCTGGCGCCAGGCATCGACAGGTCGAGCAGCACCAGATCGACATCTTCATTGGCCACGACCAGCGCCTTGGCACTCTCGAAATCGCCGGCCTCGTGAATGGCGGTGACATTGCCGATGCCGGCAAGCGCCTCGCGCAGGGCGCCGCGAAACAGCGGATGATCGTCGGCGATGACGAAAGAATAGCCTGACGGCAAATGTCCCTCCCCGAATCCCCGATTTACTGCTTTTTGCGGGATCAGTCGGATGATTATGAGGGGCAGCGCGCTGTTTTCAAGCGGCAAAGCCAACGCGCCGCGTTTTCCTTGTCTCTGGCGCTCAAGTCTTCTGCGAGTTGAGCTGGGCGCCGCCGCCGCTGTCCTTGTCCATATCCTTGACGATGCCCATGAAGCCCTTCAGGAAGCGCTCCATGTAGCTCATCGTCTTGTTGAAATCCTCCTCGCTCGGCAGTTTCGATTCGAGGCGGGCCGAGAGCGAATTCTCCAGCCTGGTGACGCGCTCGTCCATTGCCTTCATCGAGGTCTGCAAGCGATCGACCTCATCCTGGTAAGCGGCGCGTTCGTCGGCCGCCATCTTGCAGACGAGCTGGCCCGAACGCTCTTCGCAGATCGACATCGCGCCGGTCTGGGTATCCATGCGAATATAGCCGGTGGCCGACTTTTCCAGCCGGTAGCGGTCGGTTTCTTCCGAATAAGCTGAAGCCGCGACCAGTGAAACGAGCGCGGCGGGGATCAAGATGTGCTGCAGACGCATGTCGTCCTCCATGGCCAAAGCCTGAAATATCGCATCTTTGCGCCGGAAATGGGGAAGACCCTTGGCCTGGCCTTCCCCGCACGACTGGTTCGGATTATAGCGCAACCATGTCACAGATTATCTACAAGATAACTCCGCAAGCGCCTTGGCGCGAGGCCGAAGCCAATGGCCGCTTCACCGGAGCGCCAATCGACATCGCCGACGGCTTCATCCATTTCTCGACGGCAGAGCAGGCCGGGGAAACCGCGGCAAAGCATTTTTCTGGCCGGACCGACCTTCTGCTGGTCGCCGTCGACGGCACCAGCCTGGGTGATGCGCTGAAATACGAGGTCTCGCGCGGCGGCGCGCTGTTTCCGCATCTCTACGGCGTGCTCGACCCGAAGGCGGTGCTGTGGGTCAAGCCGCTGCCGCTCGGTGCCGACGGTAGCCACCAGTTCCCGGCCCTGGAGGGGCAATGAGCGTGCTCGACCGGATCGGCCAGAAGCTGCTGTTCACCTTCGATCCGGAAACCGCGCACGGCCTGTCGATCGCGGCATTGCGCTGCGGCCTGCCGGTCGGCGCGCGGACGGTACGCGATACAAGGCTGAAGATCAGCCTTTGCGGCCTCGATTTCCCCAATCCGCTTGGCATGGCGGCCGGCTATGACAAGAACGCCGAGGTGCCCGACGCGCTGCTTGGGCTGGGCTTCGGCTTCGCCGAGGTCGGCACCGTCACCCCGCTGCCGCAGGCCGGCAATCCGAAGCCGCGCATCTTTCGGCTGATATCGGATGAAGCCGTCATCAACCGGCTGGGCTTCAACAATGAGGGCCATGCGGCGGCCGAAAGACGCCTTGCCGCGCGCAAGGGGCGCGGCGGCATCGTCGGCGTCAACATCGGTGCCAACAAGGACAGCACCGACCGCGTCGGCGACTATGAGCGCGGCGTCGCCCGCTTCGCTCCCCATGCCAGCTATCTCACCGTCAACATTTCCTCGCCCAACACGCCAGGGCTGCGCACCATGCAGGCGCGCGAACAGCTCGGCGAGCTTTTGTCCCGCGTCATGGCCGCGCGTGCCACAGCAATCGCGCGGCCGCCGGTCTTCCTCAAGATCGCGCCGGATCTGGTCGAGGCCGAACTGGAGGATATCGCCGCCGAGGTCATCGAAAAGCGGATCGATGGCATCATCGTGTCCAACACCACGATTTCCCGGCCGGCGCTGCGCAGCGCCAATGCCGCGCGGGAGACCGGCGGGCTTTCGGGAACGCCGCTGTTCGAGCGCTCGACCATCGTGCTGGCGAAAATGCGCAAGCTCGTCGGGCCGGACATGGCCATCATCGGCGTCGGCGGCGTCAACTCCGCCGAAACCGCACTGGAAAAGATCCGCGCCGGCGCCGATCTCGTCCAGCTCTACACCGGCATGATCTATGCCGGACCGGCGCTGCCGGGCCGGATCGTCGCCGGGATGACGCGCTTTGCCGAGACAGAGAAACTCAGGTCGATGCGCGAGTTGCGCGACAGTCATGTCGATCGATGGGCGTCGAAGCCGCTCAGCTGAACGCGGTTTGTATCCGCAGCCGCAGAATTGTCAGCAGGCTCAATCCCCGCACCAGCAGGAAGACGTGCAGGGCCGCCCACAGACCGGCATTGCCGAAGGCGGGAGCCAGCGTGATCAGCGCGGCGGCAAAGACGAGAAATGACAACAGCATCATGTTGCGCATGTCGCGCGACCATGTCGCGCCAATGAAGACCCCATCCATCTGGAAGGCGAGCACGCCACTCAGCGCGGTGAACGCCGCCCACGGGAGATACACATCGGCCACCGCGCGGACCTCCTGCGATGTCGTCACGACAGCGACCAGATTGGCACCCGCCAGCAACAGCACCAATGTCGCGCCGCCGGCCAAGCCGAAGCCCCAGAACAGGGTCAGACGGACCGCCTGCCGGAAGGGTTGCGCCGCCCGCGCGCCGATGGCGCGGCCGGCGAGCTGTTCGGCGGCGGTAGCAAAACCATCGAGGAAATAGCCGGCGACAAGAAAGAAATTCATCAGCACCGCATTGGCGGCGAGCGTCACCGTGCCGAACTCAGCGCCCTGGCGGGTGAACAGCGCGAAGGCGGCAAGCAGCGAGAACGAGCGGATCATGATGTCGCGGTTGAGCGACAGCATGTGCCGGAAGGCGCCCATGTCGAGCAGGCGGTGGCGAGGTAAGGGCGGGCTGGATCGGAACCGCCGCACCACGATCGCAAGACCAAGCAGCATGGCGAGGAATTCGCCGGTGACGGTTGCCCAGGCGACGCCGGAAACGCCCCAGCCAAGTTCCAGGCCGAGCAGGAAGCAGAGCGCGATGTTGATGCCGTTGAGCACCAGTTGCAGGACAAGCCCGAGCCCGCCCTCGCCGCGGCCCAGCACGTAACCGAGGACGGCGTAGTTGATCAGCGAGAAGGGCGCGGCGAGCAGCCTGATCCTGACATAGACACCCATCGCCTCGCTGACGCGTGGTCCGGCGTCCATGAACCACTGGGCGCCAACGGCGATGAGCGGCGAAAGCGCTGCCAGCACGACACCGGCAACCACCGCGATCAGCACGGCGCGCCAGAACACCGCCTGTTCCTCGAGGGCGTCTCCACGCCCGAAGGCCTGGGCGACGAGGCCTGTGGTGCCCGAACGCAGAAAATTGAAGGTGGTGAAGACGACGTCGAAAGCCAGCGCGCCGGCCGCCAGGCCGCCAAGCAAGGCGGCATCACCGAACTGGCCGACGACAGCCGTATCGACCAGGCCGAGCAGCGGCGTCGTCAGGTAGGCGAGCGTCATCGGCACGGCGATGGCAAGCACCGAGCGGTTGGTGACGGAAAAGGCTCTGGCGTCGGCTGGGATGGCACCGTTGTCCAAAGGATTGCTGCCTTGCTGATTGCGGCTTGATCGGGGAACCGATGTGCCCCATTTTTTGGCCACCGCGCAATCGTCCTTCCGCGACGGCCAACCGAAATCCCGCTCTGGCGTGAAACCATCCGACCCCAGTCGATGCCCCTGCAGATCGTCCACCACCCCGACTACGACGCCGGCTTTGCCACCAACCATCGCTTTCCGATGAGCAAATATCCGCTGCTGATGGAGGCCTTGCGGGCACGCGGCCTGACCAGCCCAGCGGCGCTCAACACAGCCGAACCCGCGCCGGCATCATGGCTCGGGCTCGCCCATACACCGGACTATGTAGACCAGGTCATCCATTGCGCCGTGCCAGAAAGAATCGAGCGTGAGATCGGTTTTCCGGTCGGCCCGCGGGTCTCGTTGCGCGCACAGCTTGCCGCCGGCGGCACGGTGGCGGCGGCGCGGCTTGCCATGCGCCACGGCATTGCCTGCAACACCGCCGGCGGCAGCCATCATGCGCGACGCGCACAAGGCGCCGGCTTCTGCACCTTCAACGATGTCGCCGTCGCGTCGCTGGTTCTGTTCGAAGAGGGCGCCGCACACAACGTCCTGGTGGTCGACCTCGACGTGCATCAGGGCGACGGCACGGCGGACGTTCTGGGCGATGAGCCGCGCGCGTTCACCTTTTCCATGCATGGCGAGCGCAATTACCCCGTGCGCAAGATCGCCTCGGACCTCGACGTCGCGCTGCCCGACGGCACGGGCGACGCCGCCTATGTCGAAAGGCTGGCCGCGACCCTGCCGGAGCTGTCGGCGAGAGCGCGTTGGGACATCGTCTTCTACAACGCCGGCGTCGACGTCCATGCCGAGGACCGGCTCGGCAGGCTGGCACTTTCCGACAACGGCCTGCGCGCCCGCGACGAGATGGTCATCGGCCATTTTCGGGCGCTCGGCATTCCTGTCTGCGGTGTCATCGGCGGCGGCTATTCCACCGATGTGCCGGCACTTGCCGCGCGCCACGCCATCCTGTTCGAGGTCGCCTCGGGCTACGCCTGAAGGTCATTTCCGGTAGTTGGCGATCCTGAGCAGGATGAAGGCCGGCACGACGATCGCGGCGCCGAGCAGGATGTAGCCGAGGAAGCGGTCGATGGCGTGGAAGCCGAGATTCCAAAGGTCGATGAAGAACTTCTGGATACCGTAGAACACATCCATCGGCGACCAGCCGAAGGCGTTCATGACCAGGCCGACGAGAAAGGATACCACCAGCAGCTTCAGGATAACCCTGAGCGGCGAGTCGCCGAGAAAGCGCGTCAGTGCGGACAATGCCGTCTCCCGATTGAGATGCCCGGACTCATGGGCACGGCCAAGAGATACGTGCTTGGCGGCCATCCAGCAAGGCGGCACGAGCCAGGACCGTTGCTAGCGTCCGGCTGCCGTGGAAAGCCCGCAGCGCTCAAGCATCTGCCCCAGCGGCGAGCCCTGTGGAACGGTGCGGCCGATCATCCACTGGCGGAGCGTATGGTCGAACAGATGAATACACAGCGTACGCGGCGTGCCGATATCCGAAAGCGAAAGGTCCGGATCGAGCAGCATTGCGACCTGATGGTGACTAAGCGGATAGAAGACGTCGATAGGAACCGCTTGACCGATGTCACCGGTTCTGCTGGCGAAATAGGTGAGCGCCTCGGGGCCCAGCCTGCCCCAGCTATAGTTGGAAATGTGGATCGGCAGGCCGATGAATTTGCGCAACCTGTAGCGCATCAGCCTGGAGCGGTTGAGCCAGGGCACGATGTAATACGGATCTTCCGCGAATTTCAGCATCTCAAGCAGTGTCTGGCTGCCGGCCGGCAATTTCAGCACGGCGCCGTTAAGTTGGTCGCTGGACTGGTAACCAAGGATATAGTCCTGTTTCGGGATGGGCTTGAGACAAAACACGTCGCAATCGACGTACGGGCCGAGCCCTGCTTCCAGGATCTTCAAGCGGTAGAGATTGGAAAAGAGGGACGGACTTCCGTTCGACCTGTAGTAGACGATCCGCTCCCTTGGCATCAGTTTCGACGCGTCGACCGTTTCGACGCCGGGCGGAACATTGCGTGGGGTGTCGTAACAATGAAGATGCACCCGGTGGCCCGCCAGCACGAAGGAACGCAGGCACGCGGCATGCAGGTCGTCCAGGGATGCTCCGATCCAAACGGCATTGACGACAGGTTCGATGGCGCCATCCGGCGCGGCCTCCGGACGTTGCCTGTCCATGTCGATCACTTGCCCTCGATGCCCCTGACCTCTGCCGTGAAATCGCGGATGATCCTGGCGGGCGACCGAAGTTCACGCATGGCCGCCCTGTATCCGGCCGCCCGTTCCTCGAGCTCCCGCAGGGGCTGGCAGAGATCCTTCAGGAGATCGAGCCCATGACCGCCATATGGGCGAAAATACCGCCCGGCAACCGCATCCAGCGAGCCTGCCGGCACCCCGACCGGCACGCAGCCGGCATAGGCGCATTCGACATATTTCATCAGCTCGACATTGTAGCGCGTCCCGCAAAGGAAGAAGTGGCTGAATTGCGCCGCAAGACCGATGTAGCGCGCATGCGTGAAGTCATGACGGGGTGGCTTGCCATGTTCGGGATATCCCGGGTGCTTCAGGTCGAAGATGAACAGTCGCAGCCAAGGAAAGCGCGCACGCCGGCGACGCAAGGCATAGCGCACCGGGTATAATGTTCTGGAATTGCTGCCCGACAGGAAGACCCCGCGGCGACGGCCGGCCAAGGGAATCTCGACCTCCCGCGAGCTATCGTAGGGATAGGGCAAATGGACCACGCGAGAGACTTTCAGCGTCCCTACGAATGCCAGGAATGGCCCCTCGGGATCATAGGTCGTGGCATAGTGAACGCCGGGATGGTCGGCGCAATCGAAGATGAACCTGACACAGGGGTTGGTTGTCTCCGGCATGTCCGAATCGCTGACCCGGAAGAAGAGCACGGGCCTGTCGCTTGCGGGGACCGCCATGTGCTTTTTCAGCACCTCGACGTCTCCGGGCTCCAGGCGATTGTCGACGACGGCGACCTCGCAACCGCCCCGGCCGATCTGGCTGATCGGTCGGGCCTCCCATGACAACGGCTTGGCGAAGGCCGGGCCCACGCCTGGGTAGATCGCCTTGTCATATGGATGCGTGTCCGAATGGAAATAAATGACCCGCAAAAGCAAATTCCCCCGAATTGCCCTGGCACCAGCGAACCGAAGCCCCGCCCTCGAGGCCGATTGCCGTCGGATTTTGTACGCTTCGGCGCGTGAGGCGGGCAACTGGGAAGCCTGTTCATGTCAAACAAGTGATCGAGTTTCCCGGTTGCCCGAGATTCGCAATTCCTAAATATGGGTAAACAATTTCATTTTAATTTATTGAAAATAAAGCACAAAATCGTCATTTTCCAGTTTTGCGCAATGTGCGTGCAATTTTCACTTGCGAGATACCAGGCGTCTTTCAGGTGACGGACCGCGCGGCGCTCTACCCCTACCACAGCCGGTGAAAGCCGGTCCCCAGACCCGCGCAGCCATCCCTGAAAGACACCAATCGGAACTGACCGCCCCAATGGTCAGGGTCCTCAGCATTTAACCGGCGCATCGGTGCGGATGCGCGTTTGTGTTGGAGTAATGCAGTGTCCCCTCAAGCAAAGATCGTCCTGACGGCGGGTGCCCTTGCCGTCTGCCTCCTCGGGCCGGCGACGGCCGCCGACCTCTCGCCTGCCTACAATGATCCTCCTGCCTTCCAATGGAGCGGCGCCTATGTCGGCGTCCATGGCGGCACGGCATTCACGGGAATGCCGAACCCGTTCGCCGGCCGAAATGGCTTCAGCGGCGGCGTCCAGGCCGGCTATAACCAGCAGATAGGCCCGGCGGTTCTCGGCGCCGAGATCGAAGGTTCCTATCTGGGCGGTGCCGAGCACAATGTCCAGGGCGGCAAGATCAAGGAAAAATGGCGTGGCGCGGCCAAGGCGAAGGCCGGCGTGAGCTTCGACCAGACGCTGCTGTTCGGAACCGGCGGCGTGGCCATGACCAGATTCGACAAGGGCGACCGCGTGAGCAGCAGCGACGGATGGAAAGTCGGTTACCTCGTCGGCGCCGGCATCGAGCAGGGCTTCGCCGGCGGCCTCTCGGCCAAGGTCGAGTACGACTATGTCCGCACGCCCGGCGTGGAAACGACATCGGCCCTTGGCAGGTCCAAGGAGACGATCGGCAGCCATGAGCTGAAAGCCGGCATCAACTACCGGTTCTAGAAACAGCAGGTGGCCGACCTCGATCGCGCGATGGCCGCAACGGCATCGCGCGATCTTTTTGTTCTTGATGCCTGGACGCAGACATCCCGCCCGAGGCAACGAAGCATTCCATGCTTGTCGCAATGTCGATGTAATCTTCTCAATCTAGGTCGCCTGCGTGAATTTTCACCATGGGAATCAGCAATGTCCACGCATCGCCCGGGCCGACGGACGTCCAAGCTATTGTTCATTGCGATCGCGCTCGCATTGGCGGGCTGCGCCTCCGACATCATGAAGAACTATGTCGGACAACCGGTCGAATCGGTCGTTCTGGATTACGGGCCGCCAACGGCGATCGTAGACCTCGGCCAGGGAGAACGCGCCTATCAGTGGCGCCAGGTCTCGACGTCAGCGGTTTCCGGGACATCCAGCGGCGAGGTTCGCCACACAAAACACGGAACCGTCTATGAAGAGACCGAAACGCCCGGCTATATCGAGCGTCAGGAATGCTTCTACACATTTTACGCCCGCGCTTCCGGCGGCCGCTGGTTCATCACCAATTTCCGCCGGCCGAAGCTGGAATGCGAGTGAACCGCCGTGCCGCAAATTCCGCGGCCACGCGCTAAGGAGAACGCCAATGCGCGTCCTGCTGATCGAGGATGAACCGGAAATGGCCTCCGTGCTGAAGGCCGCTCTGGAGCGCCTGGACATCATCGTCGACCATGCCGCGACCTTGGCCGATGCGGAGGCGGTGGCTCGTTTGGGCCATCACGACGCCGTGGTGCTGGACCGCAGGCTGCCGGACGGCGACGGCCTCAGCCTGATCCCGCGCCTGCGCGCCTTGCATCTGGATGTGCCGGTGATCGCGCTGACGGCGATGAGCGGGCTGGAGGACCGGGTTGCCGGGCTCGATGCCGGCGCCGACGATTACATGGTCAAGCCTTTCGCCACGGTGGAACTCGTCGCGCGGCTCCACGCCTTGCACCGGCGCTCGTTCACCTCGCGCGCCAACCAGACGATGGTCGGCCGCCTCACCTATGATTTCCGCCATCGCGAGGCGCTGGTCGAGGATAACGCGCTCGATTTGCCCCGACGTGAAAGGCTGGTGCTTGAAACGCTGATCCGCCGGCCGGGCCGGACCATCATGCGCGGCGCTCTCGAGGAGGCCGTCTACGCCCTGGACGACGAGATCGGCTCGAATGCGCTCGACGCACATGTCTCGCGGCTGCGCCGCAAGCTCGACGATGTCGCCGCCGGCATCGAGATACGGGCGATCCGCAATCTCGGCTATCTCCTGCGGGCAGCCTCGTGAAGAAAGTGCGCGCACGCTCGCTGCAATGGGTCCTGGTCCGCCGGCTGATCCTGCTGCAGGCGGCGACGCTGCTCCTCTTCATCGTCCTGTGCGCGGCAGCCCTTTGGATCGCCAATCCGAGCCTGCTCATCGACAACGAGGCTGCCGTCGCGGCCGTCAAGGATGCCGTCGACCGCGACAAGGACGGCAGGCTGGTCGTCCGTGAAACGGAAGAGCTTACCGCGTTCCGCCAGAGCTTCCCCAATGTCTGGTACATCGTTCGCGACGATAGCGGGCAGAGCGTCCGTTCCGGCACGATCCCGGATGTCTACACCAAGGACTTCGGCGGCCTGCTCGGCGAGGCAGACCACGCCACGATCGGATTCTCCGACAAGGACATGCGGCCGGAAGCCTATATCGAAAACGCTTCGACCAAAGCCGGCGCGGTACGGATCATCGCCGCGACGCAGTCGTCGCGCCAGGAGACCGACGGGCTCGAGATCAACATTTCGGCCACGGTGGAGGTCGCCCGGTATCCGGACGGCAGCAGGAACTGGGAACGCGCGCTGCCGGCGCTGGCGCTCGTCATCGCGATCCTGCTGTTGCCCATCATCCTCGTCATGGGCGCCACCACACTGGTGACGACGCCGGCCGTGGTCCGCCGCTCCTTTGCCGGCCTTGTCGAAACCGTCCGCCAGGCGGCGCGCATCGATATCGGCACCCGTGCGATGCAGCTGCCGGTCAAGCACGTGCCGCAGGAAATCGCGCCGCTGGTGCATGCCTTCAACGAGGCTCTGGCGCGCCTCGCGCAGGGGTACGACCGGCACAACCGTTTCCTCACCGACGCGGCGCACGAACTGCGCACGCCGATCGCCATCCTTCGCACACGCGCCGAGTTGCTGCGGCAGGAGCCGCAAAGCACGCGGCTGCTGCATGATATCGAGCGCCTGTCGCATCTCGCACAGCAACTGCTCGATCATCAATTGCTCGACCGCCCATCCGACCAGCGCGAGATCGTCGATCTCGACGATCTTGTCAGCCGGGTGGCGGCCGACTTCGCGCCGCTCGCCATCGAGGCCGGCTACGACCTTGCCTTCGAGCCGTCGCCCGACAAGACACGCGTCGAAGTCAACGTGCTGCAGATCGAGCGGGCGCTCGCCAACCTCGTGCGCAACGCCATCGAGCATGGCGGCGGCGGCGGTACCATCACGATTGCGATCGACCGGACGGGTGGCATCGAGGTGCGCGACGAAGGCCCGGGCATTCCCGTGGAAGAGCGCGAGAATGTGTTCGAGCCCTTCTATCGCCTGCAGCCGCAATCGCGCGGGGCCGGGCTGGGACTGAATCTCGCCCGGCAGATCGCGCTGCTGCATGAGGGAACCATCCGTATCCTGGCGGGCTCATGGCGCGGTGCCCGCATCCGCATGGAACTGCCGGTTCGTTCGTGACCCGGCCGTTGACGGCGCCGAACGCATATCGGCCAGCCAGCCAGTGGCCACGCCGGCTCCTGACTTATCTGTTTTCTAACCAATTGCTGCTATTGTCATCTCCACAGTGGGAGCCAGGCTTTGGCGGGAACGGGAAAAATCGGCGCGCACCGCGCACCCATGTTGTCGGTCGTCGTGCCTTGCTACAATGAACGCGCCGGCGTGGCCGAGCTTCATCGACGCGTCGGCGCGGTATGCCTCGAGCAAAGCCTCCCCTACGAGATCGTGCTCGTCATCGACGGGGCGACCGACGGCACCCGCGAGGCCATTTTCGACCTGGCCGAAAAGGACGACCATGTGGTCGCCATCGACCTTGCACGCAACTACGGCCACCAGATCGCCTTGAGCGCCGGGCTGGAGTTCTGCCGCGGCCAGCGCATTCTCATTCTCGACGCCGATCTCCAGGATCCGCCCGAACTGCTGGGGGCGATGATGGCGAAGATGGATGAGGGCTTCGACGTCGTCTACGGCCAAAGGGTGAAACGGGAGGGCGAGAGCTGGTTCAAGCTGGCCTCCGCCTCGATGTTCTACCGCCTGCTCGGCAGGATGGTCGATGTCGAGATCGCGCCGGACTCCGGAGATTTCCGGCTGATGAGCCGCCGTGCGCTCGACCATCTGATTGCAATGCCCGAACGCTACAGGTTCATTCGCGGCATGGTGAGCTGGATCGGGCTGAAGCAGGTCGCCTTCCCTTATGAACGGCACCGGCGCTTTGCCGGCACCACCCACTATCCGCTGAAGAAGATGGTTCTTCTGGCGATCGACGCAATGACCAGCTTTTCGATCGTGCCTTTGCGCTTTGCCTCGCTGCTGGGGATGATGTTCGGCCTGCTCGGCCTGGTCGTGCTCAGCTATACGCTGTTCGAATGGTCTCGCGGCAATGTGCTGCCCGGCTGGACGAGCCTTGCCGCGATCATGCTTATCCTGGGCAGCGTACAGCTTCTGGTGCTGGGCATCTTCGGCGAGTATCTCGGCCGCATGTACATGGAAACGAAGCGGCGGCCGCTCTATTTCGTCAACGAGATCGTTTCGCGCAGCGAGCCAGCCCAGGGTCTGCCCGCGCATCGTCTGCAGGAGATGGCGAAGAGAGCCGCCCGTGCTTGAGGCCGAATTCGACCAGTTTGCGCGCGAGTACCAAGAGCAGCATGCCGCGAGCATAAGGCTTAGTGGCGAGACGCCGGACTTCTTCGCGAAATACAAGATCGACGACGTCGCGGCGACACTGAGACGGGCCGGCGTGAAACCCAGGCGCATCCTCGACTTCGGTGCCGGCGTCGGCAATTCGCTCGGCCATATGCGCGCAGCGTTTCCCGACAGCGAGATCGTCCTGCTCGATCCTTCGCGGGAATCGCTCGACATCGCCAGCAAGCGCTTCCCCGATCAGGCCGCGTTCACGCATTTCGACGGCCAGACAATCCCCTTCGCCGACCATAGCTTCGACCTTGTCTTCGCGGCTTGCGTTTTCCATCACATCCCCGAAAACCTTCAGATCGGATTGTTCGCCGAGATCGGCAGGGTGCTGGCCAATGGCGGCAGTTTCTTTGTCTTCGAGCACAATCCGTGGAATCCTTTGACCACCCACGCGGTAAGGAATTGCGCCTTCGACGAGAATGCGGTCCTGATAAGCTCGCCAGAGATACGCAGGCGAATGGCCGCGGCGGGTTTTTCCGGCACTCGGATCGTCTATCGGATTTTCTTTCCCAGACCGCTTGCAAGGCTGCGGCCGTTCGAGCGTTTCCTGACCAAGATACCTGTTGGAGCCCAATATTTTGCGCATGTGGTCAAGCCGCTCGTTTGACTGTCCGGGGATGCTGTTATCCGACGCCGTCGGCCTGTTGAGCACGACGCTGGGATATGCGGTCATTCCAGCCGGGCTGGAGCTCTCATCGAAAACCGTTTGTCCATCTGGCGGGAAACCGGCTGTTCGCCGCCGTTTTTCATTCCGGCTAAGCCCGTTTCGTTCTCCGCCGGCGGCGCGGATGCCCCGGTTGACAAGAATAGAGGCAAAATGGCCCGGAGCGCGACATGAACCAGGCTGAGGCAATCGTTCCGACCACGTCGCGGCTCGAGGATGCACAGCGCATCAGGCTGATATTCTGCCTGTTTGCCGCCTCCATTGCAGCTGCTGGATTGGCCCCATTCGCGGGTGCGACCCTCAAGGACCCCGACAGCTGGTGGCACGTGAAAGTCGGGCTGGATTTCCTGGCAAACCGGGCATTTCCAACGGTCGATCCCTATTCCTACACTTTTGCCGGGCATCCGTGGATCGCAAAGGAATGGCTGGGGCAGGTCTTTCTGAGCCTTGCCTACCGTAGCGGCGGATGGACTGGTGTCGCCACGCTGATCATCGCCGCGATAGGGCTGACAGTCTCCGTGACGGCATGGTTCCTCAGCGCGTGGCTGAAGCCGGTACTGGCGGTAGCGCTGACGTTCATCCTGGCCATCCTGATCGCACCTGTCTATACGGCGCGTCCCCACATCTTCACCTTGCCGATCATCGTCACCTGGACGGCGGTGTTGTTTCGTGCATCGGCGGAGGAGAAGGCCCCGCCGTGGTGGCTCCTCGCGCTGGTTGTGCTCTGGGCCAACCTGCACGCTACCTTCACCTTGAGCTTCGTCATCGCCGCCTTCGCCGGTCTCGATCTCGTGGCGCGCACCGGCCTGTCGAAACCCGCTCTTTTGACGAAGTGGGTTGCGTTTGGCCTGCTCTGTCCGCTGGTCAGCCTGATCCATCCCTATGGTGTGCAAGCCATTCTGGCCACGTTCACCGTCGCCCATGGCAATGAAGCAGTACCGCTGATCCTGGAGTGGCGGCCGTTCAATGTCCAGGAACAGGATCTCCAGGAAGCCGCTATACTAGTGGCGCTTTTCGGGCTTATAACGTCACGGCTGCGGATCGGCTGGGCCAAGGCGTTGTTCGTCGTCTTCACCTTGCATGTCTACCTGTCGCACCAGCGCTTCGTCTATCTGTTCTTCCTGCTTGTTCCTGTGGTGGTGGCGGTCGAAGTCGCGCGCCAGTACCCCTCTTTGTCAGCCGGCGCCTGGCTGAGCGAAAAGCGTGACGTACTGGAAAAGTTCTTCGCCAGCCGGTTCCATCTGCTCTGCGGCGCGACGGCCGTGTTGCTGGTCGGCGCGGTCCTTGCGCTCAACAACGCCTACCAAGTCGCAGCGAGCCCGAAGACATCGGCCAGCGGCGCCCTTGCGTTCGCCAGCGCTCACCACCTGTCCGGCAACGTGATGAACTCCTACAATTTCGGCGGCACGCTGATTTTCCACGGCATCAAGACCTATATCGACGGCAGGACGGACCAACTGTTCCAGGACGGGTTCACGAAAACGGATGAGGCGACGGGTCAAACCGGCGGCAAACCGCTGCTCGAGGCCCAGTTGAAGAAATACGCCATCGGCTGGGCACTGCTTACAGCCGATGACACCCGCATCCCCTTCTTCGATGAACTGGGCTGGAAGCGGGCCTATGCCGACGACTACGCCGTGATCTACCTGCCCGGCGCCTGATTCATCCCGTTCCGGCAAATCGGCGTCGCCAGCGTTCGAAGCCTGGCATTCGTCTTGACATGTATGTTGCAGTGCAGCAAAGTTGTGCTGCAGAGCACATTCCGTGGGACCCACGAGCCACGATTTTTCGCACGACCGGGGATTGCCGTATGAGGAGCATTTCAGGCTCCGCCGCACGACCATCGCCGGCCACGGCATACGGACCGGTCGAATGAATTACAGGCGTGATATCGATGGCCTGCGGGCCGTTGCGGTGCTGCCCGTCGTGCTCTTCCATTTCGGCGTGTCCGCCATTCCCGGTGGCTTCACCGGCGTCGACATCTTCTTCGTCATATCGGGCTATCTGATCAGCGGCAGCCTGCTCGATGATCTCGAGCGCGGCCAATTCTCGATCGGACGCTTCTACTGGCGTCGCGCACGGCGCATCCTGCCGGCGCTGACCTTCGTCATCCTGCTTGCAAGCATTGCGGCCTGGTTCATCCTGCTGCCGTCGGACCTGCACGAATTCAGCCTCAGCGTGATCGCGGCCTCGACCTTCTGGTCGAACATCTATTTCTGGAAGACGACGAACTATTTTTCGATCGACGCCGAATTGCGGCCGCTGCTGCACACATGGTCGCTTTCGGTCGAGGAGCAGTATTACATCTTCGCGCCGATCCTTGTGTATCTGATCTACCGGTATGCCTCGAAGCGCTGGCTGACGATCCTTCTGCCGATCGCCATCGGCAGTTTTGCCCTGGCGGTCATGGCGACCACGCTGGCGCCGACCGCTGGCTTCTACCTCCTGCCGACACGGATCTGGGAACTGGCGCTGGGCGCCATGCTGATGCTGAAAAGGCCGCCGCCACTAGCCAGCCGGCCGGCAACTGAACTGGTCGGCCTGGCCGGCTTTGCCCTGCTTGCATTCGGCTTCCTGACGATTTCGGAGAGCGATCCGTTTCCTGGCTACAACGCCCTGTTTCCCTGCATCGGAACCGCCCTGCTCATCTATGCGGGCCAGAATCACCCCGACCGGCCCGTGCCTGTCGCCACGCGCGTGCTTCAATTCTCTCCGATGGTCTGGGTCGGCCTCATCTCCTATTCGCTCTACCTTGTTCACTGGCCGATCAATTCCTTCGTCCACTATCTCTCGCTGAAAGCCATCTCGGTGCCGACGATCGTCGCGATGACGGTGGCGAGCTTCGCCCTGGCGACCTTCTCGTGGAAATATGTCGAGCAGCCTTTCCGGCGGAAGCGACCCTTTACCGCCCCGCTGCCGATCTTCGCCTTTTCGGCGACGGCGATTGTCCTGCTGTGCGTCGGCGGTCTGGCCGGCGTGCTCGGCAACGGCTTTCCGCAGCGGTTCCCTGATTTCTCGACGCAACGCATCCTGGTGGGTGACTGGCGCAACGGCGTCTGCTTCAACGAAGGCGGGAATCGGATCGAGGATTGGAACCTTGCCGACTGCACGCGCACGCACGGCTTTCCCACCAATGTGCTGTTGTGGGGCGATTCCTTCGCGGCTCACTATGTTTCGGGCCTGGAGGCCAACGCGCAGAAAATCGAGGCCAACGTCATCCAATATACCTATGCCGGCTGCCCACCCAACCTGTCCTATTTTTCCTATGCCCGGCCGGCCTGCACCCGCTTCAACGAACGGGCGCTGTCGATCATCCGCGATGCCAATATCCAGGCGGTGATCCTGAGCGGACGATGGACGGATTACCAGGCAAGGGGCTTCGACGGATTGCAAACGACGATCGACCGGCTGCGCGACATGGGTGTCAAGGTCTATGTCATCGGCCAGTCTCCGGAGTTCATCGCCGACGTCCAGAAGATCGCTTTCTTTGCAAAACACGAGGGCGCCGTGAACACATCCTGGCCGATGGCCATGGATCCCGACATCAACAAGCAGGTGCAGCCCTTCGCCAAAGGCGCGACCTTCATCGATCCGCTTACCTATCTGTGCGACGCCACCGGCTGTTCCTATGCGGATGCCACCAGCAAGCAGTTTCTCTATTTCGACTATGGCCATTTCTCTTCCGCCGGCGCGACGCTGGCTATCTCGAAATACTGGCCGAGCTTCGCCGCCGGCGGCGAAGTCGCAAAGGTCAGGGAGCAGGCGCCGACCGTCACCAGGTGAGTTGGCGAAGCCCGCGTCGTGACACCGCTTTGCGATTGCCCGAAGCCATGCCGTCATGATAACGAGGCTGCAGCGCGGGTATGATGTAATGGTAGCCTGTCAGCTTCCCAAGCTGAACGCGCGGGTTCGATTCCCGCTACCCGCTCCAGCCTGAAACCGAAAAGTCGGTTGCTGATCCGGCCCACGCAGGAACCTGTCCACCCGAGCCGATTCAGCATTTCACGGAATCGCTGACCCGCTCTAACTCTTTGTTTTCACGCAATTCCCAAGGGGAAGCGCTACGCGCTTCTCCCGGGAAAACCGCTATGCACTTTTCCTGGAATTGCCCTTGGCGAGACTAAAGAGGCATTCAGGCCTGGCCGGTTCGCATCTGCTTCTTGAGGAGGAACCGGGCGAGGTTGCTGATATTCCGCGGTGCCACCTTCCTGGGCAGATGCGCCAGTAGGTCTTCCGATTTGACGTCGTTGCGGAACCGCTCGGCCCAATCTTCGGTGAGGTCGTCCCGCTGCAGGCGCAAATTCGTCTCGAACTCTCCGTCCGGCATTTCCATCGACAATTGCCGAGCCACCGACGCGACGTACGGACGAGGATCGTCCAACAGATCCTCATAGAAAAAGTGATCGTAATGCAGATCGGCCAGCCGCAGATATGCCTCCCAGAAGGCATAGCTCTGCTCGATCAGAAAATAGGCCTGGCAGATGCCGGCGAAGTCGTATTGCGGAACCAGGTCCGCGCCGTCCATCGTGCTTCTCCAATGGCCTGACGCCTTCGCCCGGCAATAGGAAATCGCCTGGCGAAGACGGTCCCGCCGCTCCAGCAGGACCAAACCCATGGCATGGCGCCGGCCGCATTCCGCCAGGAAGTCGGCTCCATATTTGGCCTGCGACCAGTGAAGGTGCCGTGGAAACAGCTTGACGGCGAACGTGCCGTTCGCGGTCCCGCCGCGATCGATCACGGCGGACAGCAGGTCATCGAAGGATTTCGGCTTGCACCCGAGATTGGTCGTGTCGAGCCACTCGGCGGAGTTGCCGAACAATCCCGTGCTGTTTGTGAGACTGCCAAGCCATTCGGAACCGCTACGGGCTTCGGTAAGTATCGCCACGCCTTTCATGCGTGCGGATTGCCCGCGGCCTGTCCGACCTCGATTGCAGAAAGCCGTTCTTCCTGATCGCCCCTCGACATGTCAAAGCTCCGCTTAAACAGCGCCTCAACGAACAAAGGCTCATATGGTTCCGTAGATTCGACCTCACGCCAAGGCAAAATGCAGGCCATACACGTTACACTGGTCGATCAACGCCGTACGCGCAAAGGCCGGCCACGTTGTGGTGGTCGGCCTTTGCGTCAACCGCAGAAGCGATTACAGCCAGACGCGCTCGCGCCAGCAGCGGACGCGGCGGCGGCCGTGGCGCCAGTAGCTGCGGCAAACCCGTCTCCAGCCGCGGCGGCGTCCATGGCGGCGACGCCAGTAGTCATCGTGGTAATCGTGGCCATGGTGGCCGCTGCGATGGGAGACCTGCTCCAGCGCGACTTCGTCGTCCCCTTCGAAGACAGCCGGATCTGGCTTGTCCAGCTCATCAAGAATTCCGGTGCCCTGGGGAATACCGGCAACCGCGCGGCCGGGTCCGGCCACGCTTGCAAATGCCACTGCCCCCGCAACGCCAAGCATTCCAGTAAGAAACTTCCGACGTTCCATAAAAACCTCTCGAGTTGTTGACCATCGACACCTCGTTCCCTCGCCCGAAACAGGCTCCAGCGCGCATGCCGATCGCTTCTGAACGCGCGGTGTCGGTTCTCGTTCCGTCACCCTACTTCGCGCAGGATGAAATCATGCAGCATCTTGGCCGCCGGCGAGAGCACGCGATTCCGGACCGTGATCAGGCTGTAGGGCCTGACCTCGATGTCGAACTCGGTCTGGACGACATCGATGGCGCCGGCAAGCCCGTCCGGATTCTGGATGAACTTCGCCACCTGCACCGAGACCGGTGCGATGGCATCGGATTGTGCAACCATGACCAGCGTGAGCAGCAGCGAGCTGGTGTTCAAGATCCGGTCCGGCAGCGCGATGTTGCGGTTCAGGAAATTGCTTTCCATCGCCTGGCGCAAGGGCGAACCGCCCGATTGGAAGACCCAGTCATAGGCGGCGGTGTCTTCCAGCCTGACCACATTGCCCCCGGCGAGCGGGTGGCCGCGGCGCACGATCAGGCAGGCTTTCTCGACGCCGATCACACGGGATTCGAACAGCCGCGGATTGAGGTCGTCGGGAATGCGGGCGATGATGAAGTCGTGGCGCGAGGCGATCAGCTCGCGGGCGAGCACGTTCGACGTCTCGACCTGCATGGTGATCTCGATGCGCGGGTAGATGCGGCGGATCTCGCGAATCGCCGGTACGGCCAATTCGATCGCCGGCGCGGTCACGGCACCGAGGAACACCGAGCCGCCCTTGCCGGCCTTGAGCTCGGCAATCTCGCGGTCGGCTTCGCGCATCTCGAGCAGGATCGACCGGGCCCGCCTGGCGAGCGCCTGGCCGTAGGGGGTAAGGGTCACGCCGCGCGGCAGCCGTTCGCACAGCTTTACGTCAAGCACCGCCTCCATCTCGGCGATCATGCGCGAGGCGGCCGGCTGGGAGATGTTCATGACCTGGGCCGCCGCGCTCACCCGTCCGTGATCGTCGAGGGCGGCGATCATGCGCATGTGGCGCAAGCTCAAGCCACTGCGCAGGAGTGTCTCCCCATCTCCCGGGAGCTTCTCGTAACTTACTGGAATAGCATCGGGATCGCGCAATGCCGCCATGATCTTCCAGCCTTTCCGCCGGTTTCTTTCCGCATGCTAGATCATACCGGTTTCGGTATAGCAACCACCAAAGATCGCATTTGACAGTTATGGCAAAGGGACCCACCCTTCGCGCGCTCCGAGATGCAAGGGTCGGTAACGAACAAAATCGTATCGATTGAAACTGTGTCGCGGAGCCGATTGGGAGGATACCGGAGATCGATAAAGCCGACAGCGGCGCCTTTGCGCTCCTGTCTGGCTGCGCGGCCCGCGAAGCCCCGAGGTGTCGCGTCCATCAACCAGGGAGAGTAACGTGAAAATCATCAAGACGCTGGCCGCCGTCGCGGCCCTTGGCATCGCTGCCATGAGCTATCAGGCGCACGCGGCCGACAAGGGTCTTGTCGGCGTGCTGATGCCGACCAAGACCTCGCAGCGCTGGATCAATGACGGCGACGCCGTCAAATCCCAGCTCGAGGCGCTCGGCTACACTGTCGACCTGCAGTATGCGCAGGACGACATCCCCAACCAGCTCAGCCAGCTGGAAAACGAAATCACCAAGGGCCCGAAGGCGCTGATCATCGCCTCGATCGACGGCACCACCCTGTCGGATGCGCTGCAGAAGGCGAACGACGCAGGCGTCGTCGTGGTCGCCTATGACCGCCTGATCAAGAAGACCGCCAATGTCGACTACTACACCACTTTCGACAATTTCGGCGTCGGCGTGATCCAGGCGAATTCGCTGGTCAAGGGCCTCAAGGAGCGCTTCCCGAACACCAAGCCGTGGAACGTCGAACTGTTCGGCGGCTCGCCCGACGACAACAACGCCTTCTTCTTCTACAACGGTGCTATCTCCGTCCTGCAGCCATTGATTGACGACGGCTCGATCAAGATCAAGTCCGGCCAGACCGGCATGGACAAAGTCGGCACGCTGCGCTGGCTCGCCGCCACCGCCCAGGCTCGCATGGACAACCTCCTGTCGGCCAACTACTCGGACGGCAGCCGCGTCGACGGCGTCCTGTCGCCCTATGACGGCCTGTCGCGCGGCATCACCGCCTCGCTGCGCGCCGTCGGCTACGGCACGGACGCACAGCCCTGGCCGATCGTGACCGGTCAGGATGCCGAGACCGCCTCGGTCAAGCTGATCATCTCGGGCGAGCAGTACTCGACCGTGTTCAAGGACACCCGCGAACTGGCCAAGGCCACTGTGCAGCTGGTCGACAAGGTGCTCTCGGGCGGCAAGCCGGAAGGCCTCGATGAAAAGACCTACAACAACGACGTCAAGGTGGTTCCCTCGATCCTGCTGACGCCGCATGAGGTCGACAAGTCGAACTACCAGGCGATGGTCGTCGATTCCGGCTACATCAAGGCCGAAGACCTGAAGTAATCCCGGTTATAAAATCAGGGGTCCTGCGCAACGCAGGGCCCCTTTTCGTTCACAAGCGACCCCGGTATTGTTTCTGCCGGCCTAGAGCAATTCCAGGAAAAGTGCGCGGCGGTTTTCCGTCAGGAATTGCGTAAAAACAAGAAAGTCTAGGAGGAGCTTGCCCTGATGACCTCGACGATTTTGGAGATGCGCGACATCACCAAGACGTTCCCCGGCGTGAAGGCGCTGTCGAACGTCAACCTCAGCGTGGAGGAAGGTGAGATCCACGCCGTTGTCGGCGAGAACGGCGCCGGCAAGTCGACGCTGATGAAGGTGCTGTCGGGCGTCTATCCCTCCGGCACCTATGACGGCCAGATCATTTTTCAGGGCCAGGAATGCCAATTCAAGGGCATCCATGACAGCGAACACAAGGGCATCGTCATCATCCACCAGGAGCTTGCGCTGGTGCCGATGCTGTCGATCGCCGAAAACATCTTCCTCGGCAACGAGCACGCCAGATACGGCGTCATCGACTGGAACGCCAACGAGGCGCGCACCAGCGCCCTGTTGAAGAAGGTGGGCCTCAAGGAGGACCCAAAGACCCTGATCACCAATATCGGCGTCGGCAAGCAGCAGTTGGTCGAGATCGCCAAGGCGCTGAGCAAGGAAGTCAAGCTGCTGATCCTCGACGAGCCGACCGCATCGCTCAGCGAAAAGGACAGCCAGGCGCTGCTCGACCTGCTGCTCGAATTCAAGCGGCAAGGCATGACCTCGATCCTGATCTCGCACAAGCTCAACGAGGTGAACCGGGTCGCCGACAAGGTTACCGTGATCCGCGACGGGCGTACCATCGAGACGCTGGCCAAGAAGGATATTTCGGAGGACCGCATCATCACCTCCATGGTCGGCCGCTCGCTCGACGACCGCTATCCGCCGCGCGAGCCTGACATCGGCGAGGTCGTGTTCGAAGTGAAGAACTGGTCGGTCTATCACCCGATCCATGCCGAGCGGCAGGTGATCAAGGGCATCGACCTCAACGTGCGCAAGGGCGAGGTGGTCGGCATTGCCGGGCTGATGGGCGCCGGCCGCACCGAATTCGCCATGAGCCTGTTCGGCCGCTCCTATGGGCGCCGCATCACCGGCGAAGTGCTGCTCAAGGGCAAGGCGGTCGACGTCTCCTCGGTGAGCAAGGCGGTCCAACACGGGATCGCCTATGTGACCGAGGACCGCAAGACCTACGGTCTCAACCTCATCGATCATATCAAGCACAACATAACGCTGGCCAATCTGGGCGGCGTCTCGCGCCACAGTGTGATCGACGACATCCGCGAGCTCGCCGTTGCCAACGACTATCGAAAGAAAACCAACATCCGTGCATCGAGCGTCTATCAGATGACCGGCAATCTTTCGGGCGGCAACCAGCAGAAGGTGGTGTTGTCGAAATGGCTGTTCGCCGACCCGGAAGTTCTGATCCTCGACGAGCCGACGCGCGGCATCGATGTCGGCGCCAAGTACGAAATCTACACGATCATTGCGCGCCTCGCCGCTGAAGGTAAGGCGATCCTGGTCATCTCGTCGGAAATGCCGGAATTGCTCGGCATCACCGACCGAATCTATGTCATGAACGAAGGGCGCATCGTGGGCGAAATGCCCGCGGCGGACGCGAGCCAGGAAAAAATAATGCGGGCCATCGTTCGTGGAGAAGGAAAAGCAGCATGAGCACCGACAGCGCCCCCGCCCCGCAAGGCAACATCGCCGAAGAACAACGTCCACGCATCGCCGTCTCGGCGCTGACGACGAACCTGCGCGAATATGGTCTGATTATCGCGCTGATCGTCATCATGCTGTTCTTCCAGTTCACCACGTCGGGAACGCTGTTCAAGCCAGTCAACCTCAGCAACCTGGTGCAGCAGAACTCGTTCATCATCGTGATGGCGCTGGGCATGCTACTGGTCATCGTTTCCGGCTATATCGACCTCAGCGTCGGATCGGTCGCCGGTTTCATCGGCGCGCTGGCGGCGAACATGATGGTCATCTGGCAGCTCGGACCGCTCAGCAATCCGCTGGTGGTCTCGATCGTCTGCCTGATCGTGGGCGGCCTGATCGGCGCGGCGCAAGGCTATTGGATCGCCTATCACCGGATACCGAGCTTCATCGTGACGCTGGCGGGCATGCTGATCTTCCGCGGCATCTGCCAGGCGTTGCTGGGCGGCGGCTCCTCGGTGGGTCCGCTTCCGGACGGCTTCAAGGCACTCAGCTCCGGCTTCATCCCTGATGTGATCGGCCCGCTGACGCTGGTTGCGCCGACGGTGAACGCGGCCGGCAAGACCATTTTGGGCAGCGGCCTGACGCTGCACATGACGACGGTCGTGCTGGGGCTGATCGCCGTGCTGGCCTATGCCTATTTCGGGGTGAGGACACGGCGCAAGCGCGAGCGCCACGGCTATGAGGCCGAGCCCTTCCCCCTGTTCGTCATCAAGACGCTGGTTGCCAGCGCGCTGGCGCTGTTCCTGGTCTATGAATTCGCCAGCTACAGGGGCCTGCCGGTGGTGCTGCTCGTCATGGGCGTGCTGATCTCGCTGTTCGTCTTCGTTACCAAGCGCATGACCATCGGCCGCCGCATCTACGCGATGGGCGGCAACCCCAAGGCAGCGCAATTGTCGGGCATCAACACCGAGCGGCTGACGCTTCTGGTGTTCATCAATATGGGCGTGCTGTCGGCGCTCGGCGGCCTGATCATCGCCGCGCGTCTCGGCCAGGCCGTGCCGGCCGCGGGCCTCGGCAGCGAGCTCGACGTGATCGCGGCCGTCTTCATCGGCGGCGCCTCGGCGATGGGCGGCGTCGGCCAGGTGATCGGCGCGGTGGTCGGCGGCTTCATCATGGGCGTGATGAACAACGGCATGTCGATCATGGGCGTCAACGTCGACTGGCAGCAGGTAGTCAAGGGACTGGTGTTGCTCGGAGCCGTCATCTTCGACGTCTACAACAAGAACAAGGCTTAAGGGCTGGAGGCGAGGACTAGGAGGCATACGGGTTCTAGATCGCGAAGCTGCCGGCAGCCCGTCGGCACCAAGAAGTCCGGGGAAGGACCAGGCTCGCGAACGCAATCCGGACGAAGCGTTTCAACCGTGGCGCGTTTCCGCGCCGCGCCGGTCAGGATTTTGCCGATGGCAGCCGGACACGGAAAAATGAGAGAGGACTGATCATGCTGATCTCGCAGATTCTCGACGACGCCGAGACGATCCGTGTCGTTGCCCGCAGCGGCGGGAAGACCCGGATCATCAACGGCGCGCGCAGCGTCTATTCGCTGGCGATGGAGGCCGCCCGCACCGGTGTCGGCCTGGCCGCTCTGATCGAACGCAAGGGACTTGGCGAGACGGTCGATCTCGACGCCGCCTACAAGAGAGGACGGCTCCTGTCGCCGATCAATCACCCCGACCCGGCGCATCTGCACCTGACCGGCACGGGACTGACGCATCTCGGGTCGGCCGCGACGCGCGATTCCATGCACAAGAAGCTCAGCACCGACGGCGAGGAGCAGCTCACCGATTCGATGAAGATGTTCCGCATGGGGCTGGAAGGCGGCAAACCCGCCAAAGGCCAGGTCGGCGTACAGCCGGAATGGTTCTACAAGGGCAACGGCACCATGGCGGTCGCGCCTGGCGCGGCGCTGATGTCGCCGGCCTTTGCCAAGGATGCCGGCGAAGAACCCGAGGTCGCCGGGATCTATGTCATCGGCGACGATGGCGCGCCGTTCCGCGTCGGCTTCACGCTGTCGAACGAATTCTCGGACCATGTGACCGAGCGCGTGAACTATCTCTTCCTCGCCCACTCCAAGCTGCGCAATGCCTCGTTCGGGCCGGAAATCCTGATCGGAGACCTGCCTTCGGACATCCGCGGCACGTCGCGCATCCTGCGAGACGGCAAGACATTGTGGGAGAAGCCGTTCCTGTCGGGCGAAACGAACATGTCGCACACCATCGCCAATCTCGAACACCACCACTTCAAATATTCGGCCTTCCGCCAGCCGGGCGACGTGCATGTGCATATGTTCGGCACCGCGACGCTATCCTTCGCCGACGGCATCAACACGGAAGCAGGCGACGTGTTCGAGATCGAGGCAGGGGATTTCGGCCTGCCGCTGCGCAACCCGCTGGAAATCGAAAAGCCGGTGAAGGTGGCGGTGAAGGCGCTGTAAAAGCCACGGGGGCGTCATCCCCCTCTCGTGGGGAGATCGGCAGCTTCGACCTTAGCGCACCGCGCGGAAATGCTTTGAGAGCTTGAGGCCTTGCGCCTGGTAGTTCGAGCCCAGTTCGGTGCCGTAAAGCGCCCGCGGCCGCTTCAGCATGTGCTCGTAGACCAGCCGGCCGACGATCTGGCCATGGTCGAGGATGAACGGGACTTCGTGGCTGCGCACTTCGAGCACCGCCCGGCTGCCGGTGCCGCCGGACGCCGAATGGCCGAACCCCGGATCGAAAAAGCCGGCATAGTGGACACGGAACTCGCCGACCAGCGGATCGAAGGGTGTCATCTCGGCGGCGTAGAGCGGCGGCACATGCACCGCCTCCTGGCTGACGAGGATGTAGAACTCGTCGGGATCGAGCACCAGTTCGCCGGCGCCGCTCTTGTGGATCGGCTCCCAGAAATCGACGACGTCCTGTGCGGCACGCTTGTCGACATCGACGAGGCCGGTGTGGTGCTTGCCGCGATAGCCGACCAGCCCATCCTTGTCGCCATTGAGATCGATCGACAGCGCGATGCCGCCGCCGGAAATGTTCGGCGGATCGGTGGCGACCAGCATTTCGGCGTTGTGCAATTCATGCAGTTCGGCTTCCGATAGCAGTGCGTTGCCTGTACGGAAGCGGATCTGCGACAGGCGCGAACCGGTGCGCACGACGACCGGAAAAGTGCGCGGACTGACCTCGAGATAGAGCGGGCCGTGATAGCCGGCGGCGATCTTGTCGAACTCGTGGCCGCGATCGGTCATGACGCGGGTGAAGATGTCGAGCCGCCCGGTCGAGCTCTTCGGATTGGCCGAAGCCGAAATGCCAGCCGGCAGGGCCAGACTTTCGAGCAGCGGCACGATATAGACGCAGCCGGTTTCGAGAACCGCGCCTTCGGTCAGATTAATCTCGTGGAGTTGCAGCCGGTCGAGCTTTTCCGAGACCTTGTGATTGGGACCGGGCAGGAACGAGGCGCGCACCCGCCAGGCCCTTTCGCCCAATCTGAGATCAAGGCTCGCCGGCTGGATCTGGTCGGCATCGAGCGCGCGCGGCGACTTCAGCGCCCCGGACTGGAACAGCGCCGAAATGTCCTGATCAGGAAGAATGCCTGTCTGCCGCAAAGTCTGGCTCCGCCCAAGACTGGTCTCTTTTGGTGCAGGTTCTTGCCGCAAAACCACTGGGCACTTTTGCGGAACCTGCCTTGGTACAAACCTCTTAATGAAGCCGGCAATTGACGCAAGCGTGGCGCGGGTCTAAAGGGTCGTTATCCCGTGGTGATTTGGCCGGTCGGCTTGCAGCCACGTTAAACAAGTCGCTAAAGGACCGTCGGGCCGCAAGGCCGTATGGACCGGTTGCGACTTTCGCGGCCGGTTTTTTTGTGTCTGGAACAAAGCGATGAGCACCAAGAAGCGCAACTGGAAACCTCAGACGGCACTCGTGCATGGCGGCACCCTGCGTTCCCAATTCGGCGAAACCGCCGAGGCGATGTACCTGACCCAGGGCTATGTCTATAAAACCGCCCAGGCGGCGGAAGCCCGCTTCAAGGGCGAAGAGCCTGGCTTCATCTATTCGCGTTACGCCAACCCGACCGTCGACATGTTCGAAAAGCGCATGTGCGCTCTCGAAGGCGCCGAGGACGCGCGCGCCACGGCGTCGGGCATGGCGGCGGTGACCGCGGCCCTTCTGTGCAGCGTCAAGGCCGGCGATCATATCATTGCGGCGCGCGCGCTGTTCGGCTCCTGTCGCTGGGTGGTCGAGACGCTGGCGCCGCGCTATGGCATCGAGGCGACCTTGGTCGACGGCACCGATATCGCCAATTGGGAAAAGGCGGTCAGGCCGAACACCAAGCTGTTCTTCCTGGAAAGCCCGACCAATCCGACGCTGGAAGTCGTCGACATATCAGCCGTCGCCTCGCTTGCCAATTCGATCGGCGCGCGGCTTGTCGTCGACAATGTCTTCGCCACGCCGCTGCAGCAGAAGCCGTTGCAGCTTGGTGCGCACATCGTCGTCTACTCGGCCACCAAGCATATTGACGGCCAGGGCCGTTGCCTCGGCGGCGTCATCCTGTCGGACAAGAAGTGGATCGACGAAAACCTGCACGACTATTTCCGCCACACCGGCCCCAGCCTGTCGCCGTTCAATGCCTGGACCTTGCTGAAGGGGCTCGAGACGCTGCCGCTGCGCGTGCGCCAGCAGACGGAAAGCGCCGGCAGGATCGCCGACTTCCTGGCCGAGCAGCCGCAGATCGCCCGCGTCATCTATCCCGGCCGCGCCGACCATCCGCAGGCCGCCATCGTCAAGAAGCAGATGTCGGGCGGCTCGACGCTGATCTGCCTCGACGTCAAGGGCGGCAAGCCGGCGGCCTTCGCGCTGCAGAACGCCCTCGACATCGTGCTGATCTCGAACAATCTCGGCGATGCCAAGAGCCTGATCACCCATCCGGCGACGACGACGCACAAGAACCTGAGCGACGAGGCCCGCGCCGAACTCGGCATCGGGCCAGGGACGCTCAGGCTGTCGGTCGGCCTGGAGGACGCCGACGACCTGCTGGAAGACATCGCGCAGGCGCTGAAGGCCGCCAAATAGGCTGTTTGGGAGCGTCGGTCGCGGCGATCAGGCGCGCGACGGCGTCTCCTCCAGTTCGGCCGCCTTGGTGCGGATGGTCATTGCGTTGCCGCGCCAGTCGACGGCGCCGCCGAGCCAGCCGCGCGCCCAGAGGGTTGGGAGCATCACGTCCCGCGCAATCATGGCCGCGACCATGCGCGGCGACAGGTACCAGCCCTTGGACAAGGCCAGTGCGCACTCCGGAAGGTAGAAGGCCGCCAACACGGCAATCGCGGTTGCCCAAAGGCTGACGCCGGCGCTCGCCGCAGCAACCAGGGCAAGCGCGAGAGGCACCGCCGCGCCGGTCAGGATTTCGGGCGCGAAGAACAGCGGGAAGGTGACGCGGCGCAGGCGCGCCCAGCGGGCCTGGCGCGACCAGATCTCGCCAAGCGTGCGCTGGCCGAGCGGCTGCTCGAAGGGCGCGGCAACGAGATTGACGCACAAGCCGAGGCCGTTCACCAGCTTGGTGGCGGCAGCGTCCTCGGCGATCTCGGCGGCCAGCGCCCGAATGCCGCCATTGGCATCCAGCATCGGCTTGTTCCACAGCATGCTCTTGCCCTGGGCAAAGCCGAGGCCGAGCGCCTCGCCGGCATACTGCCAGCGGGCCTGCAATGTGTTGAGGAAGGCGCATTCGACATCGGCCCAGAAACCCTCGGGCCGCGAGCCGATCGGCGTCGAGCAGACAAGGCCGGTGTCGGGCCGCCATGCCGCCATCATGTGCTCGACATAGTCCCTCGGCATCAAGACGTTGGAATCGGCAAGGATGACCCAGTTGTGGCGTGCCGCTTCCCAACCCTTGACGCAATTGTTGAGCTTTGGATTGGCGCTGACGCGGTCGTCACCGATCAGCAGCCGGGCCGGTACCTTGGGAAACCGGGCAATCGCCCTGTTTATCAGTTTGACCACCGGATCGTCGGTATGGGCGACGCAGAAGATCAGTTCGTAGCGTGGCCAGTCGAGGGCGAAGGCGCGTTCCAGCGTCTCATGCGTGAACGGCTCGACGCCCCGCGACGGGACGACGATCGAGACCGGTTGCGGCTTGCCGGCTGGCGGGGCGATCGTGTTGCGCCGTTTCAGCTGTGAAGCGGCGAGCGAAATGCTGGCGGCGTTTGAAAGGATGAGTGCGGTCGAAAGCGAGGCGGCTATGAAGGTGAGTTCCATCGAGATCTGGTCACTCCGGAAAGGCGGCCGGCATCGTGGCCGTTTTCAACAGTTCGACAGAGCGCCGAGTCGCCCGGTTCGTGCACACCACCATTGTCGTGTGTCACTTAAATGACATTCTTTGCCGGCACCTGCGGTTCAAGGTCAGCCGCGACAAGACGCGCACGTTGACCTGCTCACCGGGAGCGCTGAAAGTCATCGGGTTGTTTTGGAGCCGCTCATGTACCGCGCCGTGACGCGCAACATCGAAGTGCAGGTCAGGCCGTTCTATCTCGAGGACCGTTCGGATCCCTCGGAGAACCGCTATGTCTGGGGCTATCAGATAACGATCGACAACCAGTCGGACGAGTTCGTGCAGTTGTTGTCGCGCTATTGGCACATCACCGATGGCGCCGGCCGGGTCGAGGAAGTGCGCGGGCCGGGCGTTGTCGGCGACCAGCCGGAACTCAATCCCGGCGACAGCTATCAATACACGTCCGGCTGCCCGCTCTCGACACCGTCCGGGATCATGGTCGGACGCTACACGATGCGCAACAAGCGCGGCGAGACCTTCGACATCGCCATCCCCGCCTTCTCGCTCGATCTGCCGGGGACAAGGCGCACGGTGAATTAGCGTCTTTTCTCCCGTCACTATACGGGGGAGTTGAGGAATGGTCCGCGAAGCGGACGAATTGCTTGGCTTTTCGAGTGACGACCGTCCGGCAGGACAATGAGGGCAGCGCCGAGCTTGCGAGAATTTTCTTCAGATAGAGCCAAGGAGCTCCTGTACTAACGCTGGCGCTGCCCCTCATCCGCCTGCCGGCACCTTCTCCCCGTATAGTGACGGGGAGAAGGGACTAGCTTTACTGAGCCGCAAACTCGGCCGGATCGAAGTCGTACTGGGTCGAGCAGAACTCGCAGGCGACGTGGATGCCGCCATCCTCGGTGCTGTCCTTGATCTCCTGCGCGGAGAAGCCTTCGAGGATATCGCGGATCTTGTCCCTGGAGCACGAGCACTGGTCGGTGACGGGGACGCCGCCGAAGACGCGCACGCCATGCTCGTGGAACAAGCGATAGAGCAGCCGCTCGGCGCCGATGGTCGGGTCGATCAGCTCGGTCGGCTCGATGGTGCCCAGCAAGGCGAGGAGTTCCTGCCAGGAATTATCGGCCGGATCGTGGACTTCCTCGCGCGGATCGCCATCGCCACCCGGCAGGTCCGGGACGCGCATGCGCTCGGGCGATTGCGGCAGGAACTGCGCCAGTATGCCGCCGGCGCGCCACTGCTCGCGCGCACCGCCGATACCGGGCGTCAGCAGCTTGGCGACCGAGAGCCTGATATCCGTCGGGATCTGTTCCGACTGGCGGAAATAGGTACGCGCCGCGTCTTCCAGCGTTTCGCCGTCGAGCTGGACGATGCCCTGATAGCGCTGCGTATGGGCGCCCTGATCGATGGTCAGCGCCAGCACGCCGCTGCCAAGCAGCGTTTGCTGCGAGGTCTCGCCGGCCGCGACCAGCGCTTCGAGCCGATCCGCGTCGAAACGCGCATAGGCGCGCAGCGCCGAGGGCGTGGAAAAGTCCGCGACCAGCATGTCGACAGGCCCGTCGGTACGGGTCTGCAGGATGAACTTGCCTTCGAACTTGAGCGAGGTGCCGAGCAGCACCGTCAGCACACAGGCTTCCGCCAGCAGGCGGGCGACCGGCTCGGGATAGTCGTGGCGGCCAAGGATGGCGTCGAGCATCGGCCCGAGCTGCACCGTGCGGCCACGCACGTCGAGCGGACCGACTTCGAAGGGAACGACGTGATCGTCGCCGGCGTAGCCGAACTCGCCGAGTTTGGGGTGATGTTCAGTCACTTGATGGCTTTCCAACATGACAAAGCTCCAGGGCGCGGCCATGCGGCCCTGGTGGGCACATGCGTCCAAACGCGCTTGATTTGCGTGATGCGGCGCAGATAGGCATCGCGCCCCCGCAGATCAAGCGCCTGGGCATTTCAGGCGCCAAGACATATCAAGCAACAAGACACATCAAGCAACAAGACACATCAAGCACCGAGACACCAGGCAAGCACGGCCTTCTGGGCGTGCAGCCGGTTTTCGGCCTCGTCGAAGACCACCGAATGCGGTCCGTCGATGACCTCGTCGGTCACCTCCTCACCGCGATGGGCCGGCAGGCAATGCATGAACAGGGCGTCGGGCTTTGCCTTGGCCATCAGCGCGGCGTTGACCTGATAGGGCGAGAAGACATTGTGGCCGCGGGCACGGTGTTCCTGGCCCATCGACACCCAGCAGTCGGTGACGATGCAGTCGGCCTGGTCGACGGCTTCCTCGGGCGAGCGGGTGAAATGCAGCTTGCCGCCATGCGCCTTGGACCAGTCGACATGCTTCTGCGCCGGTTCGCTGCCTTCGGGTACGGCGACGTTGAGATTGAAGCGGAACCGTGCCGAGGCCTCGAGCAGCGAGTGTAGCACGTTGTTGCCGTCGCCGGTCCAGGCAATGGTCTTGCCGGCCACCGGACCGCGATGCTCCTCGAAAGTCATGATGTCGGCCATCAGCTGGCAGGGGTGGGTGTCGTCGGTCAGCCCGTTGATCACCGGAACGGTGGCATTCTCGGTCAACTCCAGCAGCCGCTCGTGCGAGGTGGTGCGGATCATGATGGCGTCGACATAGCGCGACAGCACCTTGGCGGTGTCGGCGATGGTCTCGGAGCGGCCGAGCTGCATCTCGGTGCCGGTCAACATGATGGTCTCGCCGCCAAGCTGGCGCATGCCGACGTCGAAAGAAACGCGCGTGCGCGTCGACGGTTTGTCGAAGATCATGGCCAGCACCTTGCCTTCGAGCGGCTTGGTCCGCTCGCCGGCCCTGAGACGCGCCTTTCGCGTCACCGCATCATCCAGCATGAAGCGCAAATCGCCTTCGGAAACGGTGGAAAGATCGGTGAAATGGCGAACTGACATCAGGAATGGTTCCGGATTACTTCGCGGCGGCGGAGGCAATGGCCTCCGACAGGCCCTTGGCGCCGGCGCGGATGCGGCCGAGCGCTTCGTGAATCTCGGCATCGGTGACGGTCAGCGGCGGCAGCAGGCGAATGACGTTGTCGCCGGCCGGAACCGCCAGCAAATGCTGGTCGCGCAGCGCCATGTTCACCTTGCCGTTGGGCATCGCGCATTTGAGGCCGAGCATCAGCCCGGTGCCCCTGATATCCTCGATCACCTCGGGGAATTCGTCGGCTACCGACGCAAGCCCCTGCTTCATCAGCAGCGCCTTGCGCTGGACATCCTCGAGAAATCCATCTTCCAGCACGACGTCGAGGACGGCGTTGCCGACCGCCATTGCCAGCGGATTGCCGCCGAACGTGGTGCCGTGCACGCCGGCGGTCATGCCGACGGCCGCTTCATCGGTGGCAAGGCAGGCGCCCATCGGGAAGCCGCCGCCAATGCCCTTGGCGATTGCCATGATGTCGGGCGTCACACCCGACCACTCATGCGCGAACAGCTTGCCGGTACGGCCAATGCCGCACTGAACCTCATCGTAGATCAACAACAGGCCGTGCTGCTCGCAGAGCTGCCGCAGACGCTTCAACGACTGTGTCGGTACCGGGCGGATGCCGCCCTCGCCCTGCACCGGCTCGATCAGGATCGCGGCGGTCTCGGGCGTGATCGCTTTTTCAGCGGCGTCGATGTCGTCGAAGCCGACCTGATCGAAGCCTTCGACCTTGGGTCCGAAGCCCTCGAGATATTTGTACTGGCCGCCGGCCGCGATGGTCGCCAGCGTGCGGCCATGGAAGGCGCCTTCGAAGGTGATGATGCGGAAGCGCTCGGGATGTCCCTTGACGAAGTGGTAGCGCCGCGCCGTCTTGATCGCGCATTCCAGCGCCTCGGCGCCGGAATTGGTGAAGAACACCTTGTCGGCGAAGGTGGCATCAGCCAATCGTTCGCCAAGCCGGCTCTGCCCCGGGATCTCATAGAGATTGGAGACGTGCCAGAGCTTCGCCGCCTGTTCGGTAAGGGCCGCGACCAGATGAGGATGGCCGTGGCCAAGCGAATTGACAGCTATGCCGCCGGCGAAATCGAGATATCGCTCGCCCTTGTCGGTAACCAGCCAGGTGCCTTCCCCATGATCGAAGGCCAGGGGTGCGCGAGCAAAGGTCTCGTAAAGCGCCGAACCGCTCATTATATGCGTCTCCGGTACCGGAAAATCAAAAAAGCCGCCAAAGCGGCGGCCTTCTGTGGCTTATCGTGTTTTTCGGTCATGAAGTCAACGAAAACGTCGCGTAGTGGCGCGCGGCAAGCCCCCTGACGCGACGCCGGCTCATGAGCGACCGGGCAAGTTGGGGAAAACCGAAAAAACCGATTCGTGTTGCACTTGGGACTCTTGTCACCGAGTCAGCGCATAGAGTAGTTGTAGTCGAGAAATAACTAGATTTCGTGCGGCGGACCTAATCACCAGATATATGTGGTGTCTGCCCCAGCAGTGGTGCTGGGTCGGGAAAGGATTCTGATTGCCGCACGCTTATGAGGAGCGCGGTCATGAACTGGACTGACGAGCGGGTAGAACTCTTGAGAAAACTGTGGTCGGAGGGTCTGAGCGCAAGCCAGATTGCCGCTCAGCTTGGAGGGGTCAGCCGCAACGCGGTCATCGGTAAGGTGCACCGGCTGAAACTGTCGGGCCGCGGCCGTGCGACGGCGACGCCGGCACGCCAGAAGAAGGCATCGCAAGGATCGACCGTCCAGAAGTCGGTGGCACGCGCCGCGACCACGGCACGTCATGTCACGACTTCGATCGGCGCGACGGCCCTTCAGACGCAATTCGACGCCGAACCTGTAGCAAGACACTACATTCGCCCGGTCGAGAACGTCGTGGTACCGATCTCACGGCATCTGCAGCTCGTCGAACTGACCGAGCGCACCTGCAAATGGCCGAACGGTGATCCGCTTTCGGAGGACTTCAATTTCTGCGGCAACGAAGCCGCCGAGACCGGTCCCTACTGCAAGTACCATGCCCGCGTGGCGTTCCAGCCAGCGGCGGAGCGGCGCAGGAACCGATAGGGAATAGCCACTGATTGAGCTTCCGCGAGGGGGCAATGCAGTCTTTCCCCTATTCGCTATTCGCCCTTCACAGCCAGCCGTTCGTCCTGAACCGCCAATACAGGAAGCAGCAGATCAGCGCGATGGTGGCCAGCACCATCGGGTAGCCATATTCCATCTTCAGCTCGGGCATGTCGGTAAAGTTCATGCCGTAGATACCGGCGAATGCGGTTGGCACCGCCAGGATGGCCGCCCACGAGGCGAGTTTCTTGGAGATCGCCGTTTCCTGGCTCTGGCCGACCAGGAGACTGGCCTCGAAGGCGAAGGCCAGCACCTCGCGCAGACTGTCGATTTTCTCCTGGACGGTGCGGATGTGATCCGTCACGTCGCGGAACAGCGGGTGCATGGCCGAATGGATCTGCGGCAGCTCGGCGCTGGTCAGCCGGCGGCAGACTTCCACCAGGGGCAATGCCGCATTGCGCAGGCGCAAGAGGTCGCGGCGCAGCATGTAAAGCCGTTCGATATCGGGGCCGGTCATCGGCTTCAGCAGGACCTTGTCCTCGATCGCCTCGACCTCGTCCTCGATCTGCTCGAGCACGGGCATGTAGTTGTCGACGATGAAGTCGAGAATGGCGTAAAGGACGAAATCCTCGCCCTTGGCCAGCGAGTGCGGGCAGCTTTCCCAGTGCTGGCGCACGGCGGCATAGGATGTCGACGGGCCGTGCCTGACACTGACGATGTAGCCTGAGCCGACAAACAGATGAGTCTCGCCGAAGGTGACGCGCCCGTCGATCAGCTGCGCCGTGCGGGCGACGATGAACAGCGCATCGCCATATTGCTCGATCTTTGGCCGCTGGTGCGGATGCTCGGCATCCTCGATCGCCAGCTCATGCAGATGAAACTGTGCCTGGACGCGCAGCAGAAGTTCACGGTCGGGTTCAAGCAGCCCGATCCAGACGACGTGTCCCGATTTCTTGGCCCAATCGCCGGCTTCCTCGATTGGAATATCGGCGATGCGGCGCCCGGCGGTATAGACACCGCAGGCAATGATGCCCGATGTCGGCGGCGAGGGCTTGAACTCCCGGACATATTCCATCGCGGCCTCCGAAAGCGTTGCCTTGGGAACCAAGCTTATCTCGGGGTAGTTTAGCGCAATATGATCAAGCGTTCGAGAGGACGTGCGTTCACTTCACCGGCAGCGCCGCGGGGAGGCCGATCTTGTCCGTCTTGTCGCTTTTCGGCCGATCGGGCGGCATCTGGTCGCCGGTGACGATGTAGTAGATGGTCTCGGCGATGTTGGTGGCGTGATCGCCGATACGCTCGATGTTCTTGGCGCAGAACAGCAGATGCGTACAGGGCGTGATGTTGCGCGGATCTTCCATCATGTAGGTCAGCAATTCGCGAAACAGCGACGTGTACATGGCATCGATCTGGTCGTCTCGGTCGCGCACGAAGCCGATCTTGTCGACCGAACGCGACGCATAGACGTCGAGAACTTCCTTCAGCTGGGTCAGCGCCAGGTTGGCCAGAGCCTCCAGGCCGCGGAAAAGGCTGGTCGGCTGACGGCCGTCGATGACGGCGACCACCCGCTTGGCGACGTTCTTACCGAGGTCGCCGACCCGCTCGAGGTCGGCCGAAATGCGGATGGCGCCGACGATCTCGCGCAGGTCCGTCGCCATCGGCTGGCGCTTGGCGATGATGATGATCGCCTTGTCGTCGATCTCACGCTGCCCCTCATCCAGCACGAGGTCATCGCGAATGACCTTCTGGGCCAATCCCGGATCGGCATTGACCAAGGCGGCGACCGCCTGCTCGACCATGCGCTCGGCATGGCCGCCCATGGCGGCGATGCGCTTGGAGAGATATTTCAGTTCCTCGTCAAAGGCGCTCATTGTGTGAACGGACTGCATGGACGAAATGCCTTCCCACGGGGTGTCTTGATTTTGAGTCGTTTCCTCGAATCCCCGCTGATACGCTAACCGGATGACAGAAAAAAGAAACGGTCCCGTGGAAAACTAGGGCGGTATCAGTGCGCCGGCAAATGGACTGAGAACGCGGCGCCCTTGCCGACCTCGGACCGGATCGTCAGCCTTGCGTTGTGACGCGTCAGAATGTGCTTGACGATCGACAGGCCAAGTCCCGTGCCTTTCTGGGTCCGGCTGGTCTCGACATCGATACGATAGAAGCGTTCGGTGATGCGCGGGATATGTTCCTCGGGGATGCCGGGGCCGAAATCCCGGATCGTCACGTCGATGCCTGGTTCGGAACCGTCATCGCCGCGCGCGATCGACACCACGACGCGGCCGCCCGACTGGCCGTATTTGCAGGCGTTTTCCAAAAGGTTCTCGAAGACCTGGAACAACTCGTCGCGATCGCCCGGCACATCGAGCGGCCCCTTGGCGAAATCGCGCTCGATGGCGACATTGTTTTCCCGGGCGAGCGGTCCGAGCGAATCGATGACGCTGTCGACGGTCTGGCGCAGATCGACTTCGGTTCCCGGTCTCAGATAGGGCTTCATCTCCAGCCGCGACAGCGACAGCAGGTCATCGATCAGGCGCGCCATGCGGCCGGTCTGGTTCTGCATGATCTGGAGGAACTGCTCGCGCGCCGCCGGATCGTTGCGGGCCGGTCCGCGCAGCGTTTCGATGAAGCCCGCGATCGAGGCCAGCGGGGTGCGCAACTCGTGACTGGCGTTGGCGATGAAGTCGGCGCGCATGCGGTCTATGCGTCGCGCCTCGCTCTGGTCCTTGAAGACCAGCACATAGAGGTCGGTGCCATGCCCGACCGATGACGCGCTGACCCGGTAGGCCCGTTCGACAGGCAGTTTCTCGGTGTAATCGACAACATCCGAGGCGACGGTTCCCGACAGCACACTGTCCAGCAGCGCCTGCATTTCCGGCGCCCGGAATTTCAGCGGCAGCGATATGCCGGGCGCGATGCCGCCAAAGGCGGCAAAGGCGGCGGCGTTGGCGTGGACGATGGTGGCGGCCTGGTCGAAGATGATGAGCGGATCGGCGACCGCGGCCGCGAGATATTCCCCCGACAGGCGCTGCAAGCCCATCGCCTCGATTGCCCCGGCGCTCTCGGCGGAATGGCGCACACCGGCCGCCGGCAATATTGCCGCCGCCAGCAACAGCAGCAGAGCCGGTACCAGCACGTAGGCGGAAATACCCGCGAAGCCATAGGCGATCAGAACCGCCACGACCCCGGCCGCAAGCAGCCAGCGGCTGTTCCACAGCCGGGCGGCCATGGCTTGCCCCGTGCCTTTCTGTTCCGCGCCCAGGTCAGTCATTCGCGCGCCCAACCTCCACCGGTCACACGGCGACGGAAACTTCCGCTGGACCGCAAATCAAAAGTGCTACAGCGTCGTTTGCGCGTCCAAATGGACATGCGGCCTGTAGTGGCTCCCAATAGCATGAGTCCAGACACTTAAAAGGGTTCGCCTGCATGAAAAACGCCAAGGAAAATTCCGTCACGCCAACTTCTGGTCCGCTGAACATCAAGATCGGCGGCAAGAAACGGGAGTTCGATATCGAGAATCCCGAGCTTCCGGACTGGGTCGAGGAGAACAAGCTGACCGCGGGCGGGTATCCCTACGACAAGAAGATGAAAAGCGAAGAGTATGACGAGACGCTCGAGAAATTGCAGATCGAGCTGGTCAAGGCGCAAGCCTGGCTGCAGGCGACCGGCAAGCGGGTGATGGCGCTGTTCGAGGGGCGTGACGCTGCCGGCAAGGGCGGTACGATCTTCGTGGTGCGCCAGTACCTCAACCCGCGCACGGCGCGCAACGTCGCGCTGACCAAACCAACCCCGACGGAGCTGGGGCAATGGTACTACCAGCGCTATGCCGACCATTTCCCGACATCGGGCGAATTCGTCACTTTCGACCGCTCCTGGTACAACCGCGCCGGCGTCGAGCCAGTGATGGGTTTTTGCACCCCCGAACAGCATGAGAAGTTTCTCGACGAGACGCCGCATTTCGAACGAATGATCGTCAATGACGGCATCCATTTCTTCAAATTCTGGCTGAACATCGGCCAGGAGACGCAGCTCGAGCGCTTTCACGATCGCCGCTACAGCCCCCTGAAGAGCTGGAAGTTCTCGCCGATAGACATTGCCGGCATCACCAAGTGGGACGATTACACCAAGGCGCGCGACAGCATGTTCGAGCACACCCACAAGGAGTTCGCGCCATGGATCATCGTGCGGGCCAACGACAAGCGCCGCGCGCGGCTGGCGGTGATGCGTCGCATCCTCCTGTCGCTGCCCTACGAGGGGCGCGATCTCGATGTCGTCGGCAAGGAAGACAAGAAGATCATCGGCGAAGGGCCGTCATTCCTGGGCAAGCAGGACTGACGCTTTGGCGCCGCGCGGCCAAAGCCAGCGCGGCGCAGTTGATGGATGTCCTCTTTCCTCAGCCGAGCGGCTCTAGGCCGCCAGGCGCGCGATCCGCTGCAACCGTCGCAGCGTGGCGTCGTCCTGCAGCGCCTGCTGGAACAGCGATATCTCCTCATCGATGCGCTCGCAAAGTGCCGTGGTGTTGCCCTTGAGCAAGCCGCGCGTCTGCAGCAACGCCGCAACCGGCTTTTTGGCCAATTGTCTTGCCCGGCCGAGCGTCGCCTCCTCGACGCTGCCTTCCGGGACGATCTCTGCGACGAGGCCGAGCGCCCTGGCGTCTTCGGCACGGAGCGTGTCGCCGAGGCAGAAGAAGCGGAAAGCTCCGGCATAGCCGAGCTTCTGCGGCGCCAGGATGCTGGTCGCCGCGTCCGGCACCAGGCCGAAATCGACGAACGGCACCCGGAACGTGCTTTTTTCCGACGCGATCACCATGTCGCAATGGAACAGGATGGTGCAACCGACGCCGACGGCGTCGCCGTCGACACAGGCCAGGATGGGCTTCGGAAACGTCGCCAGCATGCGGAACATGTCGGTGACGGCGGCGATCAGCTTCTGATGCTTGGTGGCATCCAGGAATTCGGAAAAGTCGCCGCCAAGGCAGAAACAGCCCGCCAGGCCGCGCAGCACGACGACCCGCACCTCGTCGTTCTCGGCGGCTTCGTGGAACGTCGTGGCAAGGCTCTCATAGGCCCTTCTATCGAGCACCGGCCGGCCGTCATTCGACGATACGGTGACGATCAGAGCGTGGTTGCGCAGTTCAGGCTGCGGGTGCGCGTTCATGATGCCCTCCTTTGGCCGAACATGTCGGGATATCCCCTGGCCAGAACGGGCGCATGATGATTGCGGCGCGACCGCACCACGTCCAGCGTGTGCTCGTTGAAGGTGAGCAGCGTCGCCACGACCTGCTGGGTGCCATAGGTGCGCTGATAGCCGAGCGGCGTCGCCAGGAAGTGCAGTTGCAACGCGCGCAGCACCCACATCGGCTCGAACTCGATGATCACCTTGTCGACGCCGCGCTTCAGACCCCACTCGACGAAACCGGCTATCAACTCCGTGCCGACGGTCGAGACGCCGCGCCGGCCATCGCGAAAACCCGGAGCCACCGCATAGCGGGTCAACTCCCAGATGTTGGGACCCGCCGGCGGCGTTCCCTCGGAGAGATCGGTCAACACCTCGGTCAGCAGATGCGGCCGCGTGGTCGGCAACATCCTCTGATAGCCCGCGACTTCATTGCCCCTGATGACGATCTGATGCACCGCCTCGTCATGATCGAACTGGTCGACCTCAAATCCGTCGGGGCGCCGTAGGTCCTCCCATCCCATTTCCTCGACGAATATCTGATAGCGCAGCCGATGGACGGCCTCCCAGAGATCGGGGCGTTCCATCAATTCCTTGGTCGAAAGACAAAAAAGCATTCCGTAGTCTCCTGTGTTTCAGGGGAAGATACGGCCGTGCTTCGATGCGAAAATTGCGTGATCACGTAGGCGAAAAGTGCTAGGCCGGCACGGCCGACCTAGCTAATGTAGCCGCGCCTTATCGCCTCGGCGACTGCCTGCACCCGGTTGACGGCACCGAGTTTGCTTTTGGCGTTAAGAAGATGTTTCTCCGACGTGTGCTCGGAGATGCCGAGGATTTGCGAAATCTCCCATTCGGACTTGCCGACGGCGGCCCATTGCAGGCACTCGCGTTCGCGCGGCGTCAATTCGATATGGTCGATTATCTTGCCGGCCATGGTGTGGAGTTGCATGGCGCGGCCGACCGCATAGGTCGAGACCAGCGAGACAAGGCCGAACTCGGCCGCCGACAGTTCCACGGCCTCGCCCCCCAGGGACACCATGACGATCTCACCGTCAAGCGTGATCAGAGGGAAGGCGAGCCCGTCACGCAGCTTGAAGGCACCGGCGTCGCCCATCACTTCGCCACTGTTCTTGTCGATGCGAAGGCCCTGGGCGGCTTCCCGCCACTGGAACGGCGCCTGCAACTGCTTCATGTGACTGACGACGGGATCGTGATCGACATAGTTGCGCGCCACATAGCGCTCCAGCCATTCGACCGGCCAATCGCAAAGCAGCACATGCTGCTTTTGCTGACCCGTCGGCGTGCCCGGCTTCGGAACGGTTCCGGCCATCAGCGCGGTCAGGCCGAACTCCGATGTTACGCCCAACAGTTTCTCGCAGACCGCGGCCGCCGTCGCGGCGTGCTGCAGTTGGTCTATGTATTCCAGCGTCCGATCGAACTGACTCATCGCAACATCAACCCCATGTTGCCTCATGCATTAAAGCCCATGGTCCGCGCCTTGCCGGCACTTTGCCACTGACCACGGATTGCAAAGCGCCCGCTTCCGGTTGTGGTTCTCGACCCTGGTACCCCCACCAGGGCAGCCACCGCTTGTTTGCAAACTCAGCGAATCATATCCTGAAATCGAAGCGTTGAAATCAAAAAGCATTGTGCCTGTACCATTTTCGTACCAAAACCGGCACGAGCACGGTGCGGGGAGTTCTATCGTGGCGTTCCAATGGCGGTTCCAGGTCCTGGCAGTGGCGCTCATTGCGGCACTGGCTTGGATTCCCGGGGCGCGCGCGGAGCCCCAGGTACCGGTGCTGTGGGACGCCAAGGAGCGGCTGCCCAAGCCGGACCTTTCGGCACTGCCGCGGCTGCGGTTCCTGACGACCACGGATTTTCCGCCCTTCAATTTCCTCGACGGCGCGGGAAAGCTGTCGGGTTTCCATATCGACCTGGCGCGCGCCATCTGCGCGGAGCTCGGCATCGTCGACAAGTGCCAGATCCAGGCGCTGCCCTGGGCGGAGCTTCAAGGCGCGATCGGGAAAGGCGAAGGCGAAGCGATCATCGCCGGCATTGCCGCAACGCCGCAGTCGCGCCAGACATACGCCTTCTCGCGCGCCTACCTGCAGTTCCCGGCGCGCTTCATCATGCCGAAGAACAAGGCGCTGGCGGAACCGATCTTCGATAAATTGCACGGCAAGCGCGTCGGGGTGATATCAGGCTCGGCGCATGAACGCATGCTGCGCGACTATTTCAGCACGGTCCAGGTGGTTCCCTTCGACAAGCCGGAAGCCCTCTATGGCGATCTGAAGGCCGGCAAGATCGATGCGGCCTTCGGTGATGGCATGCGCTTCGCCTTCTGGCTCGGCGGCTCCGACGCGGCCGGCTGCTGCCGCTTTGCCGGCGGCCCCTATCTGGCGCCCGAATATCTGGGCACCGGCATGGCGATCGCCACGCGAGCGGACAATCCGGCACTGGCCGCGGCCCTCGACTACGCGCTGCAGGAGATTTCGATGAAAGGCACCTTCGCCGAATTCTACCTGCGCTATTTCCCGGTCAGCTTTTTCTGATCCGGCGTAATGCTCGCCTTCAGGTGAGCGTGCGAAGCCGCGCCTTGGCCGCACGGCCGATGGCCGCCACGGTCAACGTGTCGAGATCGAGCTGGCGGCGGATCAACTGCAGCACCCGCACTTCCTCCATACGCATTTCGAGATCGATGGCAGCCACTTCGAAGGCCGCCGCATAGGCGGTGTCGCGCAATCGCTCCGGCAGCGCCTCGGCAACCTGGGTAAGGACACCCTCCAGGCCATCCTTTTCATGCAACAGCTTCTGACAAGCCTGAGCCACGGCAACCAGCCGGTCCTGCTTGAAATCCTCGAACACCGGCCACGAGCGGACGACCTCGCCGATCCTGGCCAGTTCGACATCGGTCATGTCACGGTCGGAGGCCGATGTGATGACCATCAGATAAATCAGCGCTTCGTGCGGGGTGGGCGACGGCATTCTTTACTCCTTGGACGGGCTTCGAAGGTAGGAAGGGGAGCCTGAGGCCGCAAGGAAAAAGCGCCCCACGCGTTGACGCTCCGGCCATGCGCGCCTAGAGACCGGTTGAAAATCGACACTTGCAGCCCGAGCGGCGAATAATTTTGGAAAACAGGACCATGGCGGGATCAAACATCATCGATCTCAATCCCGAACTGCTGGCGGCGGCGGCCGAGAGCAAGGCGTGGCCGTTCGAGGAAGCCAAAAAGATCATTGAACGCTACAAGGGCGCCGACTTTCCCGAAACGATCCTGTTCGAAACCGGCTATGGACCGTCGGGCCTGCCGCATATCGGCACGTTCGGTGAAGTGGCGCGCACCTCCATGGTGCGCCATGCGTTCCGCGTGCTGACGCAGGACAAGGTCGCGACCAAGCTGCTGTGTTTTTCGGACGACATGGACGGCATGCGCAAGATACCCGACAGCGTGCCGGATCGCGCGGCGCTCGAGCCGTATCTGCACAAGCCGCTGTCATCGGTGCCCAACCCCTTCGGCGGCGACTATGCGAGCTTCGCCGACCACAACAATGCGATGCTCTGCCGCTTCCTCGACACGTTCGGCTTCGACTACGAATTCGCCAGCGCGACGCAATATTACAAGTCAGGCCGCTTCGATGCGATGCTGTTGCGCGCCGCCGAACGCTACGACCAGATCATGGCGGTGATGTTGCCGACGCTCGGGCCGGAGCGGCAGGCGACATACAGCCCCTTCCTGCCGATTTCGCCGAAGAGCGGGCGCGTGCTTTACGTTCCCATGAAGCATGTCGACGCCAAGGCCGGCACCATCACCTTCGACGATGAAGGCACCGAAACCACGCTGCCGGTCACCGGCGGCAGAGTGAAGCTGCAGTGGAAGCCGGATTTCGGCATGCGCTGGGCGGCCCTCGGCGTCGATTTCGAGATGTTCGGCAAGGACCACCAGACCAATGCGGTGGTCTATGACCGCATCTGCAACATACTGGGCGGGCGGGCGCCGGAGCATTTCGTCTACGAGTTGTTCCTCGACGAGAACGGCCAGAAGATCTCCAAGTCGAAGGGCAACGGCCTGACCATCGACGAATGGCTAACCTATGCGCCGACCGAGAGCCTGGGGCTCTATATGTACCAGCGGCCCAGGCAGGCGAAGAAGCTCTATTTCGACGTCATCCCGCGGGCGGTCGACGAATACTACACTTTCCTCGCCGCCTATCCCCGCCAAGAGTGGAAGGAGCGGCTGGGCAACCCGGTCTGGCATATGCATGACGGCAATCCGCCCGCCATCGACATGCCGGTGCCGTTCTCGCTGCTGCTCAACCTGGTCAGCGCCTCCAATGCGCAAAACAAGGATGTGCTGTGGGGCTTCATCTCGCGCCATGTGCAGGGCGTGACCCCTGCCACCCATCCCGAACTCGACCGGCTGACGGGCTATGCGATCCGCTATTTCGACGATTTCGTGAAGCCGACGAAGACCTTTCGCCCGGCCGACGAGGTCGAACGCGAAGCGCTGGTGGCTCTCGAAAAGGCGCTTGCCGACTTGCCGGCGGACGCCGGCGGCGAGGCGATCCAGAACGCCTCGCTCAACGTGGCGCGCAAGATCGAACGCTACCAGGATCATTCCAAGCAGAGCCCAGAAGGCGGCCCCGGCGTTTCAGGCGCCTTCTTCCAGATGATCTATCAGGTGCTGATTGGCCAGGAACGCGGCCCACGCTTCGGATCCTTCGCCGCGCTCTACGGCGTCACCGAGACCCGCTCGCTCATTCAGAAGGCGTTGGCTGGTCAGCTGGCTTGAGGACGCCGCCATCCTCTTCCAGGATCGAACCCGGCGCCTGAGGCGCCGGGGCGGTGGCGGCCGGCGCGGCCGGGATGCCGGCTAGGTTCGGCGCCGGTCCGAAAATACCTTTCTTCGCACTTTGTGCCTTGTCACCGGCTTCCACATAGGGCCCGCCCTTGGCGGCGCGCGCCCAGCCGTTTTCGATCAGCCATTGACCGACATCCTGCTTGCCTATCCGGCACTCCGCGGCAATCAGGTCGCGACCACCTTCCGGCGGCACCAGGCAAACCACCGCGCGGCCGCGCAGCAAGGAACGGAATGCCGTGCGGGCACGGACGCCGCACGGCCAGGATTTGCCATCGGTGGTGCAGGTCTCGTCCTGCCCGACGACATCGATGCCGGAAATGGCGACCGAATAGCCTTTCGCCTCGATCAGGCCGGCGGCCGGGGCGACCGGCTGGAACAGCTTTGTGCCGTGCCAGTCGTCGGGCATCTTCGGCTTGGGCGGCACGGCGAGCGCCAGCTTGCTCAGCGGCGCGCGCGGCTCGACCCGCTCGGGCTCCCCGGCGGGCATTTCTGGCGGCGTGATGACATCCGGATCGATCGCCCGCGAATGCACCGCCGGCTTTGGCGGCTGCGGACCAGGTATAGCGGAGGTGGCAGGTTCTTCCGGCACCGTCCCGGCGTCAGCCTGCGGGAGCGTATCGGCGCCGGGATCGATCTGATCCAACGCAACAGTGCTTTCGCTACCCTTCAGCGTGCGTCCGCCGGCAACGACCAGCGCCGCCATCGCCGGAACCATCAGAACCGCCAGGACAAGATGAGGAAGTCGCACCCGTTGCACCTATTGGCTTGCCCAGACGATCCGCGCCACCCATTCGACCTCGCGCATTGGGATGTCGCGATCCGGATGCTCCGGATTGAGCGAGACCAGCGCGATCGACTTGACGGTCTGTCGCTCGAGCACCTTGGCCATCACCTCACCTGATGTCGTCTTGACGACGACGCGATCGCCCTTGCGCGTGGCGGCGCCCGGCTCGACGATGAGGACGTCGCCGTTGCGGTAGAGCGGCAGCATGGAATCGCCCTGCACCTGCAGCGCATAGGAACTTTCGGTCGATTGCGCCGGCAATTCGACGAGCTCCCAGCCCTGCCCCGCCGGAAAGCCGGCATCGTCGAAGAAGCCGCCGGCGCCTGCCTGGGCAAAGCCGAGCAACGGCACGGCGCGCCGGCTGGCGGGCGATGCGCCCCGGCCTTCGATCAGTCCCGTGAATTCGTCCAGCGAAGCGCCGGTCGCCTCGATGATCTTGGCCAGCGATTCGGTCGAAGGCCAGCGCGGCCGGCCGTCCGAAGACAGGCGTTTCGATTTGTTGAAGGCAGTTGAATCCAGTCCCGCGCGCCTTGCCAGACCCGACGCCGAAAGCGAATAGCGCTCGGCAAGAGCATCGATGGCAGCCCAGACGCGGTCGTGCGAGAGCATGACGTGCTCTCCTTCGAAACAGGAAAAAATGCCTCTTCCTGTCTAACGCGCAACGGCTGCGTTGTCCACCAGCGAGGCCGGCGGATCACGAACAAAGCTGTGTGCCGCAACGACGGCACGGTCATGGCCAAAGCCGCGGATAAGCTATCCGGCCAATGCCGCCATCGCCGACTTGATCAGCCGGACGATTTGGCCAGGCCGCGCAGTCCCTGGTGCGAGGTCATGAAAATCCGTTCCGCCTCTGTCGGCGGACGCGGGTTCACCGCCCGGCCAAGTGCGGCGACAACCTCGTCAATGTCGAGGAAGCGGCGCGCCTTGCGGTCACAGACCCCGGCCGTCGTCAGGATCAGCGCGGCCGTCTCGCCATTGTCGAGGACGAAACGGTGTTTGCCGATGACTTGGGTGCCTTCCCAGGTCTCGATCGAGGACACCACTTCGAAGCGCCGCCACAACCGGATCTCACGGGCGTAGACGGCCTGCAGACCGCCCATCATCGGCGCCCAGCCATTCTTCCTCGCCAGCGTGATGAGGCCGGCGCGGACAAACAGGTCGATGCGGCCAAGGTCGGCCAGCATCATGTAGCGCGCATTGTTGAGATGGACATTGAAGTCGATGTCGGTCGGCAGGCAGCGAAAGGCCAGCCGGCCTTCACCAGCCATCACATAGGGGCCACGGCTACGCGCCGTGGCCAGCATGCGCGCCATGCGCGCCCAGACATACATGGCGCGATATCAGGCGGCCTGCTTCACGTCGCCCTTGGCATAGGGATCGAAGCGTTCGTAGAAGGTCTCACCTTTTTCGGCCATGTCGAGGAGCAGCTTGGGCGCCTTGAACTCGGCGCCGTACTTCTTCTGCAGCCCCTTGGCGATCTTGACGAACAGCTTGGCGCCGATCCCGTCGATATAGGACAGTGCGCCGCCGGTATAGGGCGCGAAGCCGAAGGCCAGGATCGAGCCGACATCGGCTTCGCGCGGGTCGGTGACGATACCCTCTTCCATCACCCGTGCCGCTTCGAGCGCGATGGTGACCAGCAGGCGCTGCTGCAGCTCCTCATAGTCGACCTTCTCGGGTGCCAGCTGCGGATAGAGGTCCTTGAGGCCGGGCCAGAGCTTCTTCTTGGCGGGCTTGGCCGGATAGTCGTAAAAACCCTTGCCGTTCTTGCGGCCGAAACGGCCGTGGTCGTCGACCATGGTGTTGATCAGCGCCATCTGCCTGGGGTCGACGGCCTTTTCGCCGAGATCCCTGATGGTCTGCTTCATGATCTTCTGGGCGAGGTCGATGGCGGTCTCGTCGGTCAGCGCCAAGGGGCCGACCGGCATGCCGGCGGCCTTCGCGGCATTCTCGATCATCGGCGCCGGGACGCCTTCTATCAGCATCTTGTAAGCTTCCGACATGTAACGCAGCACGCAGCGGTTGACGTAGAAGCCGCGCGTGTCGTTGACGACGATCGGCGTCTTCTTGATGGCGCGCACGAAGTCGATCGCCGTGGCCAGCGCCTTGTCGCCGGTCTTCTTACCCAGGATGATCTCGACCAGCATCATCTTGTCGACCGGCGAGAAGAAGTGGATGCCGATGAAATTCTTCGGCCGCGCCGAATTCTTGGCGAGACCGGTGATCGGGATGGTCGAGGTGTTGGAGGCAAAGATCGCCGACGACTTGAGCACGGCCTCCGCCTGTTCGGTGGCGGCTTTCTTGACAGCGGAATCCTCGAACACCGCTTCGACGACGAGATCGCAGCGGGCGAGGTCGGCATAGTCCGCCGTCGGCGTGATCAGCGACAGGAGCTTGTCCTTCTCCTCGGGCTTGGCGCGGCCCTTCTTGACCTGGTCCGAGACCAGGCTGTCCGAATGCGCCTTGCCCTTCTGCGCCGAGTCCATATCCCGATCGAGCAGAACCACCGGAATGCCGGCCTTGGCGGTGACATAGGCAATGCCCGCGCCCATGAAGCCGGCGCCGAGGATGCCGATCTTCCTGAACTTGGTGTCCGGCACGCCGGTCGGGCGGCGCGCGCCCTTGTTCAGCTCCTGCAGCGACACGAACAGCGAACGGATCATCGCCGCCGCTTCCTTCGTCTGCATGATCTCGGTGAAATAGCGCTGCTCGATCCTGAGCGCGGTGTCGAAGGGCACCAGCAGGCCCTCATAGACACATTTGAGGATCGCCGCGGCGGCCGGGTAATTGCCATGGGTCTCGCGGCGCAGGATGGCGATGGCAGGCGGCCACAGATTGGCGCCGGCGGCAGAATAAACCGGCCCGCCGGGCAGCTTGAAACCCTTCTCGTCCCACGGCGCCACCGGCTTGAGGCCGTTCCTGATCATCGCCTTCGCAGTCTCGACCAGCTTCGCCGGTTCGGCGATCTCATGGATCAGGCCCATCGACTTCGCCTTTTGCGGCGACAGCGTCTGGCCGGAGGTCAGCATCTGCAACGCCTGTTGCTGGTCGGTCAGCCGCGGCACGCGCTGGGTGCCGCCGGCACCGGGGAAGATGCCGATCTTCACCTCGGGGAGCGCCATCCTGACCTTGTCGGAGTCGGCGGCGACGCGGCCATGGCAGGCCAGCGACATTTCGAAGGCGCCGCCCATGCAGGTGCCGTTGATCGCCGAGACCCATGGCTTGCCGCAGGTTTCCAGCTTGCGGAACAGGCCGGTCATGATGCCGGCATTGTCGAACAGCGCCTTGGTCGCCTTTTCTACGTCCTTGACCTTGTCAGTGGCGAAGCTGGTCAGCATCTTCTGCAGCAAGGTGATGTCGGCGCCACCGGAGAAGCTGTCCTTGCCGGAAGTGATCACCGCGCCCTTGATGGCGGCATCGCCAGCCACCTTGTCGACGATGGCGTTCAACTCGCGCATCACCTCTTCGGTAAAGACGTTCATCGAGCGGTCAGGGCTGTTCCAGGTGACCAGCGCGATACCGTCGGCGTCGGTGTCGAGGGTGAAATTGGTGTAGGTCATCGTTCTCTCCCCGTCAGACGCGTTCGATGATGGTTGCGGTGCCCATGCCGGCACCGATGCAGAGCGTTACCAGCGCGGTGTTCAAGTCGCGGCGCTCGAGTTCGTCCAGCACCGTGCCGAAGATCATCGCGCCGGTGGCGCCGAGCGGATGGCCCATGGCGATGGCGCCGCCATTGACGTTGATCTTGTCGTGCGGGATCTCGAAGGCCTGCATGTAGCGCAATACGACCGAGGCGAAGGCCTCGTTGAGCTCGAACAGGTCGATATCCGACAGCTTCATCTTGGCGCGCTTCAACAGCTTTTCGGTGACGTCGACCGGGCCGGTCAGCATCAGCACCGGCTCGGAGCCGATGTTGGCGAAGGTGCGGATTCTGGCCCGCGGCTTGAGGCCCATGGCCTTGCCGGCCTTCTTCGAGCCTAGCAGCACGGCGGCGGCGCCATCGACGATGCCGGACGAATTGCCGGCGTGGTGGACGTGGTTGACCTCCTCGACCTCGGGATGCTTCTGCACCGCCACGGCGTCGAAGCCGCCCATTTCACCAGGCATGACGAAGGACGGGTTGAGCGAGGCGAGCGACTGCATGTCGGTCGACGGCCGCATGTGCTCGTCATGGTCGAGAATTGTGAGACCGTTCTGGTCCTTGATCGGGATGACCGAATTCTTGAAGCGGCCATCAGCCCAGGATCTAGCGGCGCGCTTCTGGCTTTCGACCGCGTAGGCGTCGACGTCGTCGCGGGAGAAGCCGTATTTGGTGGCGATCAGGTCAGCTGAAATGCCTTGCGGCACGAACCAGCCGGGCAGGCCGACCGAAGGATCCATGAACCAGGCGCCGCCGGACATCCCCATGCCGACGCGCGACATCGATTCGACGCCGCCGGCGATGACGATTTCATCGGCGCCTTGCGCGATCTTGGCGGCGCCGAAATTGATGGCGTCCAGCCCGGAGGCGCAGAAGCGCGAGATCTGCATGCCGGGTGCCTTGGTGTCGTAGCCGGCCTCGAAGGCGGCGGCGCGCGGAATGACGGAGCCCGCCTCGCCGACCGGGTCGACGCAGCCGAAGATGATGTCGTCGACCGTGCCGGTGTCCAGCCCATTGCGGTCGCGCAGTGCCTCGAGCGTCCTGGCGGCGAGCCGCACCGCCGGCACCTCGTGCAGCGATCCGTCCTTCTTGCCCTTGCCGCGCGGCGTGCGCACGGCGTCATAGACATAAGCTTCGGCCATTTTCATGCTCCTTGGGTTCGCTGAAGAGAGCTGCTCAGAGCGAGCGTCCGATCAGCAATTTCATGATCTCGTTGGTGCCGCCGTAGATGCGCTGGACGCGAGCGTCGCGGAACATGCGGGCGATCGGATATTCATTCATGTAGCCATAGCCGCCGTGCAATTGAAGGCATTCGTCGACGACTTTGCCCTGCAGGTCGGAGAGCCAGTACTTGGCCATCGAGGCCGTGACCGGATCGAGGCCGCCATTGATGTGACGGGTGACGCAGTCATTGTAGAAGACGCGGCCGATGGTGGCCTCGGTCTTCAGCTCGGCCAGCTTGAATTGGGTGTTCTGGAAGTCGATGATCGCCTTGCCGAAGGCCTTGCGCTCCTTGACGTAGTCGATGGTCAGCGCCAGGGCCCGCTCGATCATGGCGATCGCCCCGGTGCCGATCTGCAGCCGCTCCTGCGGCAATTGCTGCATGAGCTGGACGAAGCCCTGTCCCTCCTCATGGCCGAGCAGGTTGGCGGTCGGCACGCGCACATCGTTGAAGAACAGTTCCGAGGTGTCGTTGGCCTTCAGCCCGATCTTGTCGAGGTTGCGGCCGCGCTGAAAACCTTCGACCTCATCGGTCTCGACGATCATCAGCGAGGTACCCTTGGCGCCCTTCTCCGGATCGGTCTTGGTGACGACGATGATGAAGTTCGCCAGCTGGCCGTTGGTGATGAAGGTCTTGGAACCGTTGATCTTGTACTGGTTGCCGTCCTTCTCGGCACGGGTCTTGACACCTTGCAGGTCGGAGCCGGCGCCGGGCTCTGTCATGGCAATGGCGCCGATCAGTTCGCCGGTGGCGAGCTTGGGCAGCCATTTCTTCTTCTGCTCCTCCGAACCGTAGTGAAGGATGTAGGGTGCCACGATCGAATTGTGCAGGCCGATGCCGAAACCGTCGACGCCGACATGGCCGATCGCCTCGATGATGGCGCTCTCATGCGCGAAGGTGCCGCCCGAGCCACCATATTCCTCCGGCATCGAGGCGCAGAGCAGGCCGGCGGAACCGGCCTTCAGCCAGCTTTCGCGGTCGACCATCTCGTTCTTCTCGAACTCGTCGTAGCGCGGTGCGATCTCCTCCGACATGAAGCGTGTAGCCATGTCGTAGAGCATGCCGACCTCGTCGGCCGCCCAGGCTGGTTTCGGCAAGGAGAGCACTTCGGCGGGATTTGTCGCCACGATTTCCTCCGCGTATCGACAGATAGAAGGCTAGCGGGACCGAGTTTAGAACGCTTCCGCCGGCAGGGCCATCAGCGTATCGGCGCCGCTCGAAATACGGGCGAGGTGCGCCGAGGTTTCCGGCATGATCCGTTCCATGAAAAAGCGCGCCGTCACGACCTTGTTGTCGTAGAATTGCTGGAAGCCGTTGGCGCCGGTCTTGCCCTGCGCCGCCTTGGCCATCTGCGCCCACATGTAACCCAGCGCCACGAGGCCGAAGAGATGCATGTAGTCGGTCGAGGCCGCACCGGCATTGTCGGGCTTGGCCATGCCGTTCTGCAGCAGCCACATCGTCGCCGCCTGCAAATCGTTGAGTCCCTTCTTCAGACCCTTGGTGAAGGGCGCCATCTTCTCATCAACGCGGTTTTCCTCACAGAATTCGCCGACCTCCTTGAAGAAGGCCTGGATGGCGCGGCCGCCATTCAAGCCGAGCTTGCGGCCGACGAGGTCGAGCGCCTGGATGCCGTTGGCGCCTTCATAGATCATGGCGATGCGGGCATCGCGCACGAACTGGCTCATGCCGTGCTCTTCGATATAGCCGTGGCCGCCGAACACCTGCTGCGCCATGACAGCGTGGTCGAAGCCCTTGTCGGTCAGCACGCCCTTGACCACCGGCGTCATCAAGCCAGTGTAATCGTCGGCCGCCTGGCGGTCCTTGTCGTCGGCGGAGCGGTGCGCGATGTCGGACTTGATGGCAGTCCACAGCGCCAGCGCGCGGCCGGCCTCGTTGAAAGCCTTCATGGTCATCAGCGAGCGGCGGATGTCGGGATGAACGATGATCGGGTCGGCCTTCTTGTCCGGCGCCTTCGGGCCTGACAGCGAGCGGCCCTGCAAACGGTCCTTGGCGTAGGCGACGGCGTTCTGGTAGGCGATCTCCGACAGTGAAAGGCCCTGCAGGCCGACGCCGAGACGGGCCTCGTTCATCATCGTGAACATCGCCTTCAAGCCGCCATTGGCCTCGCCCAGCAGCGTGCCTTCGGCCTCGTCATAATTCATGACGCAGGTCGAGTTGCCATGGATGCCCATCTTCTCCTCGATGGAACCGCAGGAAACGGTGTTTCTTGTCCCCGGATTGCCCGAGGCGTCGAGCTTGAGCTTCGGCACGATGAACAGCGAGATGCCCTTGACGCCTTCGGGTGCGCCTTCGATGCGGGCCAGCACCAGATGGACGATGTTGTCCGACATGTCGTGCTCACCGGCCGAGATGAAGATCTTCTGGCCTGAAATCTTGTAGGTGCCATCGCCGTTCGGCACCGCCTTGGTGCGCAGCAGGCCGAGATCGGTGCCGCAATGCGGCTCGGTCAGGTTCATGGTGCCGGTCCAGGTGCCCTCGACCATCCTGGGCAGCCAGGTCGCCTTCTGCTCGTCGGTGCCGTGGGTGATGATGGCGGCGATCGCGCCCTGGGTCAGGCCGGGATACATCATCAGCGACATGTTGGCCGACACCATGTATTCGGCCACCGCCGTGTGCACGGCATAGGGCAGGCCCTGGCCGCCGAACTCGACGGGGGCCGCCAGACCCATCCAGCCGCCTTCGCGATACTGGTCGAACGCTTCCTTGAAGCCCTTGGGCGTGGTCACCGAGCCGTCGTCATGGCGCACGCAGCCTTCCATGTCGCCGACACGATTGAGCGGATGCATGACGTTCTCGGCGAGCTTGGCCCCTTCGGCGAGAATTGCCTCCAGCACGTCGGGCGTTGCGTCGGCGAATCCGGGAAGGTTCGAATAGCGCTGATAGCCCAGCACTTCGTTGAGCACGAACAGCGTGTCCTGGACCGGGGCCCTGTAGATCGGCATGCTTTTCCTCCACCATGCGGATTAGGCCTCGAAATCAAGCCGTGCGCGGCAAGCGGGCCAATGTCGAAGCCGCAATAGCAAATATTGACGTTTGCGTAAACGTCAATATTTTCGATGCGACAAGATTTCCGCCGCCAGGCGCGCGGAGCCTAGCGTTGCGGCATCGCGCAAGCCAGAATGAAACAGCAGGCCAAAGATAGCGAAAAGCCGCGCGGCATGGCCACGCGGCTTTGATGGTGAAGGGCCGACAGGTCGGCGTGAGCAGACTGGCTTAGCTGGCGACGCTCGCCTGCGGCGCCGAACGCTCGGCCAACATCTGACGCACCGCCGACATCGAGCCGCTGAGCTCATTGATGGCGTCGTCGATCAGCGCCCGCTGCTTCTGCAGGCGAGCGAGCTGCTTCTCCGACTTGTCCAGCGCCAGGCGCAACTGCTTGGTGTTGGAACCGGTCGGATCGTAGAGGTCCATCATCTGCTTGACGTCGCGCAGCGAGAACCCGACCTTGCGGCCGAGCAGGATCAGCTTCAGCCTGGCCTTGTCGCGGCGCGTATAGAGACGGGTCGAACCGTCGCGCTGCGGGTTGAGCAGGCCCTTGTCCTCGTAGAAACGCAGCGTACGCAGCGTCACGCCGTACTTTTTGGCCATTTCGCCGATGCGGGAGAGATCCTCGCCGGCTTCGACGGATGCATTATTGGTATTGGCCGCGGTCTCGCCGGCCGAGATAAGCTTCATGGTTACTGGCTTCCCCGTCTGGTGGCGTCGCGGTCCTGGACCATGCGTCGCCTGACTGGAAGCGGGGGCGTGCTTCCGGCCGTGGTTTCAACAAACAAATCGCAAAACAGCACAGTTGTGCGCCATTTACGTTTACGTCAATTCTATACCGATAGCCGCCTCATGACGCAAGGGCGTTCTGAGAACGGTGCTTTATGCCGCACCGGAAGTCGCGACAGCCAACTTCCTTGCAACTTCTTAAGCTTGGTTAACGCGTTGTTTACCACGTTGGGCGAAATGTGCGCGTGTCGGCTACCCGTGGTTATCCTGTATCGAATTTTCACGGTTTTTCGGAGCGCGGGTCAAACCCGGGAAGCTTGTCTTCCACCGTGACATGGAAGCGCGGTCGCCTCGTTCCGGCAGGGACTTGGGGAGCTGGTCGCAAGCCGGCCAATCTGAAAGACGGACGCACCGATGAACAGCAAGCGGTCCTACCTCGATACACTCAATGCCGGCAGGCAGCGCAAGCCGCAGACAACGCTCGAGCAGCTGAACCGCTCGCTGGAGACCCTGGAGCAGCGCCTGGGGCAGACGCGTGAGGACGCGACGGCACGGCCCGTTCCTCGCCAATATGGCGCCGATCCGCGCTACCCCGCCACCGATCCGCGTTATCCCGCCGCACAGCCGACAGCCCAGCAGCGCTGGTATGAGGATCCGCAGCCGGCACCGCGTGCGCAGAACCCGGCGCCTTCGCCCGCCTTCGACCAGAATTATCAGGCGATCGCGCGCGACATCGACCGCGTGCGCGGCCAGGAAGACAGCGTCGCCATGGTCGGCAAGATCGCCGGCGAGCTGCGCGGCATGCGCGAGGAACTGCGCCACCAGGTGACTTCAGGCCTGCAGCGCGAATTCGACGCGCTGCGCAAGGACATCGACCGCGCCTTCCAGGCGAACGCCAAGCCCGGCGCGACAGGCAAGCGCAGCGCCGAACTCGGCGTGGAATTCGAGCGGCTCTCCGGCGCCATCAAATCGCTGTCGGAGAAGAGTGACGACAGGAGCGTCAACCTGCTGCGGCTGGAGCTCGAGCAGGTCAAGGCCGCGCTCGACACGCTGGCGCGCGAGGAGAGCGTGCAGAAGGTCGACCGCCGCTGGGACGATTTCGACCGCCGCTGGACGGCCTTCGAGGACCGCGTCGACGCCGACCAGCGCAAGCGCTCCGACGATCCCGCCCTCGCGGCCCTGACCGACCGGCTGGAGCAGATCAGCAACGCCGTCAACAACCTGCCGGAATCGCTGTCGCTGCGCTCGCTGGAGGAAAAGGTCCGCACGCTGGCCGGCGCGGTCGACCATTTCGCCAGCCAGCAGGACAATCGCGGCGGCGGCACGCTGGCCATGATCGACGAGCGGCTGGACGAGATTTCCCGCGCCATCGTGGCCTCGACAGTCGCCGCACAGGCGAATTCAATCGACCACGAAGCCTTCGAGCGCATCGAGAAGCGGATCGACTCGCTCGCGCAGCAGATCGAGGAAGTGGCGCAGGACCGTCCCGGCAATGTCGTGATCGACCGGCTGAACACACTGTCGAGCCGGGTCGATGACCTCGCCGGCCGCGCCAACCTGCCCGAGCAGGCGATGGAACGGCTCGCCAAGCAGATCGCGCTGATCGCAGACAAGATCGATCAGGCGCCGGCCATGCCCGACGCCGACTACATCTTCCACGGGCTGGAGCAGCGCTTCGACGTGCTGTCGGGCATGATGGAGCGTCGCCAGGGCGACGCCATCGAACAGGGCAACATGCTGTTTCGCGATCTCGAGCGCCGGCTGGACGAGGTTGCCGACCGGCTGGACCAGCGCAGCATGCCGCAGGTCGACAGCGCCGGCATCATGGACGCCATCGATGCCCGCTTCACCGCGCTGGCCAAGCGCATGGAAACGCGCGCTCCCGATCCCGCCGGCGAGGCGGCGATCCGCGGGCTGGAAAGCCGGCTCGAGGATATCTCAAGCCGGCTGGACGCCTCGGCGGCCCAGGTGGCCGGCATTGATCCGGCGCTGATCCGCAGCCTGGAGGCTCAGGTCGCCGGCCTGTCGGCGCATCTTTCCAGGCCCAGCACGCCGCTGCCGGACTTCGAGGACATCAGCCCGCGCCTCAACGAAATCGAGAAAGCGCTGGCCGGGACCCGCGATTCCATCCTCGGCGCCGCACGCGAGGCAGCCGAGAACGCCGTGCGCTCGCTGGCCGGAACGAGCACCAATACGGCCGCGGTTTCCGGCCTCGCCCAGGATCTGAAGACACTGGAGACATTGACGCGGCGTTCCGACGAACGCAATTCGCGCACCTTCGAGGCCATTCACGATACACTGCTCAAGATCGTCGACAGGCTGGGTTCGCTGGAAACCAGCGACCCGTCCGAAGCGGTAAGCGAACTGCTGGATGCGGCTCCGACCGAACCGGGCGGCTGGCGTGGCGCACGGCGGTCCAAGATGGCGGTGAACGCGCCGTCGATGACCATGGACGAGCCGCTGCCGCTGACCGGCGACATGGCCGATCTGGACGCGCGTGCCGCAGCCATATTGCGCGCCGAGCCTGCTTCGTCAGTCGAGCCGGCACTGCACGTCGAATCGGGCTTTTCGGCCCGGCCGGGGGCGCGCTCGCCGGCGGAAGCCGCCGCCGCCGCCGCGATGGCCGCACTCGGTTCCGACGCCACCACCAGAAAAGACCAGCCTGCTGGCCGCAAGTCGATGTTCGGCGGGCTGGCGCGCGCCTTCAAGAGCAAGAAGGCGGCGGATGTTCCGCCGCTGGCCGGCCCGGCGCCGGACGCCGATATCCCGAGTGTCGATCTCGACGAGCCGCTCGACCCGAAAGTCGCCAACCGCCCGCTGGAGCCCGGCTCCGGCGCGCCCGACCTCAATGCCATCATGAAGCGCGTGCGCGACGAGCGGGGACAACCGGCAAAGCCCGGCGACAGCGACGCCGCGAAATCGGATTTCATCGCCGCTGCCCGGCGCGCGGCGCAGGCGGCCGCGGCCGAGGCCGACGCCCTGAAGCGCCAGTCGACGATGAAAGGCCCGGTCAAGGCGCTCAGGATAGGTGACCTGCTCAAGGCGCGGCGCAAGCCGATCCTGATGGCGGCGGCAGCGATCATGCTGGCGCTTGCCGGCCTGCAGCTTGGCAAGGCGTTTCTTTCGGATCCCGCCCAGGTGGCAAGCAACGACGCGGCTCCCATCGTCGCCTCGCAGCCGGTGAAGACGGCATCTGTCGATGCCGCCAGCCAGCCGAAGACCGAAGTCCAGCCGGCGGCGACGGACAGCGCGCCGGCCCCTACCGTCAGGCAGGCGGAACAATCCGAGCCGGCAAGCAAGGACGACATGGCGGCGCAGACCGTCATGGCCATGCCGTCTGATACGGACGCGATGCCAGCACCTGCGGCCGAGCCCGCTCCAGCACCCGTCGCGCCGGCCATGGCTCCCGACGCGATGGCTTCGGCCTCGCCGGCGCCTGTTGCTCCGATGACCGCTGCTCCCACCTTAACGGATCCGGCACCAGCCGCCGTCACCGGCGGTACGCAGGCGACGGATGCCGATGCCCAACCTGCATCAGCCGCGCCAACGGCAGCCGCCGAGGCAACGGCCAACGACACGACCGGCACCGTTGCGCCGATGGACAAGCCGGCGGCGACAGCCGCGACCAAGTTCGACATCCCGGCCGAAGCCGGCCCGGCCGCCTTGCGTGACGCCGCCGCCGGTGGCGACGCCAAGGCACTGTTCGAGGTCGGCTCGCGCTACGCCGAGTCGCGCGGCGTCAAGGAAGACATGCCGGCGGCCGCCAAATGGTACGAGAAATCGGCGGAACTCGGCTTCGCGCCGGCCGAATACCGCATCGGCAATTTCTACGAGAAGGGCATCGGCGTCGCACGCGACATCAAGAAGTCGAAGACCTGGTACCAGCTCGCCGCCGCGCAGGGCAACGCCAGTGCCATGCACAATCTGGCGGTGCTGTTCGCCATGGCCGCCGACGGCGTGACCGACAATGAATCGGCCGCGCACTGGTTCCAGGAGGCCGCCGACCTCGGCGTCAAGGACAGCCAGTTCAATCTCGGTATCCTGGCCGCCAAGGGCGTCGGCATGAAGCAGAACCTGGAAGAGTCCTATAAGTGGTTCGCGCTTGTCGCCAAGACCGGCGACAAGGATGCCGCGGCCAAGCGCGACGAGATCGCCAATGCGCTGCGGCCCGAGCAGCTCGAGCGGGCGCGCGCCGCAACAGAATTGTGGAAGGCCAAGCCGCTCAACGCGGCGGCCAATTCGGTGGACATTCCCGAATCCTGGCAGGAAGGCACGCCGCAGACGACCGCCGGCATCGACATGAAGAAGGCGGTCAAGAACATCCAGCTCATCCTCAACAAGAACGGCTATGACGCAGGCGGCGCCGACGGCGTGATGGGCGAGAAAACCAAGAACGCGATCATCGCTTTCCAGACCGCCAACAAGCTGCCGGCGACCGGCGCGGTCGACGAGAAACTGGTCAAGGCATTGCTGGCGCGCAAATAACGGCAGAAGCGTCGTTTCCACGACGCCTTGCCATACATTTGCCTGTTAACTGATTGAGTTGTTTTTTGTTTCGGCGCGGTGGCGGGGTTTGACCCCGCTGCCGCGTCGGCGCAAGACAAAATTGGCTTTTCGATGCGATACTGCCCGCAACGGCTTTATTCGCCGACAGGCAAACTGATCGAGACTGACGGGTGGGCATCTATCTCCCGATCGCGGAAATTTCCGTCAACGTCTTCGTGCTGCTGGCCATGGGCGCCGCGGTGGGCTTCCTGTCGGGCATGTTCGGGGTGGGCGGCGGCTTTCTCATCACGCCGCTCTTGATCTTCTACAATATCCCGCCGGCGATCGCGGTCGCCACCGGCGCGAACCAGGTCATCGCTTCTTCCGTCTCCGGCGTTCTTTCGCACATGAAGCGAGGCACGCTCGACTTCAAGCTCGGCGGCGTGTTGCTGGCCGGGGGCATCGTCGGTTCCACCGCCGGCATCTACGTGTTCGGCTTCCTGCGCAGGCTCGGCCAGCTCGACCTGTTCATCTCGCTGCTCTACGTCGTGCTGCTCGGCACCGTCGGCGGGCTGATGCTGGTCGAGAGCATCAACGCGTTGCGCGCCACGCGCAGCGGTGCGGCACCGGTGCTGAAGAAATCCGGCCAGCACAACTGGATCCACCGCTTGCCGCTGAAGATGCGCTTTCGCGCGTCGAAATTGTTCGTCAGCGTCATTCCGGTGCTCGGTCTTGGCGCCGGCATCGGCTTCCTGTCGTCGATCATGGGCGTCGGCGGCGGCTTCATCATGGTGCCGGCGCTGATCTATCTCTTGAAAGTGCCGACCAATGTCGTCATCGGCACCTCGCTGTTCCAGATCATCTTCACGTCCGCCTATACGACTCTGGTTCACGCCACCACCAACCAGACCGTCGATGTGATGCTGGCCTTCCTTTTGATGGCCGGCGGCGTGGCCGGGGCGCAGTATGGCGCCAAGGCCGGCCAGCGGCTGCGCGGCGAGCAATTGAGAGCCCTGCTGGCGCTGCTGGTGCTGGCGGTGGCGATCCGGCTCGCCATCGATCTGTTCGTCACGCCGCCCAACCTTTATTCGTTGTCCGGCTTGGGCCTCAACTGATGAAAGGCATGAAGGCGCTCGCAACCGTCGCTCTCCTGTCCCTGACCGTCGCGCCGGCGAAGGCGCAGACGCCATTGACGGAAGGCATCCAGATCGGCCTCTCCACCGACGCGGTGTCGATCACCGCCGGTTTTTCCGGCGCCGACCTGACCATTTTCGGTTCGCTGGAAAATCCCGACCCGCTGGTGGCACGCCAGGGCCGCTACGACGTCATCGTCGTGCTCGAAGGGCCGCCCAAACCGGTGGTGGTGCGCCGCAAGGACCGGGTGCTGGGCGTCTGGATCAATCTGGATTCAGAGACCTTCGAGAATGTGCCGGTGTCCTATTCGGTGGCGACGACGCGGCCGCTGCAGGACATCACCGAACCCAACAGCTACAAGCAATTATCGCTCGGCGCCTCCAATCTCTATATGCAGCCCGCCGATGCCGGTGACAGCCCGGCGACGATCGAGGAATTCACGGCGGCACTGCGCGAGCGCAAGGCCGCCGCCGGCCTCTACAGCGAGAATGTCGGTGGCGTGCAATTCCTGTCGCAGAACCTGTTTCGCGCCACGGTCAGGCTGGCGCCGAATGTGCCGGTCGGCACGCACAAGGCGCGTGCCTTCCTGTTCAAGAGCGGCCTGTTCATCAAGGAGAGTTCGGCGCAACTCGAAATCCGCAAGTCGGGCTTCGAACAATCGATCTTCCGCGTCGCCCACGACTATTCGTTCCTCTATGGCGTGTTCGCCATATCGCTGGCCATGGTGACCGGCTGGCTCGGCCGGCTGGTGTTCCGCAAAGATTGACGCTCGGGGAAAAGAGGGGTTCCCCTTTTCCCCACCATGCGATAAACCGCCGCCTCCCAGCCTAGGGGCAAACACGCACATACCATTCGCCAGAGCGGTCCGGCCTTCCGGATGACAGCGCGATGCATCGCCGCTGTCTTGCCGCCACGAAACAATTACGGGAGGCTGCAATGCATCAGGCATTCGGCGGCATCGACTTCGGCACGTCCAATTCCACGGTGGGCGTGACCCGGAACGGCAAGGCGCGGCTGGTCCCGCTGGAGGGCGAACAGCCCACCTTGCCAAGTGCCGTGTTTTTCAACTTCGAGGACGGCCACACCTATTTCGGTCGTCGCGCGATCGGCGATTATACCGACAGCATCGAAGGCCGCCTGATGCGCTCGCTGAAGAGCGTGCTCGGCAGTTCGCTCGCCCACGAGAAGACGCGTATCAAGGCGCGCCAGATTGGCTTCATCGACATTATCGGCCTGTTCATCGGCCATCTGAAGACGCGGCTCGAAGAGGACGCCGGCGGCCTGGTGGAAAGCGTGGTGCTCGGTCGCCCGGTGCAATTCGTCGATGACGATGCGCAAGCCGACGCGAAGGCGCAAGGCGAGCTCGAGAAGGCTGCCCGTGCCCAGGGTTTCAAGCACATCGCTTTCCAGTTCGAGCCGATTGCCGCGGCGCTCGACTACGAGCAGAAGGTGACGCGCGAGGAACTGGCTCTGATCATCGACATGGGCGGCGGCACGTCCGACTTCTCGATCGTGCGGGTCTCGCCGGAGCGCTCGCGATCGACCGACCGCAAGGACGACATCCTGGCCAGCCGCGGCATCCATATCGGCGGCACCGATTTCGACCGGTTGCTGAGCATCGCCCATGTCATGCCGCAACTCGGCTACCTCTCCGCGACCAAGGACGGCAAGCGCAACCTGCCGGCCAGCTATTTCATCGACCTCGCCACATGGCAGCGCATCAATCTGGTCTATACCGCCAAGGCGATGACGCATCTGCGCCAGATCCGCTACGAGGCCGTGCGCGCCGACCTGGTCGACCGCTTCATCCATATCGTCGAGCACCGCTACGGGCACGCTCTGGCGGCGCTGGTCGAAAGAGCCAAGATAGAACTGACCGACAGGTCATCGGCGGAGGTGGAGGTGAAGCTGCCGGACGCGGCGTTCGCCGCCGGGATCACGCGCGACGGGCTGGAGGCCACGATCGCCCGGGATATCGAGCGGGTCACCGAAACGGTGGCGCAGACCATTCGCGACGCTCAGGTCAAGCCATCGGACATCACCGCGGTGTTCCTGACCGGCGGATCGACGGCGATCCCGCTGGCAAGGCGGGAAATCCTGTCGCTGGTGCCGCAGGCTTCCGTCATCGACGGCGACATGTTCGGCTCGGTCGGGCTTGGTCTGGCGCTCGATGCACAGCGGAAGTTCGGCTGATCCTACCCTGACCCGTTCATCTCGGCAGCCAGATGCGCCTTCAGCGCCATCTGGGCCAGGCTTGCCTGGCGGTCGCGATGGGTGATCATGGCGAAGTCACGCTTGGGCAATTCGATCGGCACGGCTCTCAGGCTCCCCTCGGCGACCGCGTGCCCGACGACCAGCTCCGAAATGATGGTCGCGCCGGCGCCTGCTTCGACGGCCTGGCGAACCGCCTCGTTGCTGGGCAGCACCAGGAATATCTGCAGGTCGGCAAGTGAAATCCCCTCGCGGCGCGCCAGGTCCTCCAGCACCTCGCGCGTCCCGGAGCCGCCCTCGCGGATGATCCAGCGCAGGCCCGTGATGTCGGGGCGGCCCGGCGCGATTTCGGCGATGCGCGGATGGGAACTGGCAACGACCAGCATCAACCGGTCGGTATCGACCTTGGAGCGGCGCAATATGTCGGACTCGGTGCGCCCTTCGACCAGGCCGAGATCGGCGGCTCCATCGAGCACACTGGCCTCGACCTGCCTTGTGTTGCCGATGGTGACGCTAAGCCTGACGGCCGGATAGGCCTCGTGGAAGGAGGCCAGCCGGCGCGGCAGCCAGTAGCTGGCAATGGTCAGGCTGGCGGCGATCGAGAGGCTGCCGGCGACCGTCTGCGAAACATGTTCCAGCACGTTGCGGGCGGCGGCAGCCCGCTCCAGCACGGCCTTGGCCTCGGGCAGGAACCGGTGGCCGGTCTGGGCCAGCTCTATGTTGCGGCCGACGCGGTTGAACAGATGGACACCGTGCTGCTCTTCAAGCGCGCGAATGGCCGCCGACGCGGCCGACTGGGAAATGCCGAGAAGCTCTGCTGCCTTGGTCATGTGGCCGCGCTCTGCGACGGCGACGAAAATGCGCAACTGGTCCAGGGTCATGCCTGTATTAAGAACCAATATCGATCGAATTTACAAGAACAACTGATTAGACGGATCGATAGCTTTATTCTACTTTTTCAGTCGAAGTTAGAAAAAATTGGCCTGCAGGTCGCAGAGAATAAAATGATCGGGCGGTTCAGATCCCTGCTTGCGCATTGGACCCGCGGCATCCGGCGGCGATTGGCCGGTGATCGATATCACCCGGAAGAGCATTACATGCGCGGGCCCGGGCCGAAGACGCGCGCCAAATCCGCCGGCCGCGCGAGTACCCCGGGATCATGATGCAAGGGCCGCGCTGCGCCAATTCGGCCCCCTCGCAACGCCCGCTTGCCGACACGCGGGCGCCCGATGAAGGCGACGGCGTCGACACCTCGCCAGATGTTTCCGACAGCATCGCCAAGACGACCTGCTACATGTGCGCCTGCCGCTGCGGCATCGACGTGCACATCAAGGATGGCAAGGTCCGCTACATCAACGGCAACAAGGATCATCCGGTCAATCGCGGCGTGATCTGCGGCAAGGGCAGCTCCGGCATCATGCAGCACTACAGCCCGGCCCGGCTGAAGAAGCCGCTCTTGCGCACCGGCCCGCGCGGCTCGGGTGAGTTCCGCGAGATCGAGTGGGAGGAAGCCTTCTCGATCGCCACCGAGCGGCTGTTGAAGATCCGCCGGACCGATCCTAAGAAACTCGCCTTCTTCACCGGACGTGACCAGTCGCAATCCTTGACAGGCTGGTGGGCGAGCCAGTTCGGGACGCCGAATTTCGCTGCCCATGGCGGCTTCTGTTCGGTCAACATGGCAGCCGGTGGCCTCTACACGATCGGCGGCTCGTTCTGGGAGTTCGGCGAGCCCGATTGGGACAACACGAAATACTTCATGCTGTTCGGCGTCGCCGAGGACCATGACTCCAACCCGATCAAGATCGGCCTGGGCAAACTCAAGGCGCGCGGCGCCAAGGTGGTGTCGATCAATCCCTGCCGGACCGGTTACAACGCGATCGCCGACGACTGGATCGGCATCCGGCCCGGCACCGACGGCCTGTTCGTGTTCGCGCTCATCCACGAACTCTTGAAGGCCGGCCGCGTCGATCTCGATTATCTGCTCCGATACACCAACGCGCATGTCCTGGTTATCCAGGAGCCTGGCGCGGCCGATGATGGGCTTTTTCTGCGCGACAGCGACGGCACTCTTGTCGCTTGGGACCGAGTGGCGAAGACCTCCGTCAACGCAACCGATCCAGATGCAAAGCCGGCACTGACTGGCAGCTTCACGGTCGACGGGCGCAGGTGCGTTCCGGTATTTCAGCTCATTGCCGACCGCTATCTCGACGAGAGCTACGCGCCCGACGCGGTCGCCGAGCGTTGCGGCATTGCCGCCGATACGATCCGCCGCATCGCCGCCGAACTTGCCCATGTCGCCTTCGAACAGGCGATCGAACTGCCGGTCGCATGGACCGATTGGGCCGGGCGCCGGCATGAGACGATCAAGGGTCGGCCCGTTTCTATGCATGCCATGCGCGGCATCTCCGCCCATTCCAACGGCTTCCATACCTGCCGCGCCATTCACCTGTTGCAGGTGCTTCTCGGAACTGTGGATGTGCCTGGCGGCTTCCGCTTCAAACCGCCCTACCCCAGATCCGCCCCGCCTGGCCCGAAGCCCTGCGGCAAGGACGTGAGGCCGATGACGCCGCTCGATGGCATGCCGCTCGGTTTCGTTTGTGGACCCGACGATCTGCTGGTCGACGACGCGGGGACGCCGCTGCGCATCGACAAGGCCTATTCCTGGGATTCACCGCTTGCGGCGCATGGCCTGATGCACACTGTCATCCGCAACGCCTGGGCCGGCGATCCGTACTCCATCGACACGCTGATGATGTACATGTCGAACATGGCCTGGAATTCGTCGATGAACACGGTCGAGACCATGGCCATGCTCACCGACCGTGATGAGGTGGGCAACTACAGGATCCCCTTCATCATCTATTCCGACGCCTATTATTCCGAGACCGTGCCGTTCGCCGACCTCGTGCTGCCCGACACCACCTATCTCGAGCGCCATGACTGCATCAGCCTGCTCGACCGGCCGATCAGCCACGCCGACGGGCCGGGCGACGCCATCCGCCATCCCGTCGTCGAGCCCGACCGCGACGTCAAGGCGTTCCAGTCGGTGCTGATCGAACTCGGCGCGCGGCTTGGCTTGCCGGGCTTCGTCGAGGACGACGGCTCGGCGAAGTACCGCGACTACGCCGACTACATCGTCAATCACGAACGCACGCCCGGCATCGGCCCGCTCGCCGGCTGGCGCGGCAAGGACGAAATCTCGATCGGCAAGGGCGACGTCAACCCCAACCAGTTGCAGCGCTACATCGACAATGGCGGTTTCTGGCATCACGACTTCAATGACGACCAGCGCTACTACAAGATGGCCAACCGCTCCTATCTCGACTTCGCGGTGCAACTGGGCTTCATCCCCAAGGCCGAGCCGATCGTCTTCCAGCTCTATTCCGAACCGATGCAGCGTTTCCGGCTGGCCGCGCGCGGACATGGCCGGGTGGTGCCGCCGCAGTCGCAACGCGAGCGCGTCGAGACCTACATGGATCCGCTGCCGTTCTGGTACATGCCTTTCGAGGAAGCGGCCGTGGACCTGGAAAAATACCCGCTGCACGCGCTGACGCAGCGGCCCATGCACATGTACCATTCCTGGGGTTCGCAAAACGCGTGGTTGCGGCAGATCACCAGCCAGAACCGGTTGTTCGTGCATCGCCGGACGGCGGCCGGCCTTGGCCTTGTCGATGACGACTGGGTGTGGATCGAGAGCATCAACGGCAAGGTGAAGGGGCAGATCAAGCTGGTCGACGGGGTCAACGAAAGCACGGTGTGGACCTGGAACGCCATCGGCAAACGGCGCGGCAGCTGGGGCCTGAAGGACGATGCCGCCGAAAGCAATCGCGGCTTCCTGCTCAACCACATCATCGGCGACCAGACCTCTGCCGATGCCAACGGCAGGCGCTATTCGAATTCCGATCCGGTGACCGGCCAGGCGGCATGGTTCGATCTCAGGGTGCGCATCGTCAAATGCGCGGCGGAAGAGGCCGGCTTCACCGAACCGCAATTCGAGCGTTTCCACCAGCCGCCAAATCTCGAGCCCGTGCCGGACATACTTCGCTTCGGCGCCGAATTCCGCCAAAAGAGAGAAGCCGCCGAATGACCTGCTTGCCCTCTCACACGGACAAAAGGCTCGGTCTCGTCATCGACCTCGACACCTGCGTCGGCTGCCAGGCCTGCGTCACCGCCTGCAAGGAATGGAACACCGGCGGCCACATGGCGCCGCTGACCGACATCGACCCCTACGGCGGCCATGTCGACGGCGTCTGGTTCAACCGCGTGCACAGCTACGAGCACATCACCGAGATGGGCGGGCGCACGGTGAACTTCCCGCGCTCCTGCCTGCATTGCGAGACGCCGGCCTGCGTCACCGTCTGTCCGACGGGCGCCTCCTACAAACGCGCCTCGGACGGCATCGTGCTGATCGACGAGGACAAGTGCATCGGTTGCAAATTGTGCAGCTGGGCGTGCCCTTACGGCGCGCGCGAGTTCGACACGGATGTCGGCGTGATGAAGAAATGCACGCTCTGCGTCGACCGCATCTACAACGACAATCTGGCCGAAGGAGACCGCGTGCCGGCCTGCGTCGCCGCCTGCCCGACCAGCGCCCGGCATTTCGGCGATCTCGGCGATCCCCAATCCGCCGTCTCGCAACTGGTGGCGGAGCGCGGCGGGGTCGACCTCATGCCCGAACTCGGCTATCGCCCCACCAACAAATACCTGCCGCCGCGCGCCCATACACAGCGCGCCGCATCGGTGGCCGCTCCCGCGCTGGAGCCGGTACGGGCCGAGGGCGGTTTCCTTGGCTGGGTCGACCGCATGCTCTCGAACTAGCCCATGCATCCCGCCTTCTCCGTCGTCTTCTTCACCACCGCCACCGGTGCCGGCTACGGCCTGCTCGCGCTGCTTGGCGTGCTCGGCCCGCTCGGCCTCATCACGCCCGATTTCTGGCCGGCCTTCGTCGGCATGGGGCTGGCGCTCGGCCTGATCGCGGCAGGCCTGCTGTCCTCGACCGGCCATCTCGGCAGGCCTGAACGTGCCTGGCGGGCGTTCTCGCAATGGCGCAGTTCATGGCTGTCGCGCGAAGGCGTCGCGTCGGTCGCCACCTTCATTCCCGCAGGCCTCTTCGGCATGGGCTGGGTCTTCCTTGGCCGCCTCGATGGCTGGGTGGCGGCCGCGGGCGTTCTGGCCAGCCTCGGTGCCATTGTCACGGTCTGCATGACCGGCATGATCTATGCGTCGCTGAAGCCGATTGCCCAATGGCATAGCCCCTACACCTTGCCCGGCTATCTCATCTTCTCGGCGATGAGCGGCTGCGTGCTCGTGAATGCCCTGCTGCAAGGCTTTGCGCTCGGCTCGACTGTCCTGCTCGCCACTTCGGTACTGATCACCTTGCTCGGCTGGGGCTGGAAGCTGGCGACCTGGCGCTACAATGACCAGCTTGAAATCGCGACCAACGCGAACACCGCTACCGGACTCTCCGGCGGCACGGTGCGATCCCTGGAATGGCCGCATACCGAGGAAAACTACCTGCTCAAGGAAATGGGCTTCCGCATCGCACGCAAGCACAGCGCGAAGCTGCGCCGGATCGCGCAGGCGCTGGCGTTCGGCTTGCCAAACTTGCTGCTGATTGCCGCCTTCGCCTTGCCGTGGCCGTTTGCGGCGGTGTTGTCGGCGCTCGCCGCGATCGTCCAGTTCGCCGGCATGCTGGTCGAGCGCTGGCTGTTCTTCGCCGAGGCGAAGCACACGGTCATGCTCTACTATGGACGATAGAGACCGTGGATCTCAGCCGGGCCGCAGCATCGAGCGCGAGATGGCGAAGATGCGGTCAGTGCCAAGCATGTAGGCCATCAATGACTCCACCCGGAACAAGCCGGCATAGGCGCGGTCGAGCACGTTGAGCGAGCCGGTATAGGCACCGAAAGCCGGCATGATCATGCGCCCGCCGTCGCCGGCAAAGCAGCGCCTGCGCACCGAACGGCCTTGCTGCACGATGCGCGCGCAGGGATGGAGGTGGCCTGAAATCTCGCCCTCGACCCGCACCTTCGACGGCTCGTGCCGGAACAGCAGGGAACCTATGGCCAGTTCCCGCACCGTCTCGCCGGGCAGGTCCGCCGGCGCCTCCGGGTCGTGATTGCCGGCGACCCAGAACCAGTCACGGCCTGCCATCAGCGCTTCCAGCCGTTCGCGAAAGCTCGAATGCATGCGCTTGGCGCCGCCGCCATCGTGGAAACTGTCACCCAGGCTGATGACGATCGACGGCTGGTAGTCCGATATCACCGCCTGCAATCGCAGCAGGGTCGCGCCGGTATCGTAGGGCGGGATCAGTGTGCCGCGCCTGGCCAGCGACGAGCCCTTCTCCAGATGCAGGTCCGATACTGTCAGCAGCTTGAGCTCGGGAAAATAGAGCACGCCGCGCGGATCGCAGACCGCGCGCGCGCCCGCGATGCCGACAAGGTCGGCCTCGGCGATCAGCGATGCGCGCGCCAGCGAAAAGGTCATTCGTCAACCATCCCGGGCCCCATGGCCTCCTCGACCAGCGTCGCCGCATCCATCAGCAGCGTTTCGTCGGCCTCGCCATTGACCGGCATCTTGCCGATCTCGAGCATGATCGGCACGGCAAGCGGCGATATCTGTTCGAGGGCCTTATGCATGATTCGACCCTGGATGCGCGAGAGCATGTCCGCAAGTCTGCTGACATCGAGCAGGCCGGTCGCCGCATCGGCACGCGTCGCCTGAAGCAGGATGTGGTCCGGCTCATGGCTGCGCAGCACATCGTAGATCAGGTCGGTCGACACCGTGACCTGGCGGCCGCTCTTCTCCTGGCCGGGGTGGCGTTTTTCGATCAGGCCCGAGATCAGCGCGCAGTTGCGGAAGGTGCGCTTGAGAAGCCAGCTGTCGGCCAGCCAGGCTTCGAGATCGTCGCCCAGCATGTCCTGGTCGAACAGCGCGCCGAGTGAAGGTTTCCTGGCTTTGAACATCGCACCCATGTCGCCCAGCGACCATATGGCCAAGGCATAGTCGGTGGCGACGAAGCCAAGCGGCCTGGCGCCCGCCCTGTCGAGGCGACGGGTGAGCAGCATGCCAAGCGTCTGGTGCGCCAGCCTGCCCTCGAAGGGATAGGCGACCAGATAATGGCGGTTGCCGCGCGGAAAAGTCTCGATCAGCAAATCGTCGCGCTTTGGGAGCATCGATTTGTCCGACTGAAACCGCAGCCAGTCGGCCACCTGCTCCGGCAGCTTCTTCCAACGCTGCGGATCGTCGAGCATGATGCGGACCTGTTCGGCAAGGTACGTCGACAGCGGAAACTTGCCGCCGCCATAATAGGGCACCTTAGCGTCGCTGCCGGGCGCATTCGAGACGAAGCATTCATTCTCGCGGATACCTTCGAAGCGCAGCACCTTGCCGGCAAACATGAAGGTGTCGCCATGCGTCAAGGTTTCGAGGAACGCCTCCTCGATCTTGCCGAGCACGCGGCCGCCGTGCGACGCCGCGCCTTTGCTGCCGGCCTTGACGTAGCGCACATTGAGCGCCGGCACCTCGATGATGGTGCCGACATTCAGCCTGTATTGCTGGGCGACGCGCGGATTGGATACGCGCCACATCCCATCCTTGTTCAGGCGGATGCGGGCGTAGCGCTCGTAATTCTTCAACGCGTAGCCGCCGGTGGCGACGAAATCGATGACACGGTCGAAGGTCGGACGATCGAGGCCGGCATAGGGTGCCGCCGTTCGCACCTCTTCATAGAGGTCATCGGCGCGGAACGGTGCGCCGCAGGCGCAGCCCAGCACATGCTGCGCCAGCACGTCGAGCCCGCCATTGACCAGCGGCGGCGTATCCTGCGCACCGAGATAATTGGCGTCGAGCGCGGCCCGGCATTCCAGCACCTCGAAACGGTTGGCGGGAATCAGGATCGCCTTCGACGGCTCGTCCATGCGGTGGTTGGCGCGGCCGATACGCTGCGCCAGCCGGCTGGCCCCCTTTGGCGCGCCGACATGCACGACCAGGTCGACATCGCCCCAGTCGATGCCGAGATCGAGCGTCGAGGTGGCGACGATGGCGCGCAATGCGTTGTCGCCCATTGCCTTTTCGACACGCCGGCGCTGGGCGACGTCGAGCGAGCCATGATGCAGGGCGATCGGCAAGGTGTCCTCGTTGACCCGCCACAACTCCTGGAACAGCAGCTCCGCCTGGCTGCGCGTGTTGACGAACAGCAAGGTCGTCTTGTGGCGCTTGATCTCGCGGTAGATTTCCGGCGTGGCGTAGCGCGCCGAGTGCCCCGCCCACGGCACGCGCTCCTCGGAATCGAGGATCGAGATTTCGGGCTTCGCCCCACCCGTCACGGTGATCAATTCCGCCATGTCACCGGGTGGGTTCTGGCTGACCAGCCAGCGCCGCAATTCGTCCGGCTCGGCCACCGTCGCCGACAGCCCAATCGTCTGCAGGCCAGGGACGAAGCTGCGCAGCCGCGCCAGCCCAAGCGCCAGCAGATGGCCGCGCTTCGACGTCACCAGCGAATGCAATTCGTCGAGCACGACATAGCGCAAATCCTCGAAGAAGCGCCTCGCATCGCCTGCCGCGATCAGCAAGGCCAGTTGCTCTGGTGTGGTGAGCAGGATGTCGGGCGGCGCAAGCTTCTGGCGCTGGCGCTTGTGGGCGGGGGTGTCGCCGGTGCGCGTTTCGATGGTGACCGGCAGGCCGATCTCCTCGACCGGCTTGCCGAGATTGCGCTCGATGTCGACGGCCAGTGCCTTCAGCGGCGAGATGTACAGCGTGTGGATGCCGCGCCGCGCCTGGCCTGGTTTTCGCCTCGGCCTGACGGCCAGTTCGGTCAGCGACGGCAGGAAGCCGGCCAGCGTCTTGCCGGCGCCGGTCGGCGCGATCAACAGCACCGATTGCCCGGCCTGGGCTTTCGCCAGCAGTTCGATCTGATGCGCGCGCGGCGACCAGCCCTTCTCGCCGAACCATTTTACGAATGGCTCGGGCAAGACGACGGCGGCATTCTGGTCGGCGAGGCGCGGCAGCTCGGTCACCCGCCAGAGGTAGCGCGGCGGCGCGCAATCGCCAAGCAGAATCGGAACAAAAGGGGATCGAAAAAAGCCTTACGGCCGCCGAAACCCCGTCGGTCCGCCATAGAGATAGCCGATGCGGGCGACCGCTTCCTTCAGCCCTTCGCGCGATACCAGCATGGTGTGGCCGTTGGCGTGGATCATGGTTTGGGCGTCGGTCATGATGGCGACGTGACCTTTCCAGAACACCAGGTCACCACGTCGCAACCCCGAAAAATCGGGGCCCGGCTCGAGCGGCTCGCCGACCGAAGCGGCCTGCATGTCGGAATCGCGCAGCACCTCCCTGCCGGCCATGCGCATGGCCAGTTGCACCAGGCCGGAGCAATCGATGCCGAAGCCGGAAACACCGCCCCACAGATAGGGCGTGCCGAGAAATGTCTCGGCCACGGACACATGGTCGTCGGCCACTTCGCCGATCGGCCGCAGATGGCCAGCGATCATGGCTTCACCCGAGGGCAGCAGGGCATAGTGCGTGCCGCGTGTTTCCGCGGCACCCGTCACCGTTACGGTCGATCCCATCGACAGTTGCCCGGCGATCGGAAAGCGCAGATCCGGACCGGGATAAAGGAACGTACGCGGCACCGAGACAATATGGGTGGACGCATGGTCCCGCCCGCCCAGCATGGTGTCGGCGACATAGCCGACATAGCCGTCTCGCTCGGCCTGGATCCAGGCCCAGCCTTCTCTGTCCTCGAAAACCAGGACATCGTCGCCGAACAGAGCTTGCGTGTTGACACCCGACTCCAACTTGGGCGCCTTGCGGATATCGGCCACCGGCACCGAAATCCGCGCTGGCCGGCCCGCGACGAAACGGTCGGCAGCGACTTCTCCTTTCAACCTGGCATCGGCGAGATCGGAGCGGAAAGCATGAAGGCGTGCGTCGTGAGCGGTCAAAATCGGCAACCCTGTTGAATGGGCAATACAGTCAGATCGGCAGTTCGTGGGCCTTGGCAATGATACCATCGCCGAAGCGCTCGACAAAGAGCGCGCCTTCAACGGTGCGCTTGATCAGGACATTGCGCTTGTCGAGCTCGTCGCGATGGCGCGACACCAGTTTCAGCGCGCCCATCGTATCGAGCGCACGTGTGATGACCGGCTTGGTGACGTTCAGGCGGGCGGCAAGACCGCGCACCGTATGCGGCGGCGGATCGAGATAGATGGTGAACAGGATCGCCGTCTGACGCATGGTGAGGTCAGGCGCATCCTCGCGCACCTGCGACAGCATCACTTGCTGCCACAGTCGCAAGGCCTGGCTCGGGCGCATCGCAATCGACATCGCGCCATGATGACGGCAAATTGTTTCGGTTCCGTTTCAGTTTCAGCAATTTGCCGACTCTGCTTGCATCAGCCATGCCGCATCGAGATGATCCGCTCCAGCGCCCGGATGCCTTGCGCCTCGCCACCGGCGGGGCCGTAGGGGCGATCGGCGGGGTTCCAGGCAAAGATATCGAAATGCGCCCAGCTCGCGGTCTTCTCGACGAAGCGCTTGAGGAACAGCGCCGCGGTGATCGAACCGGCGAAACCGTCCGTGGTGACGTTGTTGATGTCGGCGATCTTCGACGACAGTTTCGCATCGTAGGGCCGCCATAGCGGCATGCGCCACAGCGGATCCTCGACCGCCAGCGATGCCGCCGCCAGCTCCGAGGCAAGCGCCTCGTCATCGGTGTAGAAAGGCGGCAGGTCGGGGCCGAGCGCGACGCGGGCGGCTCCGGTCAGGGTCGCCATGTCGACCAGGAGCCGCGGTTCCTCCTCGTCGGCCAGCGCCAGCGCATCGCCCAGCACCAGCCTCCCCTCGGCGTCCGTGTTGCCGATCTCGACTGATATGCCCTTGCGGCTCGCCAGCACGTCACCCGGACGAAAGGCGTTGCCGGCAATCGAATTCTCGACCGCGGGGATCAGCACCCGCAGCCTTACTTTGAGCCCGGCGGCCATGATCATCGAAGCCAGGCCCAGCACATTGGCGGCGCCGCCCATGTCCTTCTTCATCAACACCATGCCCGAGGACGGCTTGATGTCGAGGCCGCCAGTGTCGAAGCAGACACCCTTGCCGACCAGGGTCACCTTCGGCGCCCCTTGCTGCCCCCATGTCATGTCGATCAAGCGCGGCGCGCCGGACGAGGCGCGGCCGACGGCGTGGATCATCGGGAAGTTCTGTGTGAGCAGGTCGTCACCCTTGATGACGGAGACTTCGGCCTTGTGGGTCCCAGCCAAGGCCCGCACTGCCCTCTCCAGATCGTCCGGCCCCATATCGTTGGTCGGTGTGTTGATCAGATCGCGCGTCAGGAAAACGCCATCGGCGATGCGGCGAACGCGCTGCGCATCGACGCCGGCCGGCAATTCGAAGCGCAGCGCCTTGCCCGGCTTCTTGCCGTAGCGGGTAAAGACATAGCCGCCGAGCGCCAACGCGATCGCCGCCAACTCCGGCTCGGCCGGCGCCGAGGCGAAGTGCCAGTCGCCTTCCGGCAAGGTTTTCGACAGCGCGCCCAGGCCGAGCGCGCCCTCGCCGTCGCCAAGACCGAACATGGCGCCGCCGAGCGCTCCGTTCTCGCCGGGCACGGCCAGCGTCCTGCCGGCCTCGCCGGAAAAGCCGTTTGCCCTGGCCCAAGCGACAATAGACGGCGACAGACCGGCCGCCTCCAGGCCGTCCCTGCCGACCAGATGGACCGGCAGTGGGTTCTTCAGCTTGTTCTCGACCAGTTCCACAGCCATCAGATGTTTCTCCTGCCGAGCTCGCCCCGAGTCGGCGCTTCTTAACCCTCCGTTAGGGTTAACAGAATATTTCTGCTGGAGGGAAGATGGCCACGCAATGGCCACGCGCATGAATGGAGGCCCAGGGTGCCGATGCCGACCAACCGCACGATAGACATCCGGGGAAAACGGCTCATCACCACGGCATTCATGCTGGCGCTCGCGGCAGGTGTCGCGGGATGCGCGACCGACAAGCTCACCACCGGCTCGATCGGACGCACCAGCGGCAAGCCGCTGGAGACGATGTCGGCGGGAGAACTGCACAATGCCACCGCCGCACTCGGCCAATCCTACGCCAGGAACCCCAACGACAAGCGCATCGCGACCAACTTCGCGGCGGCGCTGCAGATGGATGGCGACGCCGACCAGTCGCTTGCGGTGATGCGCAAGCTGGCGATCGCCTATCCGAAGGACCGCGACGTACTCGCCGCCTACGGCAAGGCGCTGGCCGCCAACGGCCAGTTCGAGGCGGCGCTCGACGCGGTGCGCCGCGCGCAGACGCCGGAATATCCCGACTGGAGGCTGGTCTCCGCCGAAGCGGCCATACTTGACCAGCTCAACCAGAAGGACGACGCGCGCCAGCTTTACCGCAAAGCGCTCGAACTCAAGCCCAACGAGCCTTCGGTCCTTTCCAATCTCGGCATGTCCTATGTGCTGGAAGGGGATCTGCGCACCGCCGAGACCTATATGCGGTCGGCCGCCCAGCAGCCGAACGCCGACAGCCGGGTACGCCAGAACCTGGCGCTCGTTGTCGGCCTGCAGGGCCGTTTCGACGAAGCCGAGAAGATCGCCTCGCAGGAACTTTCGCCCGAACAGGCGCAGGCCAACGTTGCCTATCTCAGGCAGATGCTGGCCCAGCAGAACGCCTGGAGCCAGCTCAAGGATCAGGACAAGGCGAAACCGCCGAAAACCGCCACCAACTGATCGCCACGAGCTTACCGAAAATCATAAAAAAGCCGCGCTCCATTGCAGCGCGGCTTTTTGTTTCCGCGGACGGATTCTGCGTTGGCCTACTGGCTGGTCGACGCGGCCCCGCCTGAATGATCGCCAAAGATACCGCGTTGGCTGACCTGGATGCCCGCCGGCCCCAGGATGATGGCGAACAGCACCGGCAGGAAGAACAAGATCATCGGCACGGTGAGCTTGGGCGGCAGGGCGGCGGCCTTTTTCTCGGCGGCGTTCATGCGCATGTCGCGGCTTTCGCTGGCAAGCACGCGCAGCGCGTGAGCCACCGGCGTGCCATAGCGCTCGGCCTGGACAAGCGCCTGCGACACCGACTTGACCGATTCCAGCCCCGTGCGGCCGGCCAGGTTTTCATAAGCCTGCTTGCGTTCCTGCAGATAGGAGAGCTCGGCGTTGGTCAGGATGAATTCTTCTGCCAGGGCCACCGACTGCGCGCCGATCTCGTCGGCGACCTTGCGCAGCGCGGCTTCCACCGACATGCCGGACTCCACGCAGATCAGCATCAGGTCGAGCGCATCCGGCCACGCCATCTGGATCGACTGCTTGCGCTTGGTCGCGCGGTTGTTGACGTAGAGGACCGGCGCGTAGAAGCCGCCATAGGCAACGAGGACGCAGACGAACAGCCGGATCACCAATGGCTTGTCGGGCAATCCGCCGAGCACGAAGATATAGACCAGACCGAGCGCGAAGCCGACAAAAGGAAGCACCAGGCGGAAGAACAGAAAACGCGTTAGCGGATTCTGCCCGCGAAAGCCTGCAACCTTGAGTTTCTGCAAGGTGGCCTCGTCGGCCAACGCACGCCGCAGATCGAGCCGGTCGACAATGTTGCGCATGCCGACCGACTGTTGCTCGCGCAGACCCTTGCGGCGGCGATCGGCCTCGTTCGCGAGCCGCGCGCGCTGCTTGGCGCGAAGCTCATCACGCTCCAGCGCGACCGACTTCATGCGCGCCTTGAGCTGGTTTCCGCCGATCGCCGGCAGCAGCGTAAAGACGGTTGCGAACACGGCGATGGCGACCAGCAGCGCAATCAGGAAGCTGGGATCCGTCAGTGATTTGATGACTTGTTCGGTCATGCCGCGGTCCTAGACTTCGAAGTTCATCATCTTGCGCATCACGAAGATGCCGATCGACATCCAGACGGCGGCGAAACCGAGTATTAGATGACCGACGCTGGTCGTGAACAGCGGCATCAAATAGTTGGGACTGGAGAGATAGACGAGAAAGGCGACGATGAAAGGCAAGGCGCCGATGATGGCGGCGGATGCTTTCGCTTCCATCGACAGTGCCGCGACCTTGGCCTTCATCTTCTTGCGGTCGCGCAACACGCGCGAAAGGTTGCCCAGCGCCTCGGAGAGATTTCCGCCGGCCTGCGACTGGATCTGGATGACGATGCCGAAGAAACTCGCCTCGGTGCATGGCATGGTTTCGGGCATGCGCAAGGTCGCGTCGGGGATCGACAGGCCCATCTGCTGCGAATCGACTATTCGGCGAAACTCGGTCTTCACGGGCTCAGGGGATTCATTGGCGATCAGGCGCACGGCGTCGTTCAGCGGCAGGCCGGACTTGACCGCCCGGACGATGATATCGAGCGCGTTTGGAAATTCGTTGAGGAACGCCTTGACGCGGCGGGTACGACGAAAAGAAACGAACCAACGCGGCAAGCCGAGCGCTCCGGCGAGCAATATACCGGGCAATACGATCATCGGCGCACCGACCATGAACGCGACGATTGTCAGCGCGAGGCCGCATATGGCCGAATAGATATAGAAACGCTCGATCGGCACCTTCATCCCAGCCTGGCGAAGCTGGGCTTTCAGCGGCGGCTTCTTGACGGCGGTGTCCTTGGTCTTCTGCTTCTCGTCGAGCTCCTTCAGGGAATCCTGCACCGATTTACGGCGCTTGGCCGCGTCCGCCGCGCGGTCGCGCGTCGCCTTGACGACAGAGCGGTCCGTTTCGGCGGCCTTGATCGTTTCAAGCCGCTTTCCGGCCTGTTTCTCATTGCTGATCTGGTTGAACAGAAATGCATAGGCGACCGCGCCGGCGCTGAAGCCGGCGAGCACGACAAACGCCAATACGGTGCCGTCAATTCCAAACATCGACCTGAACCTTCACGCCCGCGGATGCGTCAGTCAGCACGTTTCTCCATGGCTTCGAGCGCCGTGGCGAGACGCTGCTCCTCGCCATAGTATCGAGCCCGCTCCCAGAAATGGGGGCGGCCGATGCCGGTCGAGACGTGTTCACCCAGCAACCTGCCGTTGGCGTCCTCGCCCTTGATGTTGTAGAGGACGATATCCTGCGTGATGATGACGTCGCCCTCCATCCCGATCACTTCGGTGATATGGGTGATGCGGCGCGATCCATCGCGCAGGCGAGCCGCCTGGATGATCACGTCGATGGAGCCGACGACGATTTCGCGCACGGTTTTCTGCGGCAGCGAATAGCCGCCCATGGCGATCATGGATTCGATGCGGTTCAGGCATTCGCGCGGGCTGTTGGAGTGGATCGTTCCCATCGAGCCGTCATGGCCGGTGTTCATCGCCTGCAGAAGGTCGAAGACCTCGGGTCCGCGCACTTCGCCGACGATGATGCGTTCGGGCCGCATGCGCAGGCAGTTCTTGACCAGGTCGCGCATCGTCACCTCGCCCTCGCCCTCGAGGTTGGGGGGACGCGTTTCCAAGCGCACGACATGCGGCTGCTGCAGTTGCAGTTCGGCCGAGTCCTCGCAGGTGATGACGCGCTCATCACGGTCGATGTAGTTGGTCAGGCAATTGAGCAATGTCGTCTTGCCGGAGCCGGTGCCGCCCGAAATGACGATGTTGCAGCGGACGCGGCCGATGATCTTGAGAACTTCGGCTCCCTGCGGAGAGATGGCGCCGAACTTGACCAGCTGGTCGAGCGTCAGCTTGTCTTTCTTGAATTTGCGGATGGTGAGCGCGGTGCCGTCGATGGCCAGCGGCGGTGCAATGACGTTGACCCGCGATCCGTCGGGAAGACGGGCGTCGCAGATCGGGCTGGATTCGTCGACGCGGCGGCCGACCTGGCTGACGATGCGCTGGCAGATGTTGAGCAACTGCTGGTTGTCGCGGAAGCGGATGCCGGTCTGTTCGACCTTGCCGTTGACTTCGATGTAGACGTTCTTGGACCCGTTGACCATGATGTCGGCGATGTCGTCGCGCGCGAGCAGCGGCTCAAGCGGCCCATAGCCAAGCACGTCGTTGCAGATGTCCTCGAGCAGTTCTTCCTGCTCGGCGATCGACATCGCGAAGTTCTTGATCGCGATGATATCGTTGACGATGTCGCGGATTTCCTCGCGGGCGCTTTCGGGATCGAGCTTGGCGAGTTGCGACAGGTCGATCGTATCGATCAGGGCCGAGAAAACCTGGCTCTTGGTATCGTAATAGGTTTCGCTCTTTTCGCGGCCTCTCCTCGGTTCCGGCGCCATCGGTGGCGCCTCGACCGCGCGCCTGGCGGGTGGCGCGACAGGCGCGCTCGGCTGCGGCGTGGCCGCGGGCCGGGCAAGAACCGCTGTGTCCACCGAAACCGCGGCGGCCGGCGCGACCGGCGCCGGTGCCGGCGCCGGCTGGCGAAATTCCGGCTTGAACCGGTTGCCGTCGTCGTTGCCTCTTTTACCGAACATGACCGACTACCGACCCCATTTCGTCACTTCTTGTTGCGCGAGAGCTTGCCGAGCAGACTGCCCAGGCCAGCCTTCTTTTTCGCCCTGATTTCGCTGCGGCCGGTCAGCACATGAGCAATCTCGTTGATCGTGGCCACAACCGGGTTCTTGGCATCCATCTCGCCCAGCATGCGCCCGTTGTTCGCGGCATTGCCGAACAGCAAGGGATCAAAGCCGATGACCGACATCGGCGTCAGGCCGAGCGGCTCGGCGAAATCGGATGGCGAGATCTCCGGCCGCTTGGGTATGCCGGCCTGGTTGATGATCAATTTCGGCGGCGGGTCGTTCGGGCGAAGCCGCTTGAGCATGTCGACCAGGTTCTTTGTGTTGCGCAGATTGGCCAGCTCCGGCGTCGCCGTGATGACGATTTCGTCGGCCTTGACCAGCGTGTTCTTGGCCCATCCCGTCCAGACATGGGGAACGTCGAGAACAAGGAGCGGCACGCTGCGCTGCGCGGTATCGACAAGTTGCGCGAAGGCGTCGGGATCGAAGTCGTAGACGCGTTCCAGCGTCGAGGGCGCCGCGAGCAGCGACAGATGCTCGGCGCATTGGGTCAGCAGCCGGTCGAGATAGACTTCGTCGATGCGCTCGGGCGAGAACACAGCCTCGGCGATGCCTTGGGCCGGATCCTGATCGAAATTGATGTTGGCGGTGCCGAAGGCGAGATCGAGGTCGGCCACAACGACCTCGGATTTGAACAGGGAGGACATTGCCCAGGCAACATTGTGGGCGATCGTGGAAGAGCCGACGCCACCCTTGGCGCCGACGAAGGCGACCGAGCGACCGAGCGGTTCAGCTTCCGGATCGACGAAGATCGACGAGACGACGCTGACGACGTCGGCCATCGACACCGGCGCGATGACATATTCGGAGATGCCGGAGCGGATGAGCTCGCGATAGAGACCAACATCATTGTAATGGCCGATCACCACCACTTTCGAGGATGGATCGCAATATTCCGAAAGCTGGGCGAGCTGCTCCAGCAATTGCTTGGGTTCGCTGCGCGATTCCAGCAGGATCAGGTTCGGTGTCGGCGCCGACTGGTAGAACTCGATTGCCGTGGGGACGCCGCCCATATGGACCTTGAGATGCGCCTTGGTCATGCGGCGGTCCTCGCCGGCGCGCTGGACCGGATTGGCAACGCCCTCCGTCTCGCAGAATGCCTGGATCGAAATACGCGGAACCGGCCGCAACGCCTGCATCGCGGCGACGTCCTGCAGCGAGGTATCACCGCCCTCCACGGTGGCGTCATAGGCAAGGTTGCTCATGGTCATGCTCTTTCCGTGGCCTGTTCCTGACGTCGCTTCTTTCCGAGGGCGGCTTAGTAAGTCACTTCCGAGTTGCCGAGGAATTCATCCGAAATGCCCCTGTCTTGGTAGACACCGATGGCTTTGCTGCGATTGGCCGCATCAATAGTGGTGGACTTGCGCGGCCCGAGAAGATCTCCCGGATTGGCCACCTGGGCGGCAAGATTGTTCTGATAGGAGCAGCCGAAATCGGCGTAGTGCTTGTTCTCCGACGTCTCCACCAGGTCAGCGGGCCAACGACCGCATTTGTCGGTCTGTGCCCTCACCGCGATGTAGGAGACGCGAACCGGGGCTGATGCCTCGCTCGATCCCGCTTGATAGGAGACCACGACGATCCGGTCGCGCTTGATCCCGGCAGCGAACGCGAGCCGAGCGAAATCATGGCCGGCCGCCGTTGCGGCGACTTCGTTGGCCGATCCGCTTGGAATCTGGATCGTCAATGTCGGAGCGGCACTCTTGTCATAGCCGTCGAGGAAACCCAGGAGCGTGTCGCGCTGCGAGCCGGTCATGCCGCGGTCACCGGCGCCAACAGGAAGATCGATCTTCTGGTTTTTCTCGGCGATGACGATCGGATGATTGGTGCGATAGTCGTCGGGGATGGCGCCGACGGTAACGCTGTCGCGCTGGGCACAACCGGCCAGCAGAGCCGACACCGCCACCGCCATGATCGGAAGCGCTCGCAGGCCTATCCGAGAACGGCCGGAGCGCATCGCCATGGTCCTTGCCTTAAGTGCTGACTGAGACATGTCCGCTTTCCCGTTCACTTGTAGATGAAGCCGACAACGCCGTGATAGCGGCCGTTGGGCCTGTCGGTCTGCATGGTGCCGTAGACGCGATTGACGCGCCCAAGGAACATGCCGGCGCCGTCGCTCGGCGGGTTGAAATTGTCGTCCGGCTTGGCCAGCTCATTGCGCGCCACCGGCTTCACCAGATAGGGCGTGATGATGATGACGAGCTCGGTCTCGTTGCGCACGAAATCCCTGCTGCGGAAGAGCGCGCCGAGCACTGGAATCTTCGTCAGCCCGGGCAAGCCGTTGATGGCCTGCCTGACATCGTCGCGAACAAGGCCAGCGATCATCATGGAGCCGCCGGAGGGCAGTTCCACGGTCGTATCGGCAAGACGCTTGCGCAGAGACAGGATATTCGTGCCGGGACTCGTCACACCCGAGGACAGCGAAACGGACCCTTCGGTGGTCGGCTCGGAGACCGACGTTCTGACTTTCAGGCTGATGCGACCGGGAGACAGCACCACCGGCTGGAACTCCAGGCCGATGCCATATTCGATCTTGTCGATGGTATAGTTCTTCAGGCCGGTCTGGTTGTCGGTCGATACGTTCGCGGTGACGCCGCTCACCATGTTGTATTCACCGCCAACCCGGAACGTCGCCTTCTCGCCAGAAACAGCAGTCAGGGTCGGCTCGGCCAGCGTCTTCATGACCCCGGACTGTTCCATGGCGTTGATATAGGCCTGCAACCCCGAGGCGCCGATCGTGAAGCCGGAATTCGACAGTTGCTTGCCGAGGCCGGTGAAATTGTCGCTGAGCGCGCCGTAGCTGATGCCGTTGCTGCCGCCGCTGCCGACCATGTTGACACCGAGCTGCTTCATCACCGAACGGCTGACTTCGGCGACCGTCACCTTCAGCGTGACCTGATCGTCACCGATGATCTGCAGCAAATTGACGATTTGGCTGACGCGGCGCTCCTGGTCAGGGTTGTTGATGTCGACACCGCTCTGGGCCGAGCCGCCGGCAGCGGTCTGCGAATATTGTCCCGTCGTCGCTTCACCGCCGGACACAAACATGTTTGCCAGCTGTTCGGCACGCTTGGCATCCAAGGGTGTATCCACGGTGCCGGTCAGAACCACGTTGTCATTCAGCAGTTCAACCTTGACGGCCGAGGTCGGAAGGAAGCGCTTGATATAATCCTCCAGGCCGGCGACGTCGCGCTCGATGGCCAGATCCAGGCTGGCGATCTGTTCGCCGTTCGGCCCAAAGACGAAGATGTTGGTTTCGCCGACCGCCTTGCCGAAGAGGTAGATACGCCTTGCGGTGCGGGTCACCGCGTCGGCAACGGAGGGATTGGCGACAAGAATGTCATAGGCATCGCTCGGCAGGTCTATGACCACCGACTTGTTGAGGCCAAGCTTGACGCGCTGGGTGGCTGTCGTGGCCGACACCTGCGTGCTCTTCGCCTCGACGCCCTGCACATTCGCTCCGACGAGCAGCAGGCCGAATGCCGTGGCTAGGATGGCCGGCAGTTTAGCGCTTAGCCTCATTTTCTTGCTCCTACTTCGGAGACTTCGCCCGACTTGATCAGCCTCACCGTTCCCCGGCGGCCATTGCCGGAAACGAGATAGTCGGCCTCATCCACATTCTTTTCCTGGGTGTCAGCGATCGCCCGCAGCGCCAGAGTCAGGCGATCCGCCATCTGCTGGGCAACGGTGATGATCTCCGCCTGTTTGGGGGTCAGCTCCAGCGTGGCGGTCTGGCCCACCCTGGTCTTCTTGCCTTCCTCGTCCTCCTGGATGGTCTGGTCGATCGCCAGGACGCGGATATTCTTGAGGATGGTCTCGGTGTTGAAGCCGGCGCCACCGGTGCTGGCATCGGCCCTGCGGGTCATGATGACGTCGACGAAATCGTTTGGAAGGATGAAGCCGCCGGCCGAAGTGTCCGCCGATATCGTCGTTGCGACCGCCCGCATGCCGGAAGGCAGGATGGACGACATGAAGCTTTGTCCCTCGCCGATCAGCTTGGAGCGCCGCACCGGCTCGCCCGCGTACATCGCCACGCGGGCAATCGACCCCTTGAGTTTCTCCAAAGCATCGGGAGCGGTGGCCTTGGTGATGAAATTCGCGTTGATGCCGTCAGCGGGCCAGGATTGCCAGGCTATGTTGTTCTCGAGCGCGTTGCCCATTGCGACATCGCCCGAGAGCACAAGCACGTCCTGCAGGGACACCGCGGGCGCCTGGGGGCCAGAATCGACGACGACCTGAGGCGGCGGAGCGACCATGTTTTTCGCCACATAGCCAGCACCGCCCGCCGCGGCCACCGCCACGCTCAGAATAATCAATCGGGATGCTGGCATCTGTCCGAACCCTCGCCCTTGGCAAACCACGTAGCCAAGCCGGACTTTGCAGCGGCAATCGTCAAAACAAGGTTAATGCAATGCTTACGATCGTGATTAATTTAAGGTTTACATAAATTGGACGGATCGCGCCGCGATGCGCGGAAAGGCTGGGCCGCCGCTCCGTAAAGCCGGCGTGTAAGCCATGTCAGCCCACGAAAAATTTGATGAATTCAGCTCGCCAGCCTTGCCAGCGCCCACACCATCAAAGGCGAGTCCGGGTAGGTCAGCAGGCCACCAAGGCCGAGCGCGATCCCGTAGGGAACACCGGCCGACTCTTCCGCGAAATGCCGCAGGAATGGATTGCGTCCGGTGAAAACCGCCAGCGGCGATTTCCGGTAAAGCAGGATCGCGATCGTCAGAAGGCCGCCGATGATTGTCGAGGCGACAAGATATTCGACGAGCTGCACGTTGAGCCCCATCCACACGGCCGTGGCGGCCAGCAGCTTGGCATCGCCACCGCCCATGCCACCCAAGGCGAACAGGCCGAACGTCACGGCCAGGACGATGGCGCCGGCGGCGAAATGCCAGCCATAGGCCGCCCAGTCCATGCCCGTCAGCGGCGCCACCAGGGCGAAGACGACGACAAGCAGCACCGGCACGCGATTGGCGATCGTCATCGACAACATGTCGGAGATCGCGGCAAACAGCATGCAGAACGGAAAGACGACGAAGATCAGGGCTTCAAGCATCGGCGATTGTGCCTATTGTGCGGATTCCACAGAAACTCAATCTAGGCTGGTTCGATTAACGATTGATGAGGTCAGTGGTGAAAAGACGACTGTTCCGCCGCGGTCCGAAACAAGTAAAATAAAACAGGGGCCACCCTGTGGCGGCCCCTGTCCTGAATGCGATCCGATCGATCGGCAATAAGCAGATTAGCTGCCGCTGCTGTTCAGCGTGCTGCCGATCGAAGTGAACTTGGCGTTGATGGCATTGCCGAGTGCGCCGGCGCCGGTGATGATGGCGAGCGCGATGAGAGCGGCGATCAGACCATATTCGATAGCGGTCGCGCCGGATTCGTCCTTCACGAAACGTGCAAAAAGGTTAGACATTCGAGAGCTCCTACTCCACGTGTTACAGCACTTCCGTCAACTTCTGTGATGGTTGATCGGATGCTGCCAATCTAGGGAGAAGCTCTTTCGATCGGCTTAATAAACAGCCTTACCGATTCCTTTCCCGGCTCGAACCAAGTGCGTGGTTAACTCCATACTAAGCGCTGGCTAATGTTTCGTTTCGCGGGTCAACGCCGCAAAAGGCAAGGGCTTGGGGAAGCTTGCCACCCCCCGCGCCCATCCGGCCAGGCGGGCAGCCATGCCGACCGCTCCATCCGCCGGCGGCAAGCCCACTTAACCGTTGGTTCACCAATCTCGTTCATGTTCCGTTGAACAGTCCGCTTGCGTGGAGCGCCTTGATGGCCGTGCCGAGATCCTCAATCCTGATTGCCGCGCTTCTTGCCGCCGCCAGCTTGATTACACCCGCCAGGGCTGGCGCCGACATCGAAGTCACCATGAATCAGGCCAAGATCGTGAAACTGTCGCGCCCCGCCGACACGATCGTCGTGGGCAACCCGGCAATCGCCGACGCTTCCGTCCAGGATGCCTCGACGATCGTGCTCACCGGCAAGGGTTTCGGTGTCACCAACCTCGTCGTTCTCGACCAGGAAGGCAGCCCGATCGTCGACACACAGGTTACCGTGGTTCGCCAGGCAGCCTCGTCGGTTCGCATTTACCGCCGCGCGGATGTCCAGACCATGTCGTGCACGCCCTATTGCGAAAGCTCCTACAAGAGCGATGCGGAGAAATCGTCCGAAGCCGAGATGAGCGTCAGCAAATAGGCGGCACGGGAGCGCGCCATCGCCCAGGTTACCTGCTGGTTAAAACGCGCGCGCCGACTTTAACGATCATTCAAACCGGACCTCAATCGGTTTGGGTTAATACACCTGTCAGCACCGTCCAGGGATGGCAGGAACATCGCATGAGCATGGAACTCGGCTCGACAGATCAGCGCAAGGTGGAGCGTACCGGGCCTTTCCAACGCTTCGTGCGCGACCGACGCGGCAGCACGGCGCTGGAGTTCGCGTTGCTTGCCATACCGTTCGCACTCCTGGTGTTCGCCATCCTCGAGAGCTGCATCTCGTTTGCCAGCCAGGAGGTGATGGCCAACATCACCGACGATGTCGCGCGCCGGCTGCGCACCGGCCAGTTGAAGGCCGCGGACATCGCCGGGGACAATTTGAAGAACATGATCTGCGACAAGCTGGAAATCATCGTTTCCCAGGATTGTCCCAATCAGTTGAGCGTCGATCTTCGCCAATACACGACATTCGCCGACGCGGCCCTGGCCGGCTTCAGGATTCAGGGCGGTAATATTCAGCTGACGAAAAGTGGCGCGGATGTGCCCTTTACCGTCACGGCGGGTGCGGCGGAGTCAAGGAACATGCTGCGGGTCTTCTACAAATGGCCCATCATGACCAACCTGATGGCGCAGTCGATGGGAGGTAACAAAACCCTCCATTTCGCTTCGGTGACCTGGCAGAACGAGCCGTTCGACAATTGATGCCATCACGGAAGCAACAACAAGAAAAAAGGCAACGAGTATGATGCGTGCGGGGGCACATCTGGGAATTGCGGGGCTTTGGGGCAAATCAGCCCGATTCTGGTCCAATCGCCGCGGCGTCGCGGCGGTCGAGTTCGCGCTTATCGCGCCTGTCCTGCTGATCATGTATTTCATGACCATGGAGGCCTCGCAGGCCATCGAGACGAGCAAGAAGGTCAGCCGCATCGGCAGCATGGTCGCCGATCTCGTCACGCAACAGCCGACCATCGTCAAGGCGGACCTCGATGCCATCATGAAGATCGGCAGCGTAACCCTTCAACCCTACAACCGCTCGGTGCCGGACATCACCATCACAGCCATACAGGTCACCACCGATCCCACGCCAAAGGTGTTGGTGGTGTGGTCACGCAAGGTGACCAGTGGTGCATACAGCGTCGGTGCAGCGGCGGGCTCGACCACTACGGTTCCGACAGCGCTCAAGGTCGCCGGGACCTTTCTCGTCCGCGTCGACAGCACCCTGGGCTACCAGCCGATCGTCGGCTGGACGACAGACACCCAACAGAAGCTTGGGTTTATCGAGACGCTCGCCAAAGGCATGACGATGAGCGAAACATATTATCTGCGCCCCCGCAGAAGCGTCACGATCCCTTGCAGCGACTGCTGAGGGCTCATTGCCGCCCACCATCGACCGACACCATCCGCACGATGGCCTCCGCCGCAGCATAGTCCTTGGGAACCACGGGCATGAAGCCGCCGGCATGCCTCGCTTCCAGAAGGTCGTAGACATCCGGCGTCGTCGATTTGAGATTGGTGAGGAATACGGTCAGCCGGCGCTTGGCTTCCGGATCGAGATCGCTGCGTACCGCATGGGGGCCGTATCGCAGCAGACCCGACGTCCACACCACCTGAGTGGCCGACGCCGAAAGGCCTGATGCGTCGAGCCTTGCCTGCGTGCCCCCGGCCAGTCGCGGCTGGCCGTCGGCCGCCGCCTTCACCCAGCCGAACATGGCGTCGGCCGCGCCTTCGACAAGCATGGTTTCGGCCGCCGACGCCGAGGCGGCATGGACGAGAAACGGTGCATCCTCGGCGATTTCGACGTGTTCGGCGGCTAACCCCGCCAAGGGCAAAAGCGAACCGCCGACGCTGTCCGGCGGCGGCACGGCGATCCGGTGGGTCTCCATATCGGCCAGGCCGCGCAGTCTGCCATCCCGGGTCAGCAATACCGAGCGGATGCCGGCCGCACCGTCGGAATCGACCGGCGCCACGAGCGGCTCGATGCATCCGCAGCGTTGCAGCGCCGTGGCATAGGCGGTCGCCGAATAGATGGCGTATTCGATCCGTGCATTGGCCTGTCCCTCGATCAGTGCCGCGTAATCGCGGGCAACGACGAATTCGACCTTCATGCCGAGCGCATCGGTAAAGGCTTGCGTCAACACCGCCAGCCCCGGAACGGCGTTGCCGGCGCCGGGCTCGGCCACGACGCCGATGCGAAATGTGCCGATATCATCGCGCCAGTCCGCCCAGGCCGGTCCGCACCAGAATGCGCCGTTCACAGCCATGAGGGCAGTCCAAGCCTTGAGCGCAGCCTTCATGACAGGACCGCCTTGCCCTTTGTTCCGTCCATGGACATGCCCAACTCGTCGCGGCACTTGATCTTGTGCCTGTATCTCATTGTCCAAACCGCGCATGGATCCCTTAGCTTGTCCATGTCGTTGTCGCAAAACCGCTGCGCACTTTTGGGCGACATGGATTTGAGTATCGCGCCAAGCCGTTGCGGTTTGGTTTCCGAATTGCCAACGTCGCCGTGGAACCCTATGTCTGGGCGTCCACACTGGCAACAAATGACCCGATGGCGCGTGCTTTCCTCTTTGTCCTGGATTCCTTCGGCATCGGCGGCGCGGCCGACGCCGAAAGCTATGGCGACGCCGGCGCCAACACGCTGGCGCACATCGCCGAAGCTTGCGCGGAAGGCCGCGCGGATCGCGAAGGGCTTCGCCAGGGACCACTGTTCGTCCCCCATATGGCATCGCTGGGACTTGGCAAGGCGGCCGAGACGGCGACAGGACTGGGTTTTACGCATTTCGGGACGAACCTGCTCGCCAATGCCTTCCATGGCGCGGCGCAAGAGATTTCGAGTGGCAAGGACACGCCTTCCGGCCACTGGGAGATCGCGGGCCTGCCGGTGCGCTTCGACTGGGGTTATTTCCCGGACACGGTTCCCGCCTTTCCGGCCGACCTGACCGAGGCGATGATCCGCGAAGGAAAGGTGCCCGGCATCCTCGGCAATTGCCATGCGCCAGGTACCGAGATCATTGAGCGGTTCGGCGAGGAGCACATCCGCACCGGCAAGCCGATTTGCTACACATCGGTTGATTCCGTCCTGCAGATCGCCGCGCATGAGGCCCATTTCGGCCTCGAGCGGCTCTATGAATTCTGCCAGGTGGTGCGCCGGCTGGTCGACCCGCTGAGGATCGGACGGGTGATCGCGCGTCCGTTCGTCGGCGAGACATCTGCCACCTTCGAGCGGACCTACAATCGCCGCGACTACGCCGTGCCGCCGCCCGAGCCGACATTGCTCGACCGGCTGACGGCGCGCGGCAGCCGCGTCATCGCCGTCGGCAAGATCGGCGACATCTTCGCCCATCGCGGGATTTCGCAAGTCCGCAAGGCCGCAGGCAACATGGCCATGTTCGACCAGGCGCTGGTCGCGATGGACGAGGCGACCGACGGCGACCTCGTCTTCGCCAATTTCGTCGATTTCGATACAGAATTCGGCCATCGCCGCGATGTCGCCGGTTATGCGGCCGCCCTCGAGGCCTTCGACCGGAGGCTTCCGGAGGCGTTCGCCAAGCTGAAGCAGGGCGACCTTCTCATCCTGACCGCCGATCACGGCAACGACCCGACCTGGCGCGGCACCGATCATACGCGTGAACGGATCCCGGTCATCGGCACTGGACCTGGTCTCAAAGGCGGCGACATAGGGCTGAGGGCGACATTCGCCGATATCGGCGAGACCGTTGCCGAACACCTCGCGCTGGCGCGCGGCCGCAACGGCACATCCTTCCATGCGATGATTGGCGGCCATGCCTGAATTGCCTGAAGTCGAGACCGTCCGGCGCGGGCTGCAGCCGGTCCTGGAAGGCGCCAATCTGGCCAAGGTCGAGATGAGACGGCCGGACCTGCGCTTCCCCTTCCCCGAACGGTTTTCGGAGCGGCTGACCGGCAGGACGATCACGGCGCTCGGCCGGCGCGCCAAATACCTGACCATGCATATGCAGGGCGGTCCGGTGCTGATCTGCCATCTCGGCATGTCCGGCTCCTTTCGCATCGAGACCGGCGACGACGACGAGACGCCGGGCGTGTTCCACCATGAGCGCTCGAAGAGCGCGGCGCACGATCATGTCGTGTTCCATGTCGTTTCGGCGGCCGGCGGGCGGTCACGTGTGATCTTCAACGATCCGCGCCGCTTCGGCTTCATGCTGTTTACGGAAGAGCCGCCGGAGACGCATCCGATGCTCGCCGGACTGGGCGTCGAACCCACCGGCAATGCGCTGGACGGCGTTCTGCTTGCCTCGTTGCTGAAAGGCCGCAGATCGCCGCTCAAGGCAGCGCTTCTCGACCAGAGGCTGATCGCCGGCTTAGGCAATATATATGTCTCGGAGGCGCTCTGGCGTGCCGGCCTGTCACCGCTGCGCGAGGCAGGCACCATTGCCAGGCCAGGCAAGAAGGCCAGGGAACAAAGCGATCGCCTCGCCGAGGCGATCCGCTCGGTCATATCGGATGCCATCGCGGCGGGAGGATCTTCACTGCGCGACTATATGCACACCGACGGATCGCTGGGTTATTTCCAGCATTCCTTCGCCGTCTACGACCGCGAAGGTGAGCCTTGCCCGAAGCCCGGCTGCGGCGGCCATGTCGAGCGCATCGTGCAGAGCGGACGTTCGACCTTCTATTGCCGGGCGTGTCAGACGTGAGCTAGACCGGTGTCGAGGAAGGAGAAGCAGCCAATGGCCTATGAGACAATCATCACCGAGAGGCGCGGCAAGGTCGGGCTGATCACGCTGAACCGGCCAAAGGCGCTCAACGCCCTCAATTCGCGGGTCATGGCCGAGGTGGTGGCGGCGGCGAAGGATTTCGGCGGCGACACGGGCATTGGCGCAATGGTCATCACCGGCTCCGACAAAGCCTTCGCGGCGGGTGCCGACATCAAGGAAATGCAGGAGATCGCGTTCGTCGATGCCTATGTGCAGGATTTCTTCGTCGGCTGGGAGGAACTGACGCGGGCGCGAAAGCCGATCATTGCGGCGGTGGCCGGTTATGCGCTCGGTGGCGGGTGCGAACTCGCCATGATGTGCGATTTCATCATTGCCGCCGACACGGCCAAATTCGGCCAGCCCGAGATCACGCTCGGTGTCATTCCCGGCATGGGCGGGTCGCAACGCCTGACCCGGTTCGTCGGCAAATCGAAGGCGATGGACATGTGCCTGACCGGACGGATGATGGACGCCGCCGAGGCCGAACGTTCGGGCCTCGTGTCGCGGGTCGTTCCGGCCGGCGAGCTGGTCGAAGAGGCCGTCAAGGCGGCGGCCAAAATCGCCGATTTCTCGCTGCCGTCGGTGATGATGGCCAAGGAAGCGGTCAACCGGACCTATGAGACGACGCTTGCCGAGGGATTGCGCTTCGAACGCCGCCTGTTCCATTCGCTTTTCTCGCTCGAAGACCAGAAGGAAGGCATGGCGGCGTTCGCCGAAAAACGGAAGCCGAATTTCACCAACCGGTAGGGCGTTGCAGGCCGGCGCCCGAAACCCGTGGCCTTGGCCAAAAAGAACGCCAGGCGGCGTTGACGCGCCGGAAAAGCTGAACTATAAGCCGCACCAACCGAGGCGGCCCCGTGGCTGCCCGTTTGTTTTTTGCGCCCTGCGGCACGCCGCGTGCGCCGACCAGATCAGAAGAGAGGCATCATGGCCAACACATCCTCGGCCAAAAAGGCAACGCGCAAGATCGCCCGCCGCGCAGCGATCAACAAGAACCGCCGCTCGCGCGTCCGCACCTACGTCCGCCAGGTCGAGGAGGCACTCGCCTCCGGCGACAAGGCCGCCGCACAGGCCGCCTTCAAGGCTGCCGAGCCGGAATTGATGCGCGCCGCGACCAAGGGCGTGATCCACAAGAACACGGCATCCCGCAAGGTGTCGCGCCTGGCCCAGCGCCTCAAGGTGCTGTCGGCCTGACATCGCCTTCCCAGGACGATCTTCTTCGAACCCGGCCGATCGCGCCGGGTTTTTTCGTTTGCCGGCAAGTACTTAAAAAGAATAGCCGCAAACAGCTGCAAATGCAGATTCCAGAGTTCGAAATGCTTTGCCGGCACATGCATGCCCGCTGATGATCGGCACGCTTGAAAAGCGGCGCCTAGAAAAATCCCGCCTCACAGAAATACCCAATATTTTTCAATTGGTTAGCGACAGTCATCCACAGCTTGTCCACAACGCGCCGAAGCGACGGGAGGACAACTGGCTGTCAAGAGAATTATTTCAGAAAATTTCGCGCCGGCCCGGCTTTTTCATATTCGTCGGAAAAGGGTTTGAATCACAATGGCTTTGTCAAAATATGCCACTGCGGCATGGCGCTCGAACCCGCCCGAGGTAACCAGATTCCTTAAAAATCCGTTAGACGTGGCCTTGCCCTATCCACAGCGATTTCGGTAATGTCGATCTATCGAAAGGGACGGGCCTCTTGCCCTTAACCCAGCCTGACGCGGCCAGCTAAAATTGGCGGGATTTGCGACGCGGATCAAGTCCGTGGACGGGTATGGTTTGCTCTTTTTCGATACGGTAGGGGACTGGCGTAACTAGACATGGCAGGTAGGACGGCGCGCCGGCGCTCTTTCGCCGGACGGTTTCGTATTGCCCTGACATACCCAACGCGGACTGGCTTCCATGGGCCGGCACCGGTTCCCTTGGATAGTGGGCGACGTTCATTGCCAGCGGCGGCAACGGGCATCGTAGCGAAGACACGGTCGCTGGAAAAAGGATGCAGGAGGCGCATCCCCGGCGAAAAAACAGGTACAGAAAGGCAAGGAACTCGATCATGCAGAGCGGCATCGAAAGGGAGCTTACGGGCGACCTCCCATTTCCTGGAACTTTGATCGGAGCAAACGAGATGGCGGTCTCCAGCGACGCGGAACAGAAATTCGACCGGGTCAAGGCCCAGTTGAAGGCGCGCCTGGGAACCGAAGTCTATTCCAGCTGGTTCGGCCGCATGAAGGTCGCGGAAGCTTCCAAGGGCATTGTCCGCATCTCCGTGCCCACCGCGTTCCTGCGCTCGTGGATCAACGGCCACTATCACGATCTCATTTCCGAGCTGTGGAAGCAGGAGGATCCCGAGCTTCTCAAGATCGAGATCGTCGTGCGCACCGCGACCCGTCAGGGACGCAGCCAGCCTGAACCGGAATTGGCGCCGGCGCGCAAGATGACACGGCAGACGCAGACGGCGCTGGCCGCCGGCACGGTCAGCCCAGGCAGGGTGGAACGGTCTCCCATGCCGCGTCCGGGTGTGCCGGTCGAGAGCGAGTTCCGCCACAACGTGCTGGGATCGCCGCTTGACCCGCGCTACACGTTCGGCTCCTTCATCGAAGGCCCCTCGAACCGCGTGGCCTTCGCCGCCGCCAAGGCCGTGGCGGAATCGCAGTCGAGCGCGGTGCGCTTCAATCCGCTTTTCCTGCATGCCACCGTCGGGCTCGGCAAGACGCACCTCTTGCAGGCCATTGCCGCGGAATCGCTGAAGCAGAACCCGAAGTCCCGCGTCGTCTATCTCACCGCCGAGTATTTCATGTGGCGCTTCGCCACCGCGATCCGCGACAACAACGCATTGACGCTCAAGGAGCAGTTGCGCGACATCGACCTCTTGATCATCGACGACATGCAGTTCCTGCAGGGCAAGTCGATCCAGCATGAATTCTGCCATCTGATCAACATGTTGCTCGACAGCGCCAAGCAGGTCGTCGTCGCCGCCGACCGGCCACCGTCGGAGCTGGAATCGCTCGAACCGCGGGTCCGTTCGCGCCTCAATGGCGGCGTCGCGCTCGAAATGTCGGCACCCGACTTCGCCATGCGGCTCGGCATGCTCAAACTGCGCCTGGCCACAGCCAGGATCGACGATGCATCGCTCGACATTTCCGAAGAGATCCTCAACCACGTTGCCCGCACCGTGACTGGTAGCGGACGCGAACTGGAAGGCGCCTTCAACCAGCTCCTGTTTCGCCAGTCGTTCGAACCGCAGATCACAATCGACCGCATCGACGAGATTCTCGGCCACATCTATCGCACCGGCGAGCCGAAGCGGGTCCGCATCGAGGATATTCAGCGCATCGTGGCGCGCCACTACAACGTCTCGAAGACGGAACTTTTGTCCAACCGGCGCACACGCACCATCGTCAAGCCGCGGCAGGTCGCGATGTATCTGTCGAAGGTGATGACGCCGCGCTCGCTGCCGGAAATCGGACGGCGCTTCGGCGGCCGCGACCACACGACGGTGCTGCACGCCGTGCGCAAGATCGAGGATCTTTCCGGCAATGACAACACGCTGGCGCAGGAACTGGAATTGCTGAGAAGGCTGATCAACGACCAGGCCTGAGCGGCCGAAAACCGCCCGCTCGTGGGGTTGGCCAGCTTTATCCCCAGAAAGCCCGCGTAACCGGCCCGAACCGGTGGCGCGGGCTTGCGTTCACTGGTTTTTTCCTGTCAGTTTGCGTAGATTCTGAAGCCTGTTCAGAGCTTTCGCGGGGCGCCGGTAGCCGGAGACCCGTTCATTCATTCAAGCGAGCCTGTTTCGTCATGCGTGTTATCCTGGAACGGTCAAATCTCCTGAAGTCGCTCAACCACGTGCACCGCGTGGTCGAACGGCGCAACACCATACCGATCCTGTCCAACGTGCTGCTCAGCGCCGAAGGCGCCAGCCTCGAAATGAAGGCCACCGACCTCGACCTGGAGGTGACGGAAGCGACGCCCGCCAAGGTCGAGCGCGGCGGCGCGACGACGGTCCCCGCGCACCTGCTCTATGACATCGTGCGCAAGCTTTCCGACGGCGCCGAGGTGATGCTGAAGACGGATGAGGACGGCAACGCCATGACGGTGACGTCGGGCCGCTCCAGCTTCCGCCTGCAGTGCCTGCCGCAATCCGACTTTCCCGAGCTTTCGGCCGGATCCTTCTCGCACATCTTCCGCCTCGACTCGGTGGCGCTGAAGGGCCTGATCGAGAAGACGCAGTTCGCCATCTCCACCGAGGAGACGCGCTACTATCTCAACGGCATCTACCTGCACACGCATGAAGTCGGCGGCAAGCTGAAGCTGCGCTCGGTGGCGACCGACGGCCACCGCCTGGCGCGCGCCGAGATCGACGCACCGGCTGGCTCCGAGGGCATGCCGGGCATCATCATTCCGCGCAAGACGGTAAGTGAACTGCAAAAGCTGGTCGACGATCCGGATGTCGCCGTGACCACCGAATTGTCCGACACCAAGATCCGCTTCACCATCGGCAGCGTCGTGCTGACCTCGAAGCTGATCGACGGCACCTTCCCCGACTATCAGCGGGTCATCCCGACCGGCAACGACAAGAAGCTGATCCTCGACCGCCAGAGCTTCGCCGCCGCGGTCGACCGCGTCTCGACCATCTCCTCCGAACGCGGCCGCGCGGTGAAGCTCTCGATCAGCGAAGGCCAGGTGACGCTTGCCGTCAACAATCCGGATTCGGGCAGCGCAACGGAAGAACTGGCGGCAGACTATTCGGCCGACCCGATCGAGATCGGCTTCAATGCCAAATATCTGCTCGATGTCGCCGCGCAGCTGACCGGCACGGAAGCCAAATTCATGCTGGCCGATGCCGGTTCACCGACGCTGATCCACGACATGGCCGACGAGACCGCGCTTTACGTGCTGATGCCGATGCGGGTATAGCCGGCGCGGCGGCGCCTGGCGAATACGGCCGGCGGCGGGCGTTGGTTGCGGTGACTTCCACGGGCGGATAGCGGTTGCCGGCACAAACCCATATAAGTAAGCTTACGCTTACCAATTTTCGTAACTACGCGACCCTGGCGATAGATGTTGCGCCGGGCGCCGTGGTCTTTTCGGGCGACAATGGTGCCGGCAAGACCAATCTCCTCGAAGCGATCTCCTTTCTGACGCCCGGGCGCGGCTTGCGCCGCGCACCTTACGGGGATGTGGCACGTGAGGGTGGCGATGGCGGCTTTGCCCTGCATGCCCGGCTCGACGGGCCTGACGGCGAGGTCGAGATCGGCACGGGCATCTCCGGGGGCGACACGGCGGAAAGCGGCAGGCGGGTGCGTATAAACGGAGCCGCCGCGCGGGCCGAGGGCATGCTGGAATGGCTGCGGGTCGTGTGGCTGACGCCGGCGATGGATTCGTTGTTCACCGGACCTGCCGCGGATCGCCGGCGCTTTCTCGACCGGCTGGTGCTGGCGATCGATCCCGGACATGGCCAGCGAGCGCTCGACTACGAGAAGGCGATGCGGGGCCGTAACCGTTTGCTGACGGAAGGCTCGCGGGATGTCGGCTGGTTCGAGGCGATAGAGACGCAGATGGCAGAGACCGGCGTGGCGATCGCCGCGGCGCGCGCCGAAATGGTGCGGCTGCTGGCCGCCATGATCGGCAGGCTGCCCGACACCGGACCGTTTCCGCAGGCCGATATCGGCCTTTCAGGTGACCTGGAGGCCGAGATTGCCGGCGCACCGGCGGTCGACGTCGAGGAGCGGTTCCGGCGGGCGCTTGCCGATGGCCGAGACCGTGACCGCGCCGCCGGACGCACCCTCGAAGGCCCGCACCGCTCAGACCTCATGGTCCGGCACCGGCCCAAGGCGATGCCGGCCGAACTCTGCTCGACCGGCGAACAGAAGGCACTGCTGATCGGCATCGTGCTGTCGCATGCCCGGCTGACCGGGGAAATGTCCGGGCTGACGCCGATCCTGCTGCTCGACGAGATCGCGGCGCATCTCGACGGCGGACGGCGCGCGGCACTGTTCGCGATCCTGGAGGAACTGAACTGCCAGGCTTTCATGACGGGAACCGATGCGGCGTTGTTTTCCAGCCTGCATGGCCGAGCGCAGTTCCTGACTGTCGACCATGGTACGGTTGGGCCAACCGAAGACCCCTGACAAGCTTTTTCGACCACTATATGGTCCCGATATGACCACAGCGCTCACCGCCGACGAGATCGAACGCTATGCCCGCCACATCGTGCTGCCCGAGGTCGGCGGCGCGGGCCAGCAGAAGCTCAAGCAGGCGCGGGTCCTGGTGATCGGCGCCGGCGGGCTCGGTGCGCCGGTGCTTGAATATCTCGCGGCGGCCGGGGTCGGTACGCTCGGCGTGGTCGACGACGACACCGTTTCTCTCTCCAACCTGCAGCGCCAGGTCATCCATGGCACCGATACGATCGGCATGCTGAAGACCCAGAGCGCCGAGGCGGCGATCGCTCGCATCAATCCCAACATATCAGTCGAAACGCACACATTCCGGCTGACCGCCGAGAACGCCCCCGCCCTCGTCGCCAGGTACGATGTCGTCGTCGATGGGTCCGACAATTTCGAGACGCGTTATGTGGTGGCCGATGCCTGCGCCAGCCAAGAGAAGCCGCTGGTGCATGCAGCCGTTGGACGCTTCGATGGCTCGGTGACCGTGCTGAAGCCTTTCGAAAACGGCAGTGACGGCAAGCCAAACCCGAGCTATCGGGATCTGTTTCCCGAGGCCCCGCCGCCGGGGCTTGTGCCGTCCTGCGCCGAGGCGGGGGTGCTCGGAGCGCTGACCGGGGTCGTCGGCACGCTGCAGGCGATGGAGGCGATCAAGCTGATCACCGGCATAGGCGAGCCGCTGATCGGCCGGCTGCTGCTCTATGATGCGCTGGCCGCGCGCTTCGAGACGATCCGCTACAAGAGACGCTGATCTTGGAACATTCCCATGTTTCGATCACGCGGATTCCAGCCGATTTCGGCCGCTGGGGTGATGTGCTTGCCCTCATCATGCGTGCCTTCGCCTTTATGGACGGCATCATCGACCCGCCGTCGTCGGCTCACCTGCTCACAGCCGATGCGCTGCGCACCAAGGCGCTGCGGGAGACCGGCTTCCTGGCACTCGACGGCGACAGGATCGTGGGCTTCGTTTTTGCTCTTGAAAGAGCTGACGGTCTTTATGTCGGCAAGCTCGCCGTCGCCCCGGACCGCCAGGGGCACGGCATTGGCCGACGGCTGATGCAAGCGGCCGAAGATCTGGCCCGCAGCCGCGGCAAGGCCGCCATCGAGCTCGAGACGAGGATCGAGCTCACCACCAATCATGCCGCCTTCGCCCGGCTCGGATTTCGCGAAACCGGACGGACGGCGCATGACGGCTATGACAGGCCGACCTCCATCACCATGCGCAAAACGATCTCGTAAGCGTCGCGTTACATTGAACGGCGAGCCTGCGCCTGGACAGTTTCAGGTCCTGAGCGGCAGCACGCGGTCCGGCGGACGATGGCCGTCGACGAAGGCGCGGATATTGATGATGACCTTCTCGCCCATGTCGATGCGGCCCTCGAGCGTGGCCGAGCCCATATGCGGCAGAAGCACGACCTTGTTCCTGGCGGCGAGTTTCAAGAGCTTGGCGTTAAGGGCCGGCTCGTGCTCGTAGACGTCGAGGCCGGCGCCGGCGATCTTGCCGTCCTGGATGAGCTTGACCAGCGCTTCTTCGTCGATGATGTCGCCGCGGGCGGTGTTGACGATATAAGCGGTGGGCTGCAGCAATGCCAGCCGCCGTGCCGACAGAAGATGGAAGGTCGCCGGCGTCGACGGACAATTGACCGAGATGATGTCCATGCGGGCCAGCATCTGGTCAAGACTCTCCCAATAGGTCGCCTCCAACCCATCCTCGACCGCCGGCAGCACGCGATGCCGGTTGTGATAGTGGATGGACAGGCCGAAAGCCTTGGCCCGCCTGGCAACGGCGGTGCCGATGCGGCCCATGCCGACAATGCCGAGCCGCTTGCCCCAGATGCGCCGGCCAAGCATCCAGGTCGGCGACCAGCCGGCCCATTTCTTGTCGCCCGTGAGCACATTGGCGCCTTCCGCCAGCCGGCGCGGCACAGCCAGCATCAACGCCATGGTCATGTCGGCGGTATCTTCGGTGAGCACGTTGGGCGTGTTGGTGACGGTGATGCCTTTCTTGGCCGCCGCCGCCACGTCGATCTTGTCGACGCCGTTGCCGAAATTGGCGATCAGCTTGAGGTTGTCGCCGGCCTGGGCGATCAATGCGGCATCGATGTGGTCGGTTACGGTCGGCACCAGCACGTCGGCTTCCTTGACCGCGGCGACCAGTTCCGGCTGCGTCATCGGCCGGTCCTCGACATTCAGCCTTGCGTCGAACAGTTCGCGCATGCGGGTCTCGACCGGGTCGGGCAGCTTTCGCGTGATGACCACGAGAGGCTTCTTTTTGCCTGGCATTGTTTCCCTCGTTGAGACCTCTTTAACCAAGACCGGCGAAACTGAAAGCTGGTCGCGGTAGCCGATTTTACCCATGTAACAAGCGGTGCCGCCGAAGACAAAGAAAAAGGGGTGCCGCAGCCGTCGGGCCGGCGCCGAAAGGAACGAAAGTGTCTGGTTTCGCGTCGCTTCGCCTGGCCCTCAGCGCAGCATTTCTCGGCGCTCTCCTCTATTCTTCGCTTGCCGGCGCGCAGAGCGCGGCCGCCCCTGCCCAGAGCGCCATCACGCTCGGACCGAGCGGGCTGCCGCTGCCGCGATTCGTCAGCCTGAAATCCGGCCGCGTCAACTCGCGCGTCGGCCCCGGCGCCAACTATTCGGTCGACTGGATGTATATGAAGGCTGGCCTGCCGATGGAGATCATCCAGGAGTTCGATACGTGGCGGCGCGTGCGCGACGCCGATGGCTCGGAAGGATGGATCAACCAGTCGCTGCTGTCGGGCCGGCGCACGGCGATCATCGCGCCCTGGCAGCGCGGCAAGGGCGGCCAGGTCAATCTTCTGAAAGGTCCCGACAAGGATGCCAGGGTGGTGGCGATCGTCGAACCGGGCGTTATGGGCACGATCAAGTCCTGCGACGGCCAATGGTGCGAAATGACGCTCGACGGCCACACCGGCTGGCTTGCCCAGTCGGTCGTCTGGGGCGCCTATCCGGGCGAGCGGGTCAAGGACTGAACGTCTCGCGTTTGCGCCCGATAGGGCCAAGATGGGTGTCCTGAAACCCCGTTGACAGCTTCAAGCCGTAACCCAGTGCACGGTCGATCGCGATATGAGCGATCCAGATCAGTGCGATGGCGCTGCCGACCGCACTGCCGGCGAGATGCCCGGCAAGCAGCAGAAGCACCGGTACGATCAGAATGTGCAAGGCGTTGTAGGCAAGGGCGCCGATGCGAGGTCCACCGAGATAACCCAGCATCGACAGGTCCGGCGCCAGGATGAGCAACGCGAAAAGCCACCAGGAAACGCCCGTCGCGCCATAGAAGACGATTGCGGCAACCGCCACGACGGCCCATTCGAGCCGCACTATCCAATCCAAGGGTTTCATCCCACACCGATTGTTCCGGCTTCGCCGGTCATTCCGGACGCTTGGGACGCAGCCTCACCACGATATCGACATTGGCGATTTCCATGCCCTCGGGCGGGTCCGGCAGGTTGGTGACCGTGACCGGGCCGTTGGCGATGTCGAAAATCCTGTTTTCGCCTTCGATATAGAAATGGTGATGATCGGAGGTATTGGTGTCGAAATAGGTCTTGGAACCTTCGACGGCGAGGATACGCAGCAGCCCCGCCTGGGTAAACTGGTGAAGCGCGTTGTAGACGGTGGCCAGCGACACCGGCACGCCGGCGGCCTGCGCCTCCTCGTGCAGTTCCTCAGCCGACAAATGGCGGTCGCCCTTGGCGAAAAGCAGGTCGGCCAGCGCAATGCGCTGACGCGTCGGCCTCAGGCCGGCTTCACGTACCCGCTTGTCCACAGCGACATTTTCCTTCCGGCAGCCCCGGTCCATCTGGTCTTCCAAGCTCACAGTCCCGCTTCAAGACACGCCCAGAGTGGCAAAAAAATGAATATATGCCGAACCCGGACCCCGGTTGACATATATTCTGTCGCCCGAATGCGATCAATAGCGCGCATTGACCCGGGCAGACTGGCGGGTTAAGCGCAAACGCCGGTTTCCGGCCTGAAACAGATTGTGTTAGGACACCAACGACAAGGGCGCGCTACCGCCCGGACGATATGGGGAGAAATTGATGGCGGGTTCGAAATCCAGCTACGACTACGAAGAATTGCTGGCCTGCGCCCGCGGCGAGCTGTTCGGAGAGGGCAATGCCCAGCTGCCCTACCCGCCGATGCTGATGTTCGACCGTATCACCGAGGTCAGCGAGACCGGCGGCGCCTTCGACAAGGGTTTCATCCGCGCCGAATTCGATATCAAGCCCGACCTGTGGTTCTTTGCCTGCCATTTCATCGGCAATCCGATCATGCCTGGCTGCCTCGGCCTGGACGCCCTGTGGCAATTGACAGGCTTCTATCTCGGCTGGCTCGGCGAACCCGGCAAGGGAATGGCGCTGTCGACCGGAGAGGTCAAGTTCAAGGGCATGGTCACGCCATCGGTCAAGAAGGTGGAGTATGGCGTGGATTTCAAGCGTGTAATGCGCGGGCGGCTGGTGCTCGGCATCGCTGATGGCTGGATGAAGGCGGATGGTGAGCCCATATACGCGGCGACGGACCTGAAGGTCGGTCTGTCAAAGCAGTCGGCGGTCGCTTGACCGCAGCCCTGGCCCGCACACTGGCCAGCATCCCTGGAAGGAGTTGCGAATGAGACGTGTCGTAGTCACAGGCCTCGGCATCGTGTCGTCGATCGGCAACAATGCCAATGAGGTGCAGACCTCGCTGCATGACGCCAGATCCGGCATCAGCTTTTCCGATTCCTTCGCGGAGCATGGCTTCCGCTGCCAGGTCTGGGGCGCGCCGACGCTCGACCCTTCCGCCATGATCGACCGCCGCGCGATGCGCTTCCTGAGCCAGGGCGCGGCCTGGAATCACGTTGCCATGGACCAGGCGATCGCAGATGCAGGCCTCGGCGAGAGCGACATCACCAACGAGCGCACCGGCATCGTCATGGGTTCGGGCGGTCCTTCCACCCGCACCATCGTCGAGGCCGCCGAGACCACGCTCAAGAACGGCAGCCCCAAGCGCATCGGTCCCTTCGCGGTGCCGAAGGCGATGTCGTCGACCGCGTCGGCGACGCTGGCCACCTGGTTCAAGATCCATGGCGTCAACTATTCGATCTCGTCGGCCTGCTCGACCTCGGCGCATTGCATCGGCAATGGTTACGAATTGATCCAGTGGGGCAAGCAGGACATGGTCTTTGCCGGCGGCCACGAGGATCTCGACTGGACGATGTCGGACCTGTTCGACGCCATGGGCGCCATGTCGTCGAAGTTCAACGACAGGGCCTCCACCGCATCGCGCGCCTATGACGCCAATCGCGACGGCTTCGTCATCGCCGGCGGCGCCGGCGTGCTGGTGCTGGAAGAGCTGGAACACGCCAAGGCGCGCGGCGCCAAGATCTACGCCGAGATCGTCGGCTATGGCGCGACGTCGGACGGCTACGACATGGTGGCGCCCTCGGGCGAAGGCGCGGTTCGCTGCATGCGCCAGGCGCTGGCGACGGTCTCCACGCCGGTCGACTACATCAACACCCACGGCACCTCGACCCCGGTCGGTGATTCCAAGGAAATGGGCGCGATCCGTGAAGTGTTCGGCGAGAAGATGCCGTTCATCACGTCGACGAAATCGCTGACCGGCCATTCCCTGGGCGCGGCCGGTGTGCAGGAATCCATCTATTCGATCCTGATGATGCAAGGCGGCTTCATCGGAGAAAGCGCCCATATCGAGACGCTCGATCCGGAATTCGAGGGCATGCCGATCGTGCGCAAGCGCATCGACAACGCCGCGATCGACACCGTTCTGTCGAATTCCTTCGGTTTCGGCGGCACCAACGCAACGCTCGTTTTCCAGCGCTATTCCGCATAGGGCCAAGTTTTACATAAGGATTGCCGGCCATGGACGGATTGATGAAAGGCAAGCGCGGGCTTGTCATGGGTGTCGCCAACGATCATTCGATCGCCTGGGGCATAGCCCGGAAATTATCCGAACATGGGGCGGAACTCGCCTTCACCTACCAGGGCGACGCTTTCGGCCGCCGGGTCAAGCCGCTCGCCGACAAGCTCGGCGCTTCGCTGGTCGTTCCCTGCGACGTCGAGGACAGCGCTTCGGTCGCCGCCACGTTCTCGACGCTTGGCAAGGAATGGGGCGGGTTGGACTTCGTCGTCCATGCCATCGGCTTTTCCGACAAGAACGAGTTGAAGGGCCTCTACGCCGACACCAGCCGGGACAATTTCGTCCGCACCATGGTGATCTCCTGCTATTCCTTCACCGAGGTGGCGCGCAATGCAGCGCCGCTGATGACTGCCGGCGGCTCGATGGTCACGCTGACCTATGCCGGCTCGGTCCGCGTCATGCCGAACTATAATGTCATGGGCGTCGCCAAGGCAGGGCTCGAGGCCAGCGTGCGCTACCTCGCCAATGACTACGGTCCGCGCGGCATCCGCGTCAACGGCATCTCGGCCGGTCCGGTGCGCACACTGGCCGGCGCCGGCATTTCGGACGCCCGCCACATGTTCTCCTACCAGCAGCGCAATTCGCCGTTGCGCCGGACCGTGACGATCGACGAGGTTGGCGGCTCCGCGCTCTATCTCCTGTCCGACCTCGCTTCCGGTGTCACCGGCGAAATCCACTATGTCGATTCCGGCTACCATATCGTCTCGATGCCGGCGCTCGATGAATTGAAGCAGACGGATGGCGGCGGAGACTGAAGAGCGGTCCCGTCAAGCAGGTCTTTTCCCAGTCAAGAAAATAATCCTCTCCAGTAAAATTGAATGCATTCGCGGAAACTCATTTTAAGAGGGTTTCCGCTATAGGGTCTCCGACCTGGGGACCTTTTCATGCCTGCCGTCAGCAACCCGAAGCGAACGCCAGTGTTCCGACTGCTCACGATAGCAAGTTCGGGCATTGGCAGTTTCGTCCTCGGCATCTGGGGCCTGAAGCACGGTCTCGGCGAGGGGTTTGCCGGCATATCAGCTGACATGATGGTCGCGATCATGGCCGCGCTTTGCGCGCTTGCGGCATCGGTGGCGGCAATGTCCTTCTTCGCAGGCATCGATGAATCGGCGGATTTCGTCTTCAACGAAACCCATTTCGACAAGCTGACCGGACTGCTGGCGCGGCCGGCCATGGTCGGCAAGATCGCCGAGGCGGCATGCGCGACAAGCCGTACCGGGGAACCGGTGTTCCTGATCGACATCGACATCGACCGGTTCAAACAGATCAACGACGCGATCGGCTACACCCAGGGCGACGAACTGATCCGCGCCTTCACCAAGCGGCTGCACAGTTGCGTGCCCGCGCGCGCGCCGATCGGACGCATCGGGGCCGGCGAGTTCGCAGTGCTGCTCCCGGACCATCTGATCCAGGGAACCTTGGAAAGCATGGTCGAGAGGCTCATCGACGAAATGATGGAGCCGTATGAACTCAGCAGCCACCAGCAATCGGTGAGCCTGTCGGTCGGCATCGTGGCGATGCCCAAGGACGGTGTCGATCCGGTCCTCATCCTGCGGCGCTCCAACCTGGCGCTGCAGAATGCGCGTGCGAGCGGAGTTGGCAACTGGTCGGTCTTCGACAGCGAGATGGGACGCGTGGCCGACCATCGCCAGTGGGTCGAATCCGAGCTGCACAGCGCCTTTGAACGCGGTGATTTCGACCTGCACTACCAGCCGCAGCTCGACCTCCCGACCGGCCGCATCGTCGGCTACGAGGCGTTGATCCGCTGGCAGCATCCCGAACGCGGCATGATCCCGCCGATGGAGTTCATCCAGATCGCCGAGGAGACCGGCATGATCAACCCGATCGGCGAATGGGTGCTGCGCAAGGCCTGCAGCGATGCCCGCCATCTGCCGGACGACTGTTTCGTCGCCGTCAACATCTCGCCGGTCCAGTTCATGACCAAGGACTTCGTCGGCCTTGTACGCGACACGATGCGGACCACGGGCATCAAGCCGTCACGGCTGGAGCTGGAAGTCACCGAGACGGCGATGATGCAGGACCGCGACCGCGCGGCCGCCATCCTGAAAGAGCTTGCCGAGATGGGCATCTCGGTCGCCGTCGATGATTTCGGCACCGGTTATTCCAACCTCAGCTATCTGATCGACTTCTCGTTCGGCAAGCTGAAGATCGATCGTTCCTTCATCAGCCGCATCGATACCGACGCCAGCTCCGGCGCCGTCGTGTCGACCATCGTCGGGCTGTCGCGGGCGCTCGGCGTCAGCATCATCGCCGAAGGCGTCGAGACCGAAAGCCAGGCGACGCTGCTCAGGGCCGCCGGCTGTGAGGTGGTGCAGGGCTACCTCTTCGGCCGGCCAGCACCGCTCACGGCCAGTATCGGTGGCCATGCGGCCGAAGATACCAGGCGAGTCGCCAACCTCCATTGAGCGCCATGGCTCCCGCCGTTGCCTCAGCGGCGCGCCGAAAACACCTTGAACATGCCGTCACGAGCAAGCTCTGCGTGGCTGGCGAAGGCCGCTGACAGGACGGCTTCGTAAGGAAGCTGCCGGTTGGCGACCATGAACAGGCGTCCGCCGGGCTTCAGGGCCTTGGCTGCCGCGCGGATCATGCCGGCACCAATCTCAGGCTCCGCCGCACGGCTGCGATGGAAGGGCGGGTTCATGGCGATGACGTCGTAGCGGCGCTCCACAGGCTCGGCGAGCAGGTCCGTCCAGAAGAAGCCCTGTGCCATGGTGTTACCGAGATTGCCCCTGGCCGCCTCCAGCGCGTCGAAATCGGCCTCGTATAGATCGAGCGCCGACAAGCCCGGCGAGCGGGCGGCCATCTCCGCCGCCACATAGCCCCAGCCGGCACAGAAATCGGCCGCGCTGCCACGCAGATCGCCGGGCAGGTTGTCGACCAGCAGTTTCGAGCCGGCATCGACGCGATCGAAGGAGAACATGCCGGGCGCGGTGTGGAACCGGTCCCCAACCAGCAAGGCGGGATTGGCGGTGCGAAGCACGGCGGCGGCTTGCATGTCAGCCGGGCGGCGCAGCCAGAAGGCAATGCCGTGATATTTCGGCATGTGGCCATCGAGCGGCGCAAGATCGCCGACACGCTTGCGCAGGCTGGCGATGCCGTCCTCCTTGCCACCGGCAACGACGATCAATCCACCCTCTGCGACGCGCTCGATAGCCTCGGCGATGCGCAATTCGTTCTGGCCGCGATGGCGGCCGGCGAGCACCAACGCGGCATCAAAACCGTCACCGGCCGATTGCGGCGTGACCGTGAAGCCGGCCGCCTGCAACGCACGGAAATACGGCCGGAAGCCCTGTACGAGATTGAGCGTAGCCTCGAAAGCCGGCGGCAGCCGCAGGCCGGGTTCGGCGCCAAGGAAGAGAACGCGCTGGCCCTGCCGCGGCAAGGAAAGAGCCTCGGCCTCGAACGGGTGAAAAAGCGTCTTCAGCGCTTCAGCGGACATAGCCGTGCTCCATAAACAAAAACGGGCGCGACCTAAGCCGCGCCCGCCTCGTTTTTCCGTCGGACCGATCAGGCGGCGTTTTCTTCGCCTTCGGTCTTCTTGTCGCGGGCGATTTCCTTGCCGGTGGCCTGGTCGACGACCTTCATCGACAGGCGAACCTTGCCGCGCTCGTCGAAGCCCATCAGCTTGACCCAGACCTTGTCGCCTTCCTTGACGACGTCCGAGGTCTTGGCGACCCGGTCGTTGGCGAGCTGCGAGATGTGGACGAGGCCGTCACGCGGACCGAAGAAGTTGACGAAGGCGCCGAAGTCGGCGGTCTTGACGACCGTGCCTTCGTAGATTTCTCCGACTTCCGGCTCGGCGACGATGGTGTGGATCCACTTCTTGGCCGCCTCGATCTCCTTGGCGTTCGAGGAAGCGATCTTGACCGTGCCGTCGTCCTCGATGTTGATCTTGGCGCCGGTCTTCTCGACGATCTCGCGGATGACCTTGCCGCCCGAACCGATGACGTCGCGGATCTTGTCGGTCGGGATGTGCATGACCTCGATGCGCGGCGCGAACTCGCCGAGTTCGGGACGGGCGCCGGTCAGGGCATGGGCCATTTCGCCGAGGATGTGCAGGCGGCCGTCCTTGGCCTGGCCAAGGGCGATCTTCATGATCTCCTCGGTGATGCCATCGATCTTGATGTCCATCTGCAGCGAGGTGATGCCGCCTTCGGTGCCGGCGACCTTGAAGTCCATGTCGCCGAGATGATCTTCGTCGCCAAGGATATCGGAGAGCACGGCGAAGCGCTCGCCTTCCTTGATCAGGCCCATGGCGATGCCGGCAACCGGCTTGGCCAGCGGCACGCCGGCATCCATCAGCGCCAGCGAGGTACCGCAGACGGTGGCCATAGACGACGAACCGTTGGACTCGGTGATCTCCGAGACGACGCGCAGCGTGTAGGGGAACTGGTCAGCGGAGGGCAGCATCGGACGGATGGCGCGCCAGGCGAGCTTGCCGTGGCCGATTTCGCGGCGGCCCGGCGAACCCATGCGGCCGGTCTCACCGACGGAATAGGGAGGGAAGTTGTAGTGAAGGAGGAACTTCTCCTTGTACATGCCGGTCAGGGAATCGACATACTGCTCGTCCTCGCCGGTGCCGAGCGTGGCGACGACCAGCGCCTGGGTCTCGCCGCGGGTGAACAGCGCCGAACCATGGGTGCGCGGCAGGACGCCGACTTCGGAAACGATCTTGCGAACCGTCTTGAGGTCGCGGCCATCGATGCGCGAGCCGGTGTCGAGAATGTTCCAGCGCACGACCTTGGCCTGGAGCTCCTTGAAAACCGAGCCGATCTGTTCGGAGGTGTACTTTGCGTCCTCGCCTTCAGCGGGGGCAAACGCGGCCTTGACCTTCGCCTTGACGACGTCGACCGCAGCGTAACGCTTCTGCTTGTCAACGTTCTTGTAGGCATTGCTGAGCTCGTCGCCGACGATCTTCAGCATCTCGGCCTCAAGCGCGGAATAATCCGGCGCGGTGAAGTCGCGCGGTTCCTTGGCTGCAACTTCGGCCAGCTTGATGATGGCGTCGATGACCGGCTGGAAACCCTTGTGGCCAAACATGACGGCGCCGAGCATCAGCTCTTCGCCAAGTTCCTTGGCTTCCGACTCGACCATCAGCACGGCGTCGGCGGTGCCGGCGACAACGAGGTCGAGCTTGGATTCCTGCATCTCATCGACATGCGGGTTCAGCACATATTCGCCGTTGATGTAACCGACGCGGGCGCCGCCGACCGGGCCCATGAACGGAACGCCGGAGAGCGTCAGGGCCGCCGAGGTGGCGACGATCGACAGGATGTCCGGATCATTTTCGAGATCGTGCTGCACGACGGTGACGACGATCTGCGTGTCGTTCTTGTAGCCGTCGGCGAAGAGCGGGCGGATCGGGCGGTCGATGAGGCGGGAAACCAGCGTTTCCTTTTCGCTCGGACGGCCTTCACGCTTGAAATAGCCGCCCGGGATCTTGCCGGCGGCATAGGTCTTTTCCTGGTAGTTGACGGTCAGCGGAAAGAAATCGAGGCCGGGCTTCGGCTCCTTCATCGAAACGACGGTGGCCAGCACCTTGGTCTCGCCATAAGTGGCGAGCACAGCGCCATCGGCCTGGCGCGCGATCTTGCCGGTTTCCAGGATGAGCGGACGGCCGCCCCATTCGATTTCCACTTTGTGGTGATTGAACATGTCTTGTCCTTAATAAGCGGAAAGGGGCGCGCCGTTTCACGGTGCGCGGATGCCCTTTCCCTGGCTTCCTTTCTCGGGCAGCCACGGGCAAGACAACGGGAAGCTCGGATGATTTAGGCGCGACGAGCGCGCACGAGCGTCCTGCAATCCTGCCCCATGACCGTCCATGGGCGGTTTCGAGTGGCCCTCTGCACGCTCGAAACCGGGTCTGGCCAGCCGACACGGCTGGCAGAATGCGTGACCGGCGGACTTTCCGAAGAAAGTCCGCCGGTCAATTCGTCAACGGCGCAGACCGAGCTTCTCGATCAGTGTCTGATAGCGCGCGTCGTCCTTGCGCTTGAGATAATCAAGCAGGCTGCGGCGCTGGGACACGAGAGCGAGCAGACCACGGCGGGAATGGTTATCCTTCTTGTGGTCCTTAAAATGGTCGGTCAGGTTCTTGATGCGCTCGGAAAGGATGGCCACCTGGACTTCCGGAGACCCGGTATCGCCCTTGGCGGTTGCGAATTCACCCATCAATTCCTGTTTGCGCTCGGCAGTAATCGACATCGTGTTTTTCCTTATCTGTTTGAGGAAACGGGTCGCCCACAGCCGGGATGTCGTCCAGCAGGGGCCGTGCATGCAAAGCGTCAAGGCGCTATGCTGCGGCGCATATAGTGCAATTCCCCGAAAAACACCAGCCCAATTCACAAGCCGGCTTTGTCGCGGCTTTTGCGGCATGAAAGAAGCCTTTCGCCGTGGCTAAAGCCACTTCTTCCATCTGAAGAAGGCGATCAGCCCGACCGCGACGAGCAGCATGAAGACGAGTGCCGCCGGATAACCATAGTAGGATCGCAGCTCCGGCATGTTCCATGGCGAGGCGTCGGGACTGAAGTTCATGCCCCAGACGCCGACGAGGAAGGTGAGCGGCATGAAGATGACCGAGACGATGGTGAGGTAAGAGATGACGTCGTTGGTGCGCGCCTGGCTCAGCGACAGGTGCATCTCGATCAGCCCGGTCAGCATGTCGCGCTGGGTCTCGACCAGCTCGATCAGCCTGAGCGAATGGTCGAGCGTGTCGTTGAGGAAGACCTTGGTTTCAGCCCTGACATAGGACACGTCGTTGCGGATCAGCGTCGCCAGCGCATCGCGCATCGGCCACAGCACGCCTTTGAGGACATTGGCATCGCGCCGCAATTCGTGCAGCTGCCGCATCTGGTGCTTGTGCGTCGAATGCAGCATCTGGTCCTCGATGCTGTCGACCAGGTCGCCGGCAGCCTCGATCGGCGGGAAATAGCTGTCGACGATGGCGTCGATCAGCGCATAGGCGAGATAATCGGCGCCGCGAGTGCGCAAGCGGTTGGGCGCCGAACTCTCGATACGCTTGCGCACGGGATCGAAGGGATCGCCCTCGCGCTCCTGGAAGGTGACGACGAAGTTCTCGCCGAGGAAGAGAGCGATCTGCTCGTAACGATGCGACGTGACATCGTCGATCATGCGCACGACGACGAAGGCGTGATCCTCGAAGAAGTCGACTTTCGGCCGCTGGCCGGTGTTGACAACATCCTCCAGCGCCAGCGGATGCAGGCTGAAGATGCGGCCGATCTCCTCGATCAATTGGATGTTGGCGAGGCCGGTGCAGTCGAGCCAGATGACGGGCCATTTCCGGCAATTGGCCTTGACATCGTCGATGCTGGCATTCTCGATGGTCTTGAATTTCTGCGGCGAGATCAAGGTCAGCCGCAATTCGGAGCGCCGCGCCGCCGGATCGGCGATCAGCGTACCGGGCGAGGCGCCGACAGGCGGCCGCCTCGTCTTCACCGGCGCGCGCTTCTTGACCGTGTCAGCCTTTGCCATGGAGCCCCTCTGCCGCGATGTCGCACCGACATTAGATGAGTGGCATCACCCGGCAAAGACCCGCTTGGGCTTGAACATGCCTTGCTCGATCGCGCCGATGGCGACCAGCTTGCCGCGTGACGTCGCGCAGGCCTCTTCGGCCTCCACCGGTGCGTCACGGCCACGAATGATGACAGGATTGCCGAGGCGGATCTTTGTCGCCGCGTCATCGCTGATGGCGATCTGCGGCAGGCAGTCGAGAGCAGCCGAGGTGTCGACCAGAAGCGTGTCGATGGCGCCGAAGTCGACCGGCTTGGCCACCGCGTCCGCCGGTTCGGCGTCGTCGGCCGCTTCCGAATTCTCATCGCCAGTGGCGCCGAAGCGGGCGGCCTCGAGTTCGGCAATGGTGACGAAGTCCTCTGGCGTGAACGGCTCGACCTCGACCCGGCGCAGCTCGCTGATATGGCCGAAGCAGCCGAGGTCGCGGCCCATGTCGCGGGCCAGCGAACGCACATAGGTGCCCTTACCGCATTCGACTTCGAAAATCGTCTGGTCCGGCTTGTGCTCGACAATATCGAGCCGGCCGATCTCGATCTCACGCGGCGGTATGTCGACCATCTCGCCTTCGCGGGCGAGGTCGTAAGCGCGCTCGCCCGCAATCTTGATCGCCGAAAATTGCGGCGGCGTCTGCATGATGACGCCGGTGTATTTCGGCAGCAGCGCCCGCACCTCGGCTTCCGCCGGACGCAGGTCGGAGCTCTTCGTCACCGGCCCTTCAAGATCGTCGGTGGAGCGCTCATCGCCCCAGGCAACGGTGAAGCGGTAGATCTTGGCGCCGTCCTGCACGTAGGGCACGGTCTTGGTGGCTTCGCCGAGCGCGATCGGCAGCATGCCGGAGGCAAGAGGGTCTAGCGTGCCGGCATGGCCGGCCTTTTCGGCCTGGAACAGCCATTTGATCTTGGAGACGGCTTCGGTCGAGCCCATGCCGACCGGCTTGTCCAGCACCACCCAGCCGGAAACCGGCCGGCCCTTCTTCTTGCCGCGACGCGCCATCATTCTTCTTCCTTGTTGTCGTCGGTATCCAGATCGCGCGCCACTTCGGGCGATTTCAGCAGGTCGTTGATCCTGGCGAAATTGTCGAAGGAGGTATCGAGCCGGAAGCGGAATTCCGGCATGTATTTCATCTGCCTGAGCGCGCCGGAGACGCGGCCACGCACGAACTTGGCATGCTTGTTCAGCGCCTCGATCACCGCGTTGGCATCCTGGGCGCCGAGCGGAGAAACAAAGGCGGTGGCGATCTTGAGATCGGGCGACATGCGCACTTCCGAGACCGAAACGACCGAATTTTCAATCAACGGGTCGATGATTTCGCCGCGCTGCAAGGTTTCGGAGAGTGCATGGCGCACCTGCTCGCCGACGCGCAGCATGCGTTGGGATGGGCTTGATGTTGTGGAACGGGGCATTTTTCTCAATCCTGAAAGCGTGAGGCGCGGGATAGGACCGTGCCGCATGTCTCAAACGGTCATTCTCAATAGCACCAAGGCGGCGGTCTTTCGACCACCGCCCAATATCGACAAGCCACTCGAACTCAGAGTGTGCGGGTCACCATCTCGACGCGGAAGCACTCGATGATGTCGCCGACGCGCATGTCTTCGTAGTTCTGGAAGGCCATGCCGCATTCCTGGCCGCCCGGGACTTCCGAAACCTCGTCCTTGAAGCGCTTCAGGGTCTTCAGCGTGCCTTCGTGGATGACCACGTTGTCGCGGATCAGGCGCACGCCCGCGCCACGCTCGACCTTGCCCTCGGTGACACGGCAGCCGGCGATCTTGCCGACCTTGGTGATGTCGAAGATCTCGAGGATCTCGGCATTGCCGATGAAGGTCTCGCGACGCTCCGGCGACAGCAGGCCCGACAGAGCCGCCTTCACATCATCCACCAGGTTGTAGATGATCGAGTAGTAGCGGATCTCGATGCCCGCGGCCGCGGCCGCGGCACGCGCCTGCACATTGGCGCGCACGTTGAAGCCGATGATCGCCGCGCCGGACGTTTCCGCCAGCGAGACGTCGCTTTCGGTGATGGCGCCGGCGCCGGAATGAACGATGCGCGCACGCACTTCGTCGGTGCCGAGCTTGTCCAGGGCAGCATTGATCGCTTCGATCGAACCCTGCACGTCGCCCTTGATCACCAGCGGGAATTCCTTCAGCCCGCTTGTCTGCAACTGCGACATCATCTGTTCGAGCGAGCCACGCTGGCCGGCATGCCTGGCCACCGCCTTCTCGCGTGCCAGACGCTGGCGATATTCGGTGATCTCGCGGGCGCGGGCCTCGTTGTTGACCACCGCGAAGCGGTCGCCGGCCTGCGGGGTTCCCTGAAGGCCGAGCACCTCGACCGGCATCGCCGGCGGCGCTTCCTTGATCTGCTCGCCGCGATCGTTGACGAGCGCGCGCACACGGCCCCATTCGTTGCCGGCGACGAGGATGTCGCCCGGCATCAAGGTGCCGGTCTGCACCAGCACGGTGGCGACGGGACCACGGCCCTTGTCGAGCTGCGCCTCGATGACGACACCTTCGGCGGTGCGGTCGGGGTTGGCCTTGAGGTCGAGGATTTCGGCCTGCAGCAGGATCGCTTCGAGCAACTTGTCGAGATTGGTGCCCTTGGTCGCCGACACTTCGACGTCCAGCACCTCACCGCCCATCGATTCGACGAAGACCTCGTGGCGCAAGAGTTCCGAGCGCACTTTCTGCGGATCGGCGTCATGCTTGTCGATCTTGTTGATCGCCACGATGATCGGAACGCCGGCCGCCTTGGCATGGCTGATCGATTCGATCGTCTGCGGCATGACGCTGTCGTCGGCCGCAACCACCAGGATGGCGATGTCGGTCGCCTGGGCGCCACGGGCGCGCATGGCCGTGAAGGCGGCGTGGCCGGGCGTGTCGATGAAGGTGATCTTCTGACCGTTCTTCTCGACCTGATAGGCGCCGATATGCTGGGTGATGCCGCCGGCCTCGCCGGAAACGACATTGGCGTTGCGGATGGCATCGAGCAGCGACGTCTTGCCGTGGTCGACGTGGCCCATGATGGTGACGACCGGCGGACGCGACACGAGGTCTTCCGGACGGTCGGCGATGTTGAACAGGCCTTCCTCGATGTCGGACTCGGCGACGCGGCGAACCGTGTGGCCGAATTCGGTGGCCACCAGCTCGGCCGTGTCGGCGTCGATGACGTCGCCCGGCTTCAGGATCTGGCCCTGCTTCATGAAGTACTTGACCAGGTCGACAGCACGCTCGGACATGCGCTGCGCCAGTTCCTGGATGGTGATGGTCTCGGGCAGGATCACTTCGCGCATGACCTTTTCGCGCGGCTCATTGTGCATCGCGCGCTTGAATTTTTCCTGGCGGCGACGCATCGACGACAGCGAACGGGCCCGCGCATCCTCGTCGGACAACGCGGAATTCAGTGTCAGCTTGCCACGGCGGCGGTCTTCCTCGCTCTTGGTCGGCTTGGCCGGGCGCGCCACTTCGGGCGTGACCAGGCGGCGCACCGGCGCACCAGCGATCGCCCGCTTCGGCTTGACCTCTTCCTCCTCGTCGGCGGTCGCCAACTCAGCGGCTTGCGGTGCGCGGCGGCGAGCCTCTTCCTCGGCGCGACGGCGCGATTCGGCCTCGGTCTGCAGCCGTGCCTCTTCCTCGGCCTGGCGGCGCGCGGAGTCCTCGCGTTCGCGCTTGCGGCGCTCTTCGTCCTCGGCGCGGCGCTTGGCCTCTTCGGCCGCGCGCTGACGGTCTTCGACCTCGCGGACCTTCGAGCCCTCGAGCGCCCTGCGGCGCGCGTCCATTTCGCTGCGCGACAATTCGTTCAGCACCATGCCGCTGCGCTCGACCGGAGGCCGCGGCGGGGGCGGCGCCTTGGGCGCTTCCTGCACGACAGGTGCCGCCACGACCGCCGGCTTCGGCGTGAAGACGGGCGCAGCCGGAGCGGCAACCGGCTCCGGCTTATCGCCGGGCAGCGAGAACTTGCGCTTCTTGGTCTCGACCACGACCGACTTGGTACGGCCGTGCGAGAAGTTCTGGCGCACAGTGCCTTGTTCCATGCCGGGGCGCTTCAGCGTCAAGGTCTTCTTCGGTGTAACACTCAACGTCTTGTCGTCGCCCGATTTCGTATCGTTCATTCCATATCCTCTGCAGCATCATCTTCGTCAGCAACGGCCGCAAGCATTGCAAGATCGTCCGGGGTTCCGCCCCGATATCGGTCGAGCGCAACCATGCGCTTCTGGACCGCCTTACCCGCGTCTCCCGCGAGGACGGCAGCATGTATCACATTTGTACCCCCCAATGCCAAGCTCAACTCGGCCTCGGAGAAAAGTTTGTAGGCAAGGATGGAAGGGCCGCCAATATGGACGGTCGCCCGCCGCGCCTGGCTGATCTTGCGTACGCCGTCGTCGGATGCCTCGGTCGCGTGGAGCACGAAAAGCGCCAGCCCGCCGCGCACCGCGCTCTCCACCTTGGTGGCACCCAGCGAAATCGCGCCTGCCTTGCGGGCAAGGCCCAGCATGCCTAGAGCGGATCTGGAGAGCAACCCGTCGACCATGCCGCCGAGATCGGGCGGTACGACCACCTGTGCCTTGAAGGCGCGGGCAAAAAGGTTCTTGGCCGCCGCCTTCTCGATATGTAGGCGGTCGGCACTCACCCAGCAACCACGGCCGGGCAGATTTCGCTTGAGATCGGGAACGACGGCCGAATCCGGACCGACGACGAACCGGATCAGTTCATCCGGTTCGGCCTGTTTTCGGGTGACGATGCAGGTGCGATCGTTCATCTCGTCCAAGGGCGGGTTGTGTGCGATGCGGTTTCACCTCACGCACCAACGGCTTCGTCAGCCGTTTCTTCTTCGGCCGCAAGCTCGTCCTCGGTGATCCAGCCGGCCTTGAGGCGAGCGGCCAGAACCATCTGCTCGGCATCGGCGCGCGAAACGCCGTGGTTGGCCAGCACGCCGGGATAGACCTTGGTCTCGCCGTCCTTGCGTTCCTTCCAGCCCGTGAGGTCGTCGGCGGCATAGCCGGCGAAATCCTCGATCGTCTTCACGCCGTCCTCGCCGAGCGTCACCATCATGGCGGTGGTGACGCCTGGAATTTCGCGCAGATCATCCGAAACGCCCAGCGCCTTGCGCTTCTCGTCGTGCTCGGCTTCGATCTTCTCCAGATATTCGCGGGCGCGGGTCTGGATTTCAGAGGCGGTATCCTCATCGAAGCCGTCGATGGAGGCGATTTCGCCGGCATCGACATAGGCGACTTCCTCGACGCTGGTGAAACCTTCGGAGGCCAGCACCTGACCGACCATCTCGTCGACATCGAGCGCTTCCATGAACAGCGCCGAGCGCTCGACGAATTCCTTCTGACGGCGCTCGGATTCCTCGGCCTCGGTCAGGATGTCGATATCCCAGCCAGTGAGCTGCGAGGCAAGGCGCACGTTCTGGCCGCGGCGGCCGATGGCCAGCGACAGCTGATCGTCGGGAACCACCACTTCGATGCGCTCCGCATCCTCGTCGAGCACGACCTTGGCGACTTCCGCCGGCTGCAGCGCATTGACGATGAAGGAGGCGGCCGAAGGCGACCACGGAATGATGTCGATCTTCTCGCCCTGCAATTCGCCGACGACGGCCTGGACGCGGCTGCCGCGCATACCAACGCAGGCGCCGACCGGATCGATCGAGCTATCACGCGAGATGACGGCGATCTTGGCGCGCGAGCCCGGGTCGCGGGCGACCGACTTGATCTCGATGATGCCGTCATAGATCTCAGGCACTTCCATGGTGAAGAGCTTGGCCATGAACTGCGGATGGGTGCGCGACAGGAAGATCTGCGGGCCACGCTGCTCGCGGCGCACGTCGTAGACATAGGCGCGGACGCGATCGCCATATTTGTAGTTTTCACGCGGAATCAGCTCGTCGCGACGAATGATCGCTTCGCCACGGCCGAGATCGACGATGACGTTGCCATATTCGACGCGCTTGACGGTGCCGTTGACGATCTCGCCGATACGGTCCTTGTACTCGTCGTACTGGCGGTCACGCTCGGCCTCGCGCACCTTCTGCACGATAACCTGCTTGGCAGACTGGGCGGCGATGCGGCCGAAATCCATCGGCGGCAGCTGTTCGGCGATGAAATCGCCGAGCTGGGCGTCGGGATTGCGCTCGCGGGCGGAGGAAATGGCGATCTGGGTGGCGTAATCGTCGACCTTCTCGACCACTTCCATCAGCCGCTGCAGCTTCATCTCGCCGGTGTTCGGGTTGATGTCGGCGCGGATGTTGGTCTCCTGACCATAACGCGAACGCGCCGCCTTCTGGATCGCATCGGCCATGGCGGCGATGACGATCGACTTGTCGATCGACTTTTCACGCGCGACCGCATCGGCAATCTGCAGCAGTTCAAGTCTGTTGGCGCTTACAACCATGTTCTTTCTCCCGAGCCTGTTCGCCGGACCTTTGCGCCCGGCAGCTCAATCAAATTTCCTGTTCGTGTTCTTCCGTGACGTCCGGTTCCGCACCCTCGGACACATCGTCGTCCGGTTCACCGCGACGTCTCTTGGCTTCCTTGCGCGCCCTGTTGTCCTTCGACAACGCTTCGCGAATGAGGTCGTCGGTCAGGATCAGCCGGACATCGGCAATGGCATCGTAGGGCACGCGCACCGTCGGCTCCTCACCATAGGCCGCCTTGTCGCGCTCGATCAGCACATCGTTCTCACCGGCCTCGGCGATCTTGCCCTTGAAACGCTTGCGATCGGCGACGACGACCGAAGTCTCCATCTTCACCAGATGACCGGTCCAGGTCACGAAATCCGATTTGCGCACCAAGGGCCGATCGATTCCGGGCGAAGAAACTTCGAGATGATAGGCCTTTTCGATCGGATCATCGACGTCGAGCGCCGGCGACACCGCGCGGCTGACCTCTTCGCAATCCTCGACGGTCATGGTGCCGTCCTCACGCTCGGCCATGATCTGCAGCGTCAGTCCGTTCTGGCCGGACAGATGCACGCGCACGAGGCGAAAGCCGATGCCGCGCAGCACCGGCTGGACGATCAGCGCAATGCGCGCATCGATGCCGCTTTCGCGGATGATGCGGTCGTCGCCCTCGTTTGCCGTTGCGGTCATTCGATCCCTGTCGCTCAATTCGAACTATCGGCAGGTAATAAAAAAGAGCGGGACCGGGTGGACCCACTCTTCGTCATACCGACCAAGAATTTGAGGCTGATATAGACGATCCGGGCTGGTGTTTCAAGTCCGCAGTCCCGGCCGGACAAAAGCCTGTGGGTTCAGGGTTGTTCCAGGCGCATGGCCGCCATGCGGCAATCCCCCTGTGAGAGCCCGCGTCGCGCTCTTATTTGTTAGCCATCAAATGAATTGAATTGGCGCGCGCTGGCGCGCGGAAGGACAAGATCATGAGCAACCGCAGGATATTCTCCGCCTTGGGCGATCTCTTCACCACATTCGGCAGCGCCGTTGCCGCATCGCGCGCCGTGGAAGCCGGGCGTAAGCCACGAGCCGACGACCTGCGCAATCTCGGCATGGACCCGGCCATATTCAACAGGATCGGCCGTTTCTGACTGTGATGAGCATTCGATTCGGCTCCCGGTAAGTTGCCGGAGCCGTCGACGGTCGGGAGCGCCTACGTCCTGATGAAGGTAAGATAGGCCGGCCGGCGCCCCTCGCGAATGGCCTTGGCCTCATAGCGTGTACCCGGCCAACCCTCATAGGGACGATGCCAGTCGGCTGCCTCATCCGCCTGCCACGCAAAAGCGCCATGCGCCCGGCAATGCAGCAAGGTCCAGTTCACATAAGTGTCGATGTCGGACGCGAAGCGGAATTTTGAGGCCGGCTTCAGGACGCGCGCGAAACGGTCGAGATTGACCGGGCTGACGAAACGCCGCTTCCAGTGCTTCTTCTTAGGCCAGGGGTCGGGATAGAGAAGGTCGATACCGTCGAGCGAGGACGGCGGCAGCCAGTCAAGCAACTGGGTGGCGTCGTCGTCGTAGACCCTGAGATTGGCCAGCGGCACTGCCCGCACCGCCATCATCATCTTGGCCATGCCGTTGACGAAGGGCTCCACGCCGATGAAGCCGATCGTCGGCGCCTCGGTCGCGCGATGCAGAAGATGTTCGCCGCCGCCAAAGCCGATCTCAAGCCGAACCGCCGAAACGTCGGTTTTGAACAGGGTCCGCGGATCCGACGGGGCTTCAGCCGTCAGATCGAGCCGATAGGCGCCAAGCCCGCTTTCCAGCGCCGCCGCTTGCTGCGGGCGAACGGGTTTGCCGCGCCGACGGCCGAAGAAGGCTTCGGTCGTGCGGCTTGGCCTGTCCCCGTCACGCATCGATTGGCGCAAGTCCTGTCGCCGCCCTCAGGCCGCGACAGCATCCTTGAGCGCCTTGGCCAGATCGGTCTTTTCCCAGGAGAAAGACCCGTCACGGCCAGCCTTGCGGCCAAAATGGCCGTAAGACGACGTCTTGGCGTAGATCGGCTTGTTGAGATCGAGATGACGGCGAATGCCGGAAGGCGACAGGTCCATCACGGTGCGCAGGGCATCCTCGAGTTTGGCCTCGTCGACCTTGCCGGTGCCGTGCAGGTCGACATAGACCGACAGCGGCTGGGCGACGCCGATGGCGTAGGACAGCTGGATGGTGCAGCGGTCGGCAAGCTTCGCCGCCACGACGTTCTTGGCCAGGTAGCGCGCCGCATAGGCGGCCGACCGGTCGACCTTGGTGGTGTCCTTGCCGGAGAAGGCGCCGCCGCCATGCGGGGCCGCGCCGCCATAGGTGTCGACGATGATCTTGCGGCCCGTCAGGCCGGCATCGCCGTCCGGACCGCCGATGACGAACTTGCCGGTCGGGTTGATGTACCACATGCAGTCGTCAGCGATCTTGAGGTCGCCCAATGCCTCGCGGATATAGGGTTCCACGACCTTGCGGACCTTCTTGGAATCCCAGCTCGAATCGAGATGCTGGGTCGACAGCACGATCTGCGTCGCCTCCGCGGCCTTGCCGTCGACATAGCGAACGGTGACCTGGCTCTTGGCATCGGGGCCAAGCTTGCCGGCCTCGCCATTGTTCTCGTGACGGGCGGCGGCCAGGAGTTCGAGGATCTTGTGGCTGTAGTAGATCGGCGCCGGCATCAGGTCAGGCGTCTCTCGGCAGGCATAGCCGAACATGATGCCCTGGTCGCCGGCACCTTCCTCGCCCTGACGGTCGGCCGCGTTGTCCACGCCCTGGCCGATGTCGGGCGACTGGCCATGCAGCAGGACCTCGATCTTGGCCGTCTTCCAGTGGAAGCCGGCCTGCTCGTAGCCGATCTCGCGGATCGCCTTGCGGGCGACGGATTTGAACTTCGCCGGATTGACGACCGGGTGGCCCGCGGCATCCTTGAGGATGTTGCCGGCCTTGTCCTTCTTCAAGAGCGTCTCGGGGACGCGCACCTCGCCGGCGATGACGACGCGGTTGGTGGTCGCCAGCGTCTCGCAGGCGACACGGACTTTCCACGGGTCCATGCCGGTCTTCTTGGCTTCACGATAGACCAGATCGACAATTTCGTCGGAGATCCGGTCACAGACTTTGTCGGGATGGCCCTCGGCAACGGATTCCGAGGTAAAGAAGTAGTTCTGCCGCGTCACGGGTGTCCCCTCTTGAAAAACGATCGGCAGGCTGCCGATTTTGGCGCGCCACGTGTTAGCGGGGCAAAGCGCTGCTCGTCAAGCGTTGCCGCCGGTCTGGCCTGAATGTCGGAGACGATATCTTGTGCCACCGGCGGCGCACGCCGCCGGTGCGAAGCGCATCGCGGATCAGTCGAGATCGTCCTCGGCGAGCGATTTCACCAGGTCTATGATCCTGCGGCGCACCTTGACGTCGGCGATCTTGACAAAGGCCCGGTTGAGCTGAAGCCCTTCGGGACTGCCGCAGAATTCGACGGCGAAAGCCATCGAGCTATCCTCGGCAAAACCACGGTTGGCCGTCAGCTCCTGGCCCGGCGCATCCTCGAAAAAGAAGGCGACGGGCACGCCGAGTATGGAGGCTATCGCCTGCAGACGGCTGGCGCCGACGCGATTGGTGCCCTTTTCATATTTCTGGATTTGTTGAAACGTGATGCCGAGATTCTCGCCCAGCTTTTCCTGGCTCATTCCGAGCATATTGCGGCGAAGCCGGACCCGGCTTCCAACGTGGATGTCGATGGGATTCGGTTTCTTCTTGTTTTCTTCTGTCATTTTTTCCTCGCCGAATTTTTTCGGCTTTGTGATTTTTTTCCTGCCCAAAGAAAACCGGAGGCGACTGCCCCAACAGAACGATCCACCGGCTTCGAGAAATTTTCAGGCGGTACAGTATGAGTTTCTAATGTGCCAACTGTCAATTCACCCGTAGCCTTTGCCTTACGTTCAACAGCACCCCTCCCAGCGCAAACAGCAACATGATCAGCGTTCCGTTAATGCGCCGCTGACGGGACGAAATCACCGTCTGTTCGGAAACAGGAACCTTCACATCGATGGCCCCGCGCGCGTCGATGGCCAGCGCATCGACGACGCGGCCACGGGGGTCGACAACGGCCGAGATGCCGTTGTTGGCAGCACGCAACAGGGGCAATCCGTTCTCCACCGCGCGAATCTGGGCCTGCCTGAAATGCTGATACGGTCCGGGCGTGTCGCCGAACCATGCATCATTGGTAACGTTCACAATAAGCTGCGCTGACGTAGCGTCAACTGCCACCAGATCGGGAAAGATCACCTCATAACAGATAAATGGCAGGGCACGAATGCCACCCGGCAGCGTGATGGGATGACGCTCGTTGCCAGCCGTGAACGTCATCGGCCCAGCGACGAGCTGTTCGATGCCGAAACGGCCGAGCAGGTCGGCAAAAGGCAGGTACTCGCCGAACGGCACCAGATGAACCTTGTCCACGGCATCGGCGATCTCGCCCTTGTCGTTGATCGCCACGACGGAGTTGTAGTAGCGGCTGTCGGGGCTTGCCGCCGAGCCGCCCTCTTCGCGCACGACGCCAGCGATCAGCATCTGGCCGTCGCCCAGCATGTCGCCCAGCGCCGTCAAGGCATCGGGGCGCTCGGTGAAAAGGAACGGCACCGAGGTTTCCGGCCAGAGAATCAGTTGCGGTTTTTCGTGACCTGGATCCGGCGCCTTGGAAGACAGGCCCAGCAAGGTGGCGAAGATGCGGTCGCGCACCGAGGCATCCCACTTTTCCGACAGGTCGACGGCCGGCTGGACGATACGGACATCGAGACTGCGCGCCGCCGGCTTTTCGGGGGCCGCGAGCCTGACATAGCCAAAGCCGGCATGGGCGGCGACGAGCAGGACAAACAGGGCGGCGCCCAGCCGAAGATGCCGGCGCGCCGCCAGCAGCGCCGGCAGTGCGAAAAGGAAAACCGCGAGCGCGTTCATGCCGATCATGCCGGTCACCGAGACGCTTTGCATCAAAAGGGGGACCGGCATCGCCGCGTAGCCGATGGCATTCCAGGGAAATCCGGTGAACAGGAAGCCGCGCAGCCACTCCGCCAGCGCAAAACCGAAGGCAAGGGCAGCGATACGGCCGATATCGCTGCTCCACAGGAGCCGGGCGACCATCGTTGCGAAGCCATAGAAAAATGCGAGCGCGAAAGGAATGCCGACCACGGCGAAGGGAAGCGCCCAGGCAAAATCGTCGGCCTCGACCAGCAGCGCCGAGCCGATCCACCAAAGGCCGGCGAGGAAATAACCGAAGCCAAACCACCAGCCGACGGCGAAAGCCGGCCGCAGGCGCCGGACCAGGCTGCCGGAGGCTTCGCCGGTCGCGCCGTCGAGCAGCCAGACCAGCACCGGAAACGAAATGAAACAGGCGGCGAAGAAATCGTAAGGCGCCTGGCCCAGCACCGCCAGCGCTCCGGCGAGAAAGGCCACCAGCGCGCGGCGCCAGCCCCAGAGCAGAATTATCCGGCCGGCAAGGCGCACCATGAATACTTCCGAGTCGCGCGAATCAGGAGCCAAGATTTATCAGGCCGCGGCCTGCACTCCAAACGCCGGCCGCATGACCGACCATGGCTCTACCGGTGCCAACCCTCGATGCGCAAGCCACCCAGGCGCTCGGCCTCTTCACGGGAAACAGAACGGATTGGCTGCGTGAACGTCCAGACATGGCCTTCGGGATCGCGCGCCCGATACTGGCGTTCGCCGTAGAACTGGTCCGCCGGTTCCTGGATTATGGCGGCACCGGCCGCGCGGGCCTGCTCGCAATGCGCATCGAGGCCGTCTTTCAGCCTGATATAGACCGACTGCGTGTTCTTGCCACCGACCGATGCGGGGCTCGCGACATGATCGGCCCATTCAGAATCGACGATGATACAACCATCCCCGAACCGCATCTCGGCATGGATCAGTTTCCCGCCGGTATCGCGGACCACCATGCTGGGCTCGAAGCCGAAGGCCGCTTCGAGCCAATCCAGCGCCGCACGCGGGTCGCGGTAGAACACGCCAGAACCGAGGACCGGATGCTTGAACGGATCCTCGATTGTCATTGCGCGGCAGCTTTTCAGGCCTGTTCGGTGCGCGCCGTGGCGCGCCGGCGGCGCTCGCCCTTCTGGCTCTGCACGATGCGCACGCGCTTGACGCGGCGCGGATCGGCATCGAGCACATGGAACTCGAAGCCAGGGATGGCCTGCACCACCTCGCCACGCGCCGGCACGCGGCCGAGCGTGTTGAAGATCATGCCGCCAATGGTGTCGACATATTCGCCATGTTCCCCCGCGGCGAAATCCTCGCCGATCATCTTGGCGACCTCGTCGATCTCGGCCTTGCCGTCGACGATGAACACGCCGTCGCCGGTCTGGGTGATCATCGGCTCATCGTCGTCGTGCTCGTCCTCGATGTCGCCGACCACCATCTCGACGATGTCCTCGAGCGAGACGAGGCCGTCCGTGCCACCATATTCATCGATGACCAGGGCCATTTGCGTGCGCGTCGTCTGCATGCGGCCCATCAAGTCGGAAGCAAGCATCGACGGCGGCACGAACAGGACCTGGCGGATCAGATTGAGCTCGCCGATGGTGCGCGCGAGGTCGACCTGGGCAAGATCAAGAACCGTGGCGACGGGCGTTTTGCGGCTCGTGCGGCCCTTCCTGACGCGCGCCAGCTTGGTGATATGGGCCAGCACGTCTCGGATATGGACCATGCCGCGCGGGTCGTCGAGCGTCTCGGAATAGACCGGCATGCGGGAATGGCCGGATTGTTCGAACATGCCAAGCAAGTCACCAAGCGTCGTGGCGATCTCGACCGCCTCGATATCGGCGCGCGGAACCATGACGTCCTCGACGCGCACTTCGCGCAGGCGCAGGATGTTGTTGAGCATGGCGCGCTCGCCAGGCGAGAAGGATTCGACATCGCTCGTCGTCTCGGCGAGCGCGCCGGCGATCTCCTCGCGCAGGCTGGTGCCGTTGCGTTGCCGGAACAGGCCCAGCACGCGGTTGAACAGCGAGGGACCGGCAGGCGACGGCTCGATGGCGGCGCTGCCAGTGATGGTACTCGGACTTGATCCCTCTTCCGACGTATCGGAAGCCTTGGTCGCACTGCCGGCGTCGGGGCGGGCGGCAGTCTCTGGTTTGTCGTTCATCGTCGTCCGGTCAATTGGTCTTTTTTAGTTACGCGTAGGGATCGGGAATGGCAAGCCTTGCAAGCGCGGCGCGCTCGATGGCTTCCATCTCCTCGGCCTCGGCGTCGGTCTCGTGATCATGGCCCATGAGGTGCAGCAGGCCATGGATGACGAGATGGCAGATATGGTTCTCCAGCGGCTTGTCTTCCAGTGCCGCTTCGCGCGCCACGGTTTCGGCGGCAAGCACGATGTCGCCGAGCATCGGCGGCAGTGGGCGACCATTCACATGCGGAAAAGCCGGGAAAGACAAGACGTTGGTGGGCTTGTCCTTGCCGCGCCAGTCCGCATTCAAGGTACGGATATGGGCATCGTCGGAAAAAACAATGCTGAGTTCGGAATGACCCGTCACACCGGTCTCGGCAAAGGCGGCATCAACCGCGCGATCGACCAGCCGCGTCAGGCTTGCTTCATCGGGCCAGTCGCCCGCTTCAATCGATATATCGATCTCGACGGGAACCGGAAAGCTCCCGCCGCCGGATGTGTTGTCCTCAGGCATGAGGCTGCATCGTCACATCAATTCTCGGCGCCAAGGCCGCGCGCCAGCTTGGCGTCCCGGTCATAGGCCCTGACGATTTCAGCCACCAGCGGATGGCGAACGACGTCGACATCGTTGAAGCGCACGGTTACCGCGCCTGCAACACCGTCAAGGACACGCAAAGCCTCGACCAGGCCCGATTTGGTGCTCGGAGGAAGATCGATCTGGGTCGGATCGCCGGTGACGATCATGCGCGAATTCTCGCCGAGACGGGTGAGAAACATCTTCATCTGCATCGGCGTGGTGTTCTGCGCCTCGTCGAGGATCACCGCGGCATGCGCCAGCGTGCGGCCGCGCATGAAGGCTAGCGGCGCGATCTCGATCACTTCGGCCGCAATGGCGCGCTCGACCTTGTCGGCCGGCATCATGTCGTAGAGCGCGTCGTAGAGCGGACGCAGATACGGATCGACCTTCTCCTTCATATCGCCCGGCAGGAAGCCCAGCCGTTCGCCGGCTTCGACTGCCGGCCGCGACAGGATGATGCGCTCGACCATGCCACGCTCGAGCAGCATCGCCGCATGCGCCACCGCCAGGTAGGTCTTGCCGGTGCCGGCCGGACCGATGCCGAACACCAGCTCCGAACGCTCCAGCGCCCGCATATAGGCGTCCTGGTTGAGCGAACGGGCATAGATCGTCTTCTTGCGGGTGGCGATCTGGGCGGCGGAAACCTTGCCCTTGCGCTCCAGTGTCGGCAGTGTGAGCTGGTCGTCGGCGGCGATAGCCATGCGAACGGCACCGTCGACATCGGACTGGCCGATATCGACGCCTTTCTGCAGGATGCCGTAGAGATTGTCCAAGGCACGGCGCGCCTGTTCGGCGGCGGACGCCGATCCTTTGATGGTCAGCTGGTTGCCGCGCGAACGGATATCGACGCCGAGTTTCTGCTCGAGCCGGGCGAGGTTTTCGTCGAACTGGCCGTAAAGGGCGCTGGCAAGCTTATTGTTGTCGAAAGTCAGAACGATGTGCGCCATGTCAGAAGCCCCGGATGCCGGTACCGGGGGCAGATTCTTCAGCTCCGCTGCGCTCAACCGTCTCTCCTCATCTGCCGAGACCATCAGGCCAATTCGGCGAACAGGCTGTTGTAGCCCGTCTTCGTGATTCGCACCTTGATAATGTCACCGATTTCGCCGGCCTTTTCATCAACAATAACCGGCTGCAGCCAAGGCGAGCGGCCGACCTTCTGGCCGGCCTGACGGCCGGGCTTCTCGATCAGCGTATCGATGGTGCTGCCGACCAGGCTCGAGCCGAAATCCTGCTGTTGTTTCAGCAGCAATGCCTGCAGGCGCTGCAAGCGCTCGTCCTTGACCGTTTCCGGCACGTGGTCAGGCATGTCGGCCCCCGGCGTGCCGGGACGCGGCGAATATTTGAACGAGAAGGCCGAGGCGTAGTTCACCTGGCGCACCAGTTCCATGGTCGCCTCGAAATCGGCCTCGGTCTCGCCGGGGAAACCGACGATGAAGTCGCCCGACAGCGCGATATCGGGGCGCGCGGCACGGATGCGGTCGAGCAGCGCCAGATAGTCCTTGGCCGTATGCCTGCGGTTCATCGCCTTCAGAATGCGGTTTGAGCCCGATTGCACCGGCAGATGCAGATAGGGCATCAGCGACGGCAGGTCGCGGTGCGCCGCGATCAATTCGTCGTCCATGTCGCGCGGATGGCTGGTGGTGTAGCGCAACCGCGCCAGGCCGGGGATTTCAGACAACCGGAACAGCAGGCGGCCGAGACCCCATTCCGCGCCATTATCGCCCTCGCCATGCCAGGCGTTGACGTTCTGGCCGAGCAGCGTCACCTCGCGCACCCCGGCCTCGGCCAGGCGCTCGGCCTCCGCGACGATCTGCGCCACCGGCCGCGACACTTCCGAGCCTCTCGTATAGGGCACGACGCAGAAGGTGCAGAACTTGTCGCAGCCTTCCTGGACGGTGAGGAAGGCGGTGACGCCGCGCTTGAGCAACGCGGCGCGCTTCGGCTGCGGCAGATGTTCGAACTTGTCCTCGATGGCGTATTCGGTCTCGACGATCTTCTCGCCGCCGCGAACCCGGGCCAGCACATCGGGCAGACGGTGATAGGTCTGCGGACCGATGACCAGGTCGACGGCCGGCGACCGGCGGATGATCTCGGCGCCCTCGGCCTGCGCCACGCAGCCGGCGACGCCGATCAGCATCTCGCGGCCTGCACCGGCGCGTTCGGCCTTCATGTCGCGGATGCGGCCGAGTTCGGAATAGACCTTTTCGGCGGCTTTTTCCCTGATATGGCAGGTGTTGAGCAGCACCAGATCGGCTTCGCCGATGGCATCGGTCGCGGTATAGCCGTCCGCGGCCAGCGCGTCGGTCATGCGCTGTGAATCATAGACGTTCATCTGGCAGCCATAGGTCTTGATGAAGACCTTCTTCTCTGCCGTGGCGCGCACCGCCGGCTGTCCGGCCACAGTGCCGATGTCGTCGCTTTCAATCGTGTTCAAGTCCATCCGGCGGCTTCTAACGCCTTTCCGTGACAAAAAACAGACGATTCTCGGCATGCGCAGGCTGGCGCCTGCCGGCGGCTAACGGCTCGGGAGCGGATCGGCGAGCGCCGCCTGCATCATCTCGCGCACCCGGCCTTCCATCAATTTGGCCGTTTCCTTGCGGTTGGAGCCCTTGGCAAAGGCGATCGGTTCGCCGAAATGCACCTCGACGTCGAGCGCGCCCTCGGCCATCAGCACCTTGAGATGCGGCATCAGGTCCTCGTCGCCGATCCAGGCCGCGATCGGGCGGTGGCGGCGGCCAAGCGGCACGCCGTGCAGGCGCGTGTAGACGATCGCCACCGGCTGGATGAACACTTCCTGCGCGGCACCTTCCGAGATCGCCATCGAGGCCGCGCCGAACAGCGTGCTCTTGAAAGGCAGGACGATATTGCCGTCACCGGTCGACCCCTCCGCGAACAGCACCATGGCGTCGCCCTTGGCCATGCGGCTGGCGATCTCGCTGGCCTGATCGCCCGAGGAGCGCTTGCGCTCACGCTCGATGAAGACGGTGCGTTGCAGCTTCGACAGCATGCCGATCAGCGGCCAGCCTTCCATGTCGGCCCGGGCGATGAATTTCACATCGGCAAAAGAGCCCAGCACCATGATGTCGGTCCAGGAGATGTGGTTGGAGGCAACCAGCAAGGGGCGTTTGTCGGAGAGCGTCCCCTTGACATGAATACGCATGCCGAGCGCCCGGATGATCAGCCTATGCCAGATCTTGAGGATGACGGTTTCCGGCCACCAGCCGGTTTTCATCGACAGGATCTGCAGCGGCACGAAAACCAGCGACCCGGCGACGACGAGGCCCAGCGCCAGGAAAATCCTGATTTTTCCGATCATATGTCCTGGCCCTACCCGATCCCTCGCTAGCGAAGATCGCGGCGCATGACAAGCGCGCCTGTCGGCCGGCGATCGGGCGACTTGTAGTAATCCGGGCGCTTGCCGACTTCCCGAAAACCCAGCCGACGATAGAGGGCGATCGCGGCGGCATTGGTCTCGTCGACCTCGAGGAACAGGGCCTCGGCGCGTTGCGAATGCAGTTCGCGCAGCACGGCGTCCATCAACTGCCAGCCCAATCCCTGGCGGCGATGCGACCGCGCCACCGCGACGGTCAGGATTTCGCCTTCGCCAGCGGCCAGCCGGGCGAGGACGAAGCCAACAGGCGGCTTGGCGCCCTGCCCGGTTTCGCGGACGGCATAACCGAACACGGTGTCCTGTTCGAGCAAGGCGGCGAACTCACCGTCGGTCCATGGGCGGACAAAATCCTCGCGGTGCAGCACCGATATAGCGGGGCTGTCGGTGATCCTGAGCGGCTCGAGCGCGTAGTCCCGGCGACGCGATTGGAGAAAAGGTATGCGCATTAACTCTCGTTTTCTCGTCTGACCATGATCTCTGGACAAACGGGGCCGTTTGTCCGCGAAAACCGGCTTCCACTTTTCGGGATCATGGTCTTTGCCTCGAAAGTATAAACCCGGCCTGTGGCTTGGCATCGGCACCGCGCAGATAAAGCGGTTTCGGCCTTTCGCCCTGCCCCTTTGCGGCAGCCAGCCGGGCGTAGGTGAGAATGTCGGCGGTGGCCGTCCGAGGCCCGATGTCGAAGGGTCGGCCGGCCGCTTCAGCGATCGGCGCCGCGGCCGTGCCGGCAAGCACCGCGGAACGTTCCGATGCCATGGCCGCCGCATTCGCAAGCGTGGCCACGGCCGGACCGTAAGTCAAAACTGACATTTCATCGTAGAGAGCGGCATGGATTTCCTCCCGTCCGGCATCGAGCGCCGCCAGCACGGCACGGCCTGGAAATGCGGTCGCCGCCTCGGCGGCCAGCGCTTCGAGCGTCGTTACCCCGATTGCTGGCACCTTGAGCGCCAGCGCCAGGCCGCGCGCGGTCGACACGCCGACACGCAGGCCGGTGAAGGAACCGGGGCCGACGGAGACGGCAATGGCGCCAAGGCCGGCGTAGTCGGTCGCGCCGGCCCTGAACGCCCCTGCAATGACGGCCATCAGGTGCTCGGCATGGCCTTTGCCCAGATCAAGCACCGAACGGCCGAGTTCCTGCCCGCCCGCCGCGTCGTAGACGCAGGCGGCGCAGAGGCTGGCGGCACAGTCGATGGCGAGTACCTTCATGAAACGACCGGTTCCTAGAAACAACTCCCTGTGCCCGCCACAGCGCGCAACCGCAAGGGTATAGTGCACAATTTGTTAAGCGGCTTCGGTTTGGGCTGGCAGAAGAGCTTATGCCGCCTGCTCTATGCGCAGCATGTGATTGTCCCAGACATAGTCTGGCTCCGACCGCGTGGCACCACTGTCCTCGATGATCTCGCCGGCGCCCGTTGTGGCCATGAACCCGGCCCCGTCAGGGGCCACGCCGCAGACCTCGACCAGCGCATTGGAGGAGACGACCCCGCCGCTGCCCGCATCGATGACGACCAGCGAATTGCCCTCTGGCGAGGATACGGCAACGGTACCGGCAACAGGATTGGCGGCGACCGAGCCGATATAGTTGCGGAAGCCGGACAGCACATTCTGCGGCATGTCGAGCAAAGCCAGATCCTTGTCACGCGCGGCGCGGCCGACCAGCAGCGGACGATCGGCGCCGGGGCCCCGGTACTGGCAACCGAACCAGACGGTGCCGGACCAGTCGGCATCCATGTGGCGGATCGACAGCTGGTGCAGTGCAGCCGGCAATTCATGTTTTTCGATCAGATCCCCGGTGACGCGGTCGACCAGCACATAGGACGGTTTCATGGTGGCGATGTTGAGCTCGGCGCGGCCAAAGTCAGGATGGGTCTCGATGCCGCCATTGGCGACCGCGATCGTCCTGCCGTCGCCCAAGAGCAGAAGTTCGTGCGGACCCATGCCGTAGGTGGGGAATTCGCCGATGCGATTGAATTTCGCCCGCGCGTCATAGACGCCGACCACGCCGGCCGCGTTGTCGAAATCGTTCTCGGTGGCGTAGAGCAACGCGCCGTCGGGCGAGAACACGCCATGGCCGAAGAAATGCCGGCCGGCGATGCTGGCGATGGTCAGCGGAGCGTCGCGCCCGGAGTGATCGAACACGACGGCGAAGGTGCCGGGCTGGCGGGCGAAAACCACCGAACGCCTCGATACGGGATCGAAGGTGACGTCGTGGCCGCGATCGGGCAGGTCGATCGCATGCAGCACCTTGCCGGCCTCGGACAGGACGGCGGCGCCAAAACTGCCATCGCGCTTGACGAAGGCGGTGGCAAAGACGGCATCCGCAGCAAGCGTGGTTGCCCAGGCTGAGGGCGTCACCGCGGCGGCAAAGCCGATGCCGGCGGCCCTGAGGAAATCGCGGCGATCGATGAGCAATCTCTTCATGCTCAGTCCCCATCCAGCGACGAGAAGCCGGCTGTCAGGCCGAATTCGGCGGTCAGCCTGGTGCCGATCAGGGTCGACAGGCTGGAGGTGATCAGGACGAGATGCTCGAGTTTTTCGCGCAGCGCCGGATCGGCGAGCGCCCTGTCGATCGGGCCTTGGACGGCCTTGGCAGCCGCAACGCCGTTGACCAGCTGGATGTGGATCGATTCCGCCATCCAACGCGCATCCGGCGGCAGCGCGTCGCCAAGCTTCGACCCCTGGAAAAGCGCATCGATGCCGGCCAGATTTCCAGCCAGCGCATTGGCGGTGTTTTGCGAACGCCAGTAGATCGCCTGTTTTGGCTTGTCGGCGTCGGGCGTAGCGCCCAGAAAGCCTTTGAGGCGGACATCCCGGACCATTTCCAGCTCGTTGATGAAGACGCCGACCAGTTCGGTGACCGCTTCGTTGCCATCGCGATAGAGCGCATTCCGTGGCCCCGGATTGGCCCAGAGTGCCGCGAAGCCGTCCGGTTTGCTCCAGGCCGCGCTGACATCGGCGGCGATGGTTTCGATGTTGCCGGCAACGGACGCGCCATAAGCGCAGCGATAGGGTTCGTCCTTGCCCGTCAAGGCATCGGCGCCGTCGCCGTAAAGCACGAATTCCAGCGCGCCGAGCCCCTGCATGGCAACGCTCTTGTCGGCAAGCTGCGCAGGATCGGTGGCGGTGGGATCCTTGCCCGACAGCGCCGCCTGCACCTGTTTCAGACCGATGCTCTTGCGGTCCGGCCAGAACAGCATGCGCTCCGCCCTGTTGTTCTCCTTGATCGGCCCGAAACCGATGATCTCGGCCGATGACCAGGCATAGACGGTAGCCGAGAACGCCGCGCGCGCCGCATCAAGCTCCCCTTGCGAGGGCGCCTCGCAGAGCTTGTGCATCGCCTTGGCGAGGGCTTCCGTATGCTGGTGCAGATCGGCATAGGCCGGGCGGACAAAACCGTCGATCGCGCGCTGGACGACGTCCGAGGCTTTGACCGCGGCCGATGCGGGCAATGCGGCCAGTAGAACCAGCGGAAGAACGAGAACCAGCGCGAAACGCTTCAGCATCACAGTGACTCCAGGAATTTGACCAGCGCATCGCGCTCGGTGGCGTTTGCGGCGGCAAAGCGGTCGCGCGCCTTTTGCGCCTCGCCACCATGCCACAGGATAGCCTCGACCAAAGACCGCGCACGGCCGTCGTGCAGATAGAAGGAATTGCCGTTGACCGTTTCGGTGAGGCCGATCCCCCATAGCGGCGGGGTGCGCCACTCACTGCCTGTCGCCTCGCCCACGGCCTGGCCGTCGGCAAGGTCCGGCCCCATGTCGTGCAGCAGGAAATCGGAATAAGGCCAGATCAGCTGGAACGCCTGCGCCCTGTCGGGCGCATCGCGACGGGTGACGAATTTCGGCGTGTGGCAGGCAACGCAGCCGATTTCGTAAAAGACCTTCTTGCCGGCGAGCACATCGGGCGAGGCGAGATCGCGCCGCGCCGGCACCGCCAGGTTCCGCGAATAGAAGGTGACGAGATCCATCACCGGCGCCGGCGCCTCGGCCGGGCCGAGGCGCGCCTGCACGCCGTTGGGCATGGCGAGGCATTTCTCCTGCGCGGCGGTGCAATCCCCCCAGTGTTTCGGCTCCTCGGGTGTCGAGATGCCGATGTCGCCGGCAAAGGCGTCCGCGGCCTGCCGGCGGATCGACGCGGCCTGCGCCTTCCAGCCGAAGCGGCCAAGCGTCAGTTCACCGCTCAGGCCATCACGCACGATGTTCGGCTTGCCGGAGATGCCATCGCCGTCCCTGTCGTCCGGGTCGGCATGGGCCAGAATGTCCGCCGGCGCGATCTGTTCGATCAGGCCAAGGCCGATCATGGGCGGCGTCAGGCGCGGCGACAGCGTGGTGCGCGGATCGAGCGGCCCATAGCCAAGATCGTCTACCGCGTAGGTGGGTTTGCGCAGGGAAATGACGGTGCCGTCCGTCAGCTCCACCTTACGTTCCTGATAGTCGACACGCATGCTGCCCTCGCCCTTGAGGCCAGGGACGGCTAGTTCCTGCAACTGCGTGCCATAGACCGGGTCCGGGAGATTGAGCAGCCTGTGGTCGGCAAGCGCCGCCTTCTCTTCCGCGCTGCTTGCGTCGCGCGCCAGCCGCAGGAACATCGAGGTGGTGCCGGCATCGCCTTGTGGCGGCCGGCCACGGCCATCCTTCAGATGGCAGTTCTGGCAGGCCCGTTCGTTGAACAGGGGCCCGAGTCCGTCCGAGGCCTGCGTCGAGGATGGCGACGACACCCAATTCTTGCGGAAAAGCGCGTTGCCGAGCTTGAAGGTGCCTTCTTCCTCGAAGGTGAGGTTGACTGACGATTGCGAGAAGGAATCACGGCTGACGTCCTTCCGCGAGGTGCCGGCGCCACCTTGCATCAGTTCGAAGGGCTCGGGTTTGGAGAAATCCGTGGTCGGCCTGCTGACGGCGGTGACGCGCGCCTGATCCTTGGCATTGAGGTCGGTGCGCGAAGTGGCGAGGCCGGCGGGTTGAAGGTCGCCGGCGATGGCGGAGGATGTCAGCGCCAGCATGAAAATGATGCCGCGCCGACCAGCCGATATGGCTGGTGTTTTCCGGAGGGGCAGCGGGGCTTTTGCCCGCCGCAAGCGGCGCGGGAAGTCTAAGAGGCGCCGCATTCCCGCATATCCTTAGTCCGCCTCGTCCGCCGATGCGGCGTTGAGCTGGCCGTATTTTTCCTCGCCGATCGAGGCCAGCAGGTCGAGCTGCGTCTCGAGGAAGTCGATATGGCTTTCCTCATCGGTCAGCAGTTCCTCGAACAGTTTCATCGTCACGTAGTCGCCCGCTTCCTCGCAGATTTCGCGCGAGCGCTTGTAAGCAGTGCGCGCGTCATACTCACCGGCAAGGTCGGATTCGAGTACTTCCTTGACGTTCTGGCCGATGCGCAGCGGCGCCAGGGACTGCAGGTTGGGGTGGCCTTCAAGGAAGATGATGCGGGCGACCAGCTTGTCGGCGTGGTGCATCTCCTCGATCGATTCCGCCCGCTCCTTCTTGGCCAGCTTGGCGTATCCCCAATCCTCGAGCAGACGGAAATGCACCCAATACTGGTTGACGGCGCCGAGCTCCAGAAAAAGAGCCTCGTTAAGCCGCTCGATGATCTGTGGTTCGCCTTTCATGGGCTCTGCTCCCGTATTGGACGCGCAGGCCTCTGACGCGATCCAGATGTGAAACGATGTCCACGCCGCTCGCCTGCGAGCGGGCGTGGTAGTTCTCGGTGACCCGAATGATCGTTTCGACCACATTTGGGAAGCAGCCGCAACAGCGGCCACGTTTGTGCATGGCGTGATAGACCTTTGCCGGCACGATGAGCTGCCAGGGATCCTGATCCAGCAGGCCGATGATCGTCTGCTCGATCTCCTTCTCGGTGATGATGTTGCAATGGCAGATCAGCATTTCGTCGCTCTGGCTGACGGCGCCCGTGCGGCGCCGTTTGGCTGGGGGTGGCAGGCTTACTTGAACACCTTGTCGGGTGCGTCGAGGCTGTCGGAGCCTTCGAAGGCGATGGCATTGAGCTTCAGCACGCCAACGGCGCGTTCGATCGACTTGGTCTGGTCGATCAATGTGTCGATTGCCGCCTGAACGGTGGCATTGCCCGCGGTATTGCCCTCGGCGATCTGCTGGTCGTAGGCCTCGCCGGCCTCGGCTCGCGCCTTGATCGCTTCCATCTTGGCGACGGTGACATCGAGCTTGTCGGACAGCTCCTTGTCGATTGCCGGATCGGCCGCTTTCACCATGTCGTGCACCGACGGACCCGAAACGAAGGTGCCGTCCAGGCGCGTGTAGCTGGCCAGATAGGCGGCGCGGATGCCGACGGCATCATAGAGATGAGAGTTGTAGGTGTTGTCGGAGAAGCAGTCATGCTCCTCTTCCGGATCGTGCAGCAGCAGGCCGAGCTTCATGCGCTCGCCGGCCAGTTCGCCGTAGGAGAGCGAACCCATGCCGGTGAAGATCACCGAGATGGCGGTGTTCGGCTCGCCATCGACCAGGTTCTTGCGCGCCGCACCGTCTTCCTTCCAGTCGTTGACCATCTTCTGGAGGTCCGAGACCAGAAGGCCGGTCGCCGACTTCAGGTACTCTGCGCGACGGTCGCAATTGCCTCCGGTGCAGTTCTTCAGGTCGTAATCCGTATAGGGACGCTCGCCGGCGCCCGGACCGGTGCCGTGCAGGTCCTGGCCCCAGAGCAGGAATTCGATGGCGTGATAGCCAGTGGCGACGTTGGCCTCGACGCCGCCGGCCTGCTGCAGCGTGCCGGAGAGGAATTCCGGCGAAAGCTTCGAGGCATCGACCTGCTTGCCGTTGATCTCGATCTCCTTGTTGGCGATCACATTGGCCGTATAGAGCGAATTCGCGTCCGACTCGGTGCCGTAGCTCTTGGCGACATAGTCGATCAGGCCTTCGTCCAGCGGCCAGGAATTCACCTCACCTTCCCAGTCATCGACGATCTTGTTGCCGAAGCGGTAGACCTCGGTCTGCTGGTAGGGCACGCGCGATGCCTTCCAGGCGTCGCGGGCGGCATTGAGCGTTTCCGCCGACGGGTTGGCAAGCAGCGCGTCGACCGCCTTGTCGAGCGCCTGCGCCGTGGTCAGCGAATCCTCATATTTGGCAAGCCCGATGTCGGCATAGGTCTTGATGACCGCCTTGGCATCGGTTTCCGCCTTGGCAGGCAGCACGAACACCGCTGCCGTCAGCAGCGCCGTGGCGCCGATCGCCGCCAGCCTGCCGCCATATCGTGCTGTCATTATCGCTCTCCAGTTCCTCGGAAATTTTCTAAGCGGCGCACGCGCCAACCCGCGCCAGGCCACATTCATGCCGTTGGGCGCAAGACATGCCGCGCGATCGCGCGGCTCAGGGAAAAAAGACACCAAAATGCCTCCAATCGAACGGGTTCAAGGCCCAGACATCAAAGGGATGCGCCAATGCGCGGCTTCCTTAAAGCTTCGAGTGCGATGGAAGTCAATGAAAATTACTGGAAAAGCCAATTGAAACAATAGTTTAGAATTATTCTAAACTACGATGGTCAACTTTACGCGCCCGCTGCATCGGCTTTGCGGCCGAACTGTACGATTGACAGTCGCCGTCCCGGGTGCGACCCGCAAACCCTCTCTTGCGGCGGCGTCAGACAATTGCCCCTTGGCGAGACGTCCTAGGATCGATCGGGATCGGAATGCGATGAAGAACGGCGTGGTAATTGTCGGTGCGGGTCATGCGGGCGTGCAGGCGGCCGCCAGTCTGCGCGAGGATGGCTATGATGGCCCGGTGATCCTGGTCGGCGACGAGAACGAACTGCCCTACCACAAGCCGCCGCTCTCGAAGACCTTCATCAAGGATGCCGAAGCCAAGCCTCAACCGCTTCGGGGCGAGGCCTTCTACACCGGCAGCGCCATCGACTACCGGCCTGGGATCCGGATCGAGCGCATCGATGCCGGCCGCCACGGTCTCGACATTGCCGGCGGCGGCGCACTTGCCTTCGACAATCTGATCCTGGCGACCGGATCGCGCCCGCGCGCCCTGCCGCTGCCAGGCTCCGATCTATCGGGCGTGGTGTCGCTGCGCTCGCTGGCCGACGCGCGGCTGATCCGGGAGCTGAGCGCTGAGAGCGAAGATATCGTCATCCTCGGCGGCGGCTTTATCGGGCTGGAAATCGCCGCGACGCTGCGGGCGGCCGGTCGCACCGTGACGGTTGTTGAAGCAGTCGACCGGCTGCTCGGCCGCGCCGTGGCGCCGGTGGTGGCGAGCCATGTCCGGCAAAGGCTGGAAGCGACCGGCGTGCGCATCCTGACCGGAACCTCGATCTCAAGGCTCGAAGGCGAAGACGGCAAGGTCACGGCCGCGATCACCTCGTCTGGCGAAAGGCTGCCGGCGCGCATGGTCGTGGTCGGCATCGGCGCCGTGCCGAATGTCGAACTGGCGCAAGCCGCGGGCCTTGCTGTCGCCAACGGCATCCGCGTCGATCATCAGATGCGCAGTTCGGTGCCGGAGATTCTGGCCATCGGCGACGCCGCCTCGTATCGGCACTGGTTCACCGGCGGCGATGTCAGGCTGGAATCGGTGCAGAACGCCACCGACCAGGCGCGGCTCGCCGCCCGGACAATTGCCGGTCACACCGACGCCTATTCAGCGGTGCCATGGTTCTGGTCCGACATTGGCGACATGAAGCTGCAAATGGTAGGCCTGACCGCCGGCGGCGACAGCCATGTCGTGCTCGGCGACCTGCGCGACAACAAATTCTCGATCTACCACTATGCCGGTGACCGGCTGCTCGGCATCGAATCCGTCAACCGCCCCGGCGACCACATGCTTGGCCGCAAGATGCTCAGTGCCGGTTTTTCGCCAACGCCGCAGATGGTGGCCGCAGGCCCGGACGGGCTGAAGGCGGCACTGGCGACATTCCAGAACATGGAGCCAGCCCGTGACGAGCGAATATTTCGGTGAGTTGATCCGCCGCGATCAAGACCGTCAACGGCTTCTGCATCTGCTCCTTGAGGGCGCGTCATCCGAACCGGGTCCCTCGGTTGATGATGGCGATTTCGAAGCACTGCGAAAACGAGCGCAGGTCAAATAGGCACAATCTGCTGGCCGAGACGAGGCGGTATTGGCGACAGGAGTCAATTCAGACGTCCGCGCCGCCCCTCATCCGCCTGCCGGCACCTTCTCCCCGTGTAGTGACAGGGAGAAGGTAAGCGCCGTTCAGGCGGCGCAGACCTCGCGGATCGAGCTTTCCAGAATGTCGAGCGCTTCGTTCATGACCTCGTCCTGGATGGTGATCGGCGCCAGGAAGCGGATGACGTTGCCGTAGACGCCGCAGGTCAGCAGGATCAGGCCCTTGTCGAGCGCTTTCAGGCGGATCGCGTTGGCGATCTCGGCCGACGGCAGGCCCTTCTTGACGTCGTTGAACTCCACCGCGTTCATGAAGCCCAAACCCCTGATGTCGACAATCTCGGGCACGTCGTCACGGATCGACTGCAGACGCTGCTTCAACCGCGCACCCAGCGTGTTGGCGCGATCGCAGAGCTTTTCGTCCTCGATCACATCGAGCACGGCGTGCGCGGCGGCGACGCCGATCGGGCTGCCGCCATAGGTGCCGCCCAGTCCACCGGGGCTGGGCGCGTCCATGATCTCGGCGCGGCCGGTGACGGCCGACAGCGGGAAGCCGCCAGCCAGGCTCTTGGCCATGGTGGTGATGTCGGCGGCCACCTCGTGATGGTCCATGGCGAACATCTTGCCGGTGCGGGCAAAGCCGGTCTGCACTTCGTCGGCGATCAACAGCATGCCGTGCTGGTCGCAGAGCTTGCGCAGCGCCGTCAGCAGTTCACGCGGCGCGTCGTAGAAGCCGCCCTCGCCCTGAACCGGCTCGATGATGATCGCGGCGACGCGGGCCGGATCGACATCCGCCTTGAACAGCTTGTCGAGCGCGGCAAGCGAATCGGCGACCGAGACACCATGCAGTTGCACGGGGAACGGCACGTGGTAGACGTCGCCCGGCATGGCTCCGAAGCCAACCTTGTAGGGCACGACCTTGCCGGTCAGCGCCATGCCCATGAAGGTGCGGCCATGGAAGCCGCCGCCGAAGGCGATGACGGCCTGGCGGCCGGTGGCGTTGCGAGCGATCTTGATGGCGTTCTCCACCGCCTCGGCGCCGGTGGTGACGAAGATGGTCTTCTTCTCGAACTTGCCGGGCAGCATGGCGTTCAACCGTTCGGCCAGCCGCACATAGCTCTCATAGGGCACAACCTGGTGGCAGGTGTGGGTGAAACGGTCGAGCTGCGCCTTGACCGCCTCGATCACCCTGGGATGGCGATGGCCGGTATTGACGACGGCGATGCCCGAGGAGAAGTCGATATAGCGGCGGCCCTCGACATCCCAGATCTCCGAGTTCTCGGCCCGGTCGGCATAGATCTGCGTGGTCATGCCGACGCCGCGCGAAATCGACTGGTTCTTGCGTTCGGAAATGGCGGAGTTCTTCATGATATCCCTCACCGGGTCATCCCTCATCGAGATGGGGCCCGTTCTGTTTGATGCCGTTGAATTCCCTTCTGACCTTATTTCAGATTTTCCTCAAGCCGGCACCATCACAGGGTCGATTGGGCCTGCCTTAACCAGTCCGGCGATAGGCGTACGAGGCCGGTTTCCTTTTTTCCGGGATCGATTATCTTCTGATATCCGCGAGGGGATCGCGATCAGCGACCGGCGCGCGGCCGAGGGGAGCCATGAGCAGCAACGCGACATCGTCCGTCTCGCCGCCATCCGCTAAAACTCCCAACCTTTTGTCTTGTCCAGCCGCTTCGATTCTCGCCTGCACGGCCCTGGCGCTGCTCGCCGGTTGCCAGAAGCAGGAGGCGGCGGAAAAGAAGCTGCCGGTCATGGTGCGCACCGAAACGGTGGCGATGGCCGATTATGCGCCGAGAACCTCGCTGACCGGGGTGATCGCGGCGCGTACGTTGAACAATCTTTCGTTCCGGGTTGGCGGACGCGTCGCGGAGCGGCTTGTCGATGTCGGCCAGCATATCGATCAGGGGACGGTGCTTGCGCGTATCGATCCGCAGGAGCAGGAGTCCGATTTGCGCTCCGCGCAGGCCGATCTCGATGCCGCGCAGGCACAATTGACACAGGCCGCGGCCACGTTCGAGCGGCAAAAGACGCTGCTTGCCCAGGGCTTCACCACCAGGCGCGATTATGACGCGGCCGACCAGGCGCTGAAAGTCGCGCAAGGCAGCGTCGACGCCGCGCGGAGCGCATTCGCCAATGCCCAGCAGAATCTGTCCTTCACCGAACTCAAGGCCGGTGCGGCAGGCGTTATTACCGCACGCCAGGTCGAAACCGGCCAGGTGGTGCAGGCGGCGCAGACCGTCTTCACCGTCGCCGAGGACGGCGACCGCGACGCGGTGTTCAACGTGCAGGAGACGCTGGTCGCCAAAACGCCGGCTTCACCGGCGGTAACGATCACGCTGTTGTCCGACCCGCAGGTCCGCGCGACGGGCAAGGTGCGCGAAATCTCGCCGGCAGTCGACCCGGCTTCGGGCTCGATCAGGGTCAAGGTCGCCATTCCCGACACGCCGGCCGGGATGCCGCTGGGGGCGGCCGTCATCGGCTCGGTCGGCGCCAAGCCGGCGAAGGCGATCCTGTTGCCCTGGCAGGCCTTGACATCGAGCGCTGGTAAGCCGGCGGTCTGGATCGTCGATCCCGCGACCAAGGCGGTGACGGCGGCGCCGGTCGAGGTACTGGCGTTCGATTCGGGTACCGTCGTCATCGCCGAGGGCCTGAACGAAGGCCAGAGCGTCGTTACATCAGGCGGGCAATTGCTCAGCCCCGGCCAGACGGTCGAGATATCGGGAGCAGGGCAATGAAGCGGCTGCTACCCGTCCTGCTTGGCCTTGCCGCGCTTTCCGCCTGTTCGAAATCGGACGAAAAACCGCCGCAAATCGTCCGACCGGTGCTGTCGGTCGTGGTCGAGCCGCGCACCACGCAGACTTTCGGTTTCGCCGGCTCGGTCGAGCCACAGGTCAGCGCCGATCTTGCCTTCCGCCTGCTCGGCCGCGTCGTCTCGCGCGACGTCAAGGTCGGCGACACCGTCAGCAAGGGCACGACGATCGCCGCACTCGACCCAACCGCGCTGGAGCTGGCAGTCCAGGCTGCCAAGGCCGAACTCTCCAATGCCGAGGCGCAATTCGCCAATGCCGCCGCCAGCGAGGAACGCCAGCGCCAGTTGCTGACCTCTGCCAATACGCCGCAGTCGGTCTTCGACGCAGCGCAGCAGGCACGCAAAGCCGCGGAAGCCAGTGTCGAGCGGGCCAAGGCTTCGCTGGCGAAATCGCAGGAGCAGCTCGGTTATGCCAGGCTGTTTTCTGATTTCGACGGCGTCGTCACCGCCGTCGGCGCCGAAGTTGGCCAGACGGTTTCGCCCGGGCAGACCATCGTCACCGTGGCGCGTTCGGACCTGCGCGAGGCAGTGGTCGACATTCCCGACCGGTTGACCGGCGATCTTTCGGCCGGCACGCCGTTCCAGGTCATCCTGCAGTCGCTGCCGACGATCCAGACCGAGGCCAAGCTGCGCGAGATCGCCCCCCAATCCGAGGGCTCGACCCGCACACGGCGCGTCAAGCTGACGCTCACCGATCCGCCGCAAGCCTTCAGGCTCGGCTCGACGGTGACGGCGACCCGGATGACCAAGGTCGTGCCGACGATCGAACTGCCCATTTCGGCGCTGCTAGAAAAGAACGGCTCCGAAAAAGTGTGGATCGTCGATCCAAAGACGTCGAGCGTGAGCGCGCACGACATCAAGGTCGCGTCGAAGAATGGCGGCACCTTTACCGTGGCGGATGGACTGGACGCCGGCATGCGCGTCGTCACCGCCGGCGTTCACAGCCTCGTCGACGGCCAGAAAGTGAAAGTGCTCGAGGGAGGGGCCTCATGAAGGGCTTCAACCTCTCCGACTGGGCGCTCAACCACCGCTCGCTGGTCTGGTATTTCATGCTGGTCTTCGTGGTGGCCGGCATCTTCTCCTACCTCAATCTCGGCCGCGAGGAAGATCCCAACTTCACCATCAAGACGATGATCATCCAGGCCAACTGGCCGGGCGCTTCGGTCAAGGAGACCGTGCAGCAGGTGACCGATCGCATCGAGAAAAAGCTCGAGGAACTCGACAGCCTCGACTACACCAAGTCGGTGACGACAGCCGGCCAGACTGTCATCTTCGTCAACCTGAAGGACACCACCAAGGCGCGCGACGTCGCGCCGAACTGGCTTCAGGTGCGCAACATGGTCAACGACATCAAGGCGCAGTTTCCGCAAGGCGTGCAGGGACCGTTCTTCAACGACCGCTTCGGTGACGTCTACGGCAACATCTATGCCTTCACCGCCGACGGGCTGACGCCACGCCAATTGCGCGACTATGTGGAGGATGTGCGAACCAAGATCCTGACCGTGCCCAATGCCGGCAAGGTCGATCTGGTCGGTGCGCAGGACGAGGCGATCTATCTCGAATTCTCGACCCGCCAGATCGCCGCGCTTGGCCTCAACCAGCAGCAAATCGTGGCCAGCCTGCAAGCGCAGAACGCGATCACGCCGTCCGGCGTCATCCAGTCCGGGCCGGAGCGCATCAGCGTGCGCGTCGGCGGCCAGTTCGCCTCCGAGGAGAGCCTGCGCGCCATCAATCTGCGCGTCAACGACCGGTTCTTCCGGCTGAGCGACGTGGCGACGATCACGCGCGGTTATGCCGACCCCCCGACAGCCCTGTTCCGCTTCAACGGCCAGGATGCGATCGGGCTTGCCATCGGCATGAAGCCCAACGCCAATCTGCTCAAGTTCGGCGAAGCGCTGCATGAGGAGATGAACAAGGTGCTGGCCGACCTGCCGATCGGCGTCGGCGTGCATCTGGTCGCCGACCAGCCTGTCATCGTCGAGGAAGCGGTCTCGGGCTTCACGCGCGCGCTGTTCGAGGCGGTGGCGATCGTGCTTGCCGTCTCTTTCATCAGCCTCGGCATGCGGGCCGGCTTCGTCGTCGCGCTGTCGATCCCGCTGGTGCTGGCCATCACCTTCACCGTCATGGAGTATCTGGGCATATCGCTGCAGCGCATTTCGCTCGGCGCGCTGATCATTGCGCTCGGGCTGCTGGTCGACGACGCGATGATCGCGGTCGAAATGATGGTGGCCCGGCTGGAGGTTGGCGACACCCTGCGCAAGGCGGCGACCTATGTCTACACCTCGACCGCTTTTCCGATGCTGACCGGCACGCTTGTGACGGTCGCGGGCTTCATCCCGATCGGCCTCAACTCGAGCGCGGCAGGCGAATACACCTTCACGCTGTTCGTCGTCATCGCGGTGTCGCTCTTGGTGTCATGGATCGTGGCGGTGCTGTTCGCGCCGCTGCTTGGCGTCACCATCCTGCCGGCGACGATGAAGGAGAAGCATCACGACCAGCCGGGCCGCTTCACGTCGCTGTTCCGGCGCGTGCTTGTTGGCTCGGTTCGCCATCACTGGCTGACGATCATCGTGACCGTGCTCCTGTTCGCTGGCTCGATCGCCGGCTTCGGGCTCGTCCAGCAACAGTTCTTCCCGCCTTCCGACCGGCCGGAGCTGATCGTCGACTGGAACCTGCCGCAGAACTCCTCGATCACCGAGACGCGCGACCAGATGGAGCGCTTCGAACAGCGGGCGCTGGTCGGCAATCCCGACATCGACCACTTCTCCTCCTATATCGGCCAGGGCGCGGTGCGCTTCGTGCTGGCCTATGACGTGCAGCCCGCCAATCCCTATTTCGGCCAGACCGTGATCGTCACCAAGAGCATCGAGGCGCGCAACCGGGTGAAGCCGGCGCTCGAGAAGCTGCTGCGCGCGGAGTTTGTCGGCACCGACGCCTTCGTCAAGCCGCTCGAGCTTGGGCCACCGGTCGGGCGTCCGGTGCAATATCGCGTCGGCGGCCCTGACATCCAGACGGTGCGGGAACTGGCGCAACAGTTTGCCGGCATCATCTCGGCCAATCCGAAACTTGCCGCACCCACCTTCGACTGGAACGAACCACAGCGCGTGCTGAGGGTCGATGTGCTGCAGGACAAGGCGCGCCAGCTCGGCATCACCTCCTCCGACATCGCCAGCACGCTGAACAGCACGGTGGGCGGATCGACGATCACCCAGGTGCGTGACGCGACCTACCTGATCAATGTCGTGGCCCGTTCGCGCGGGGCCGAGCGCGGCTCGATCGAGACGCTGCAGAACATCCAGCTGCCGACGGGCAATGGCGAGGCTATCCCGCTCGCGGCGGTTGCCAATTTCCGCTACGATCTGGAGCAGCCGACGGTGTGGCGGCGTGACCGCATCCCGACCATCACCGTGCGCGCCGGCCTGGTTGGCGACGTGCTGCCGGCGACCGTCGTCAACGAGCTGAGACCGTCGGTCGACGCCTTCATCACCAAGCTGCCGCCCGGCTATTCGGTCGAGACCGCCGGCTCCGTCGAGGAAAGCGCCAAGAGCCAGGGGCCGATCGCCGCCGTCGTGCCGCTGATGCTGTTCGTGATGGCGACCATCCTGATGGTGCAGTTGCAGAGCTTCCAGCGCCTGTTCCTGGTGGTGGCGGTGGCGCCGCTCGGGCTGATCGGCGTGGTGGCGGCACTGGTGCCGAGCGGCGCGCCGCTCGGCTTCGTCGCCATCCTCGGCGTGCTGGCGCTGATCGGCATCCTGATCCGCAACTCGGTCATCCTGATCGTGCAGATCGAGGATCTTGTCGCCGAAGGCAAGGAACGCTGGGCCGCCGTGATCGAGGCCACCGAGCACCGCATGCGGCCGATCGCGCTGACCGCCGCCGCCGCCAGCCTGGCGCTGATCCCGATCGCGCGCGAGGTGTTCTGGGGACCGATGGCCTATGCCATGATGGGCGGCATCATCGCCGGCACGGCGATCACGCTGCTGTTCCTGCCGGCGCTTTATGTGACGTGGTTCCGGATCAAGGAGCCGAAGCAAGGGGACAACCCATCCGTTCCGGAGAACGGCGAACTGGCGCAAGGTTCGACTTAAGATCCTGCAGTATCACTCGTTATCGTTGGACGGCACGGGGAGTGATTTGGCGCGCTGCCAAGGTGACGATTTGGAGCTGCGCCAAGCATGCCAACCTTTCGGCAAATCGGCCAACGCCAAGATGCTTTCATCCCGCCGAACCACCTCCTGCAGGCCGACGAGCATTATCTCACGTTCGTTCCGATCTCGAGTGTCGCTGCTGTGAAACTGCCAGCTGCCACCTTCTTCGTTGTAGATGTCGTCGTCGTCAGCTTCATGCACGACGTATGCGATCCAATCGTCAGATTTGAATATACTCTTGTCCGATAGCACCGCGACATTGGGTGGATCTGCAAACTTCCATTCCCCCATGGAATTGCCCGGTTGGTCTGTGCACAGGAAGAGCGAATTCAGGCGGTTCTTACAAACCCGTCGCTGGCTCGCAGCAGGTTGCGCGTATAATCCTTGGTCACACGGCGCTCGACCAGATCGTTCGCCACCAGATTTTCCACTGCCTCGCCGCCCTGCATCACCATCAGCCGCTCGCACATATGGGTGATGATGGCGAGGTCGTGGCTGACCATCAGGAAGGTCAGCTTGCGCCGCCGCCGGACTTCCTCCAGCAGGTTGAGCACTTCCGCCTGCACGGAGGCGTCGAGCGCCGAGGTCGGCTCGTCTAGCAGCAGGATCGAGGGCTCGAGGATCAGCGCGCGGGCGATCGCGACACGCTGGCGCTGGCCGCCCGAGAGCTGGTGCGCGTAACGGAAGCGAAAACCGTTGCCGAGGCCGACCTCGTCGAGCGCGCGCTCGATGCGCTTTTCGCCGTCGGCAAAGCCGTGGATGGCGAGCGGCTCCTGCAGCAGGCGGTCGACCGTCTGGCGCGGGTGCAGCGACCCATACGGATCTTGGAAGACCATCTGCACTTCGCGGTAAAAGGCCTTATCGCGGCGCGCGCCGAGCGTCTTGCCGTTGACGGCGATGCTGCCCGAGGCGACCGGCGCGAGACCGGCGATGGCTCGCAGCAATGTCGATTTCCCGGAACCGGATTCACCGACCAGGCCGAAGGATTCACCCGGCTGTACATCAAGGCTGACGCCCTTCAGCGCGCGAAAGCGGTCGAAGATCACCTCCAGCGTGTCCACGGCAATCGCTGATGTCATGCCGCCCACTCCGGCTTGCGGTCGAGCACAGGCAGCGGGTGACGGTCAGCGCCGATCTTGGGCATGCAGTTGAGCAGGCCGCGCGTGTAGGGATGCTGGGCCTGGCTGAGTTCCGAGGCCTTGAGCTGTTCGACCACCTTGCCGGCATACATGACGATGACGCGGTCGCAGAAGGAGGAAACCAGGCGCAGATCATGCGAGATGAAGACCAGTCCCATGCCCCGCTCCGCGACCAGCCGGTCGAGGATGCCGAGCACATCGAGCTGCACGGTGACGTCGAGCGCCGAGGTCGGCTCGTCGGCGATCATCATTTCCGGCCCGGCGATCAGCATCATGGCGATCATGGCGCGCTGGCCCATGCCGCCCGACACTTCGTGCGGGTGCAGGTCGAAGACCCGTGTGGGATCGCGGATCTGCACCGCCTCGAGCATGGCCAGCGCGCGCTCGCGCGCCTCGGCCTTGCCGACCTTTTCGTGCGTGCGCAGCGTCTCGACGATCTGGCGGCCGATGCTCATCACCGGGTCGAGCGAATATTTCGGATCCTGCAGGATCATGGCGATGCGGTTGCCCCGCAACGCGCGGCGTTGCCGTGGCGAGATGCCGAGTAGGTCGATGCCGTCGAAGGTCAATTTGTTGGCCGATATCCGGGCCTGCGGCGGCGTCAGGCCCATGATGGCGCGGCCCGTTTGCGACTTGCCCGAGCCGGACTCGCCGACGATGCCGAGCCGTTCGCGGCCAAGCGAAAAGGAAACGCCGCGCACCGCCTCGATCATGCCCGTGCGGGTTGGAAAGGTGACCCGCAGATCATCCACCTCAAGCAGTGTCCCAGTTCGGCCGTTCATTGGTCACCACTACGGGGATCGAGCGCGTCACGCAGGCCGTCGCCGAGCAGGTTGAAGCCGAGGCTGACGATCAGGATGGCGAAGCCCGGCGCACCGGCCACCCACCATTGGTCGAGGATGAAGCGGCGGCCCGAAGCGATCATGGTGCCCCATTCCGGCAGCGGCGGCTGCGCGCCAAGGCCGAGGAAGCCGAGGCCCGCGGCCGTCAGGATGATGCCGGCCATGTCGAGCGTCACGCGGATGATCAGCGAGGAGATGCATAGCGGCATGATGTGGCGCAACACGATGCGGAAGGGAGAGGCGCCCATCAGTTGCACCGCCTTGATGTAGTCCGAGTTGCGCACGGTGAGCGTCTCGGCACGCGCGATGCGGGCATAGGGCGGCCAGGAGGTGATGGCGATCGCCAGCACGGCATTCTCGATGCCGGGGCCAAGGGCGGCGACGAAGGCCAGCGCCAGCACCAGCTTGGGGAAGGCAAGGAAAATGTCGGTGATGCGCATCAGGATCGCGTCGGTCCAGCCGCCGGCATAGCCGGCGACGGTGCCGACCAGAAGCCCGATGGGTGCGGCGATGATGGCGACCAGGACGACGACATAAAGTGTCCAGCGCGAGCCGTAGAGGATGCGCGAATAGATGTCGCGGCCGAGGTCGTCGGTGCCGAACCAGTGCTGCGCACTCGGCGCCAGCAGCCGCGCGTTCTTCAGGTCGCCGAAGGTCGGCGAATACGGCGCCAGCACACCGGCAAGGGCGGCGACGAGCAGCAGGGCGATGATGATGAGCAGACCGACAAAGGCCAGACGATTGGCGGAAAAGCGCCGCCAGGCGACATAGGCGCGACCGAGCCTTGCCTGCATGCGAGAGGCCGGCCGCTCCGATAGCAACCATTCGCGACGGGAGAAGGGGCGGGCGTCGGAGACGGTCATGACGATGCCTCTTGAAGCCGTCGACCCCCACTCCGGTCTGCTTCGCAGACCACCTCTGCGCCGCTCGACGGGGGAGAGGAAAGGCGCCAGGCGTGCGGCTGCCTTTTCCTCTCCCCCGGACAGGGGGAGAGGTGGCCCGAAGGGCCGGAGTGGGGGTGATTTGCCGCAGCCAAGCCCGAAAGCGCGATACCTCTGCTCATCCTGTCTTCGTCCTCGGGTCGAGCACGCGGTAGAGAAGATCGGACAGGAGGTTGATGCCGATGAACACCGAGCCGATGACGATGGTGCCGCCGAGCACGGCGTTCATGTCGGCGTTCTGCAGCGAGTTGGTGATGTAGAGGCCGATGCCCGGCCAGGAGAAGACCGTCTCGGTCAGCACCGAGCCCTCGAGCAGCCCGGCATAGGACAACGCGATCACGGTCACCATCGGCACGGCGGCATTGCGCAGCGCATGACCCCAGATGATGCGGGTTTCCGACAGGCCCTTGGCGCGCGCGGCGACGACATATTCCTGGGCGAGTTCATTGAGCATGAACGAGCGTGTCATGCGGCTGATATAGGCGAGCGAGAAATAGCCGAGCAGCGAGGCCGGCAGGATGATGTGACGGAAGGCGTCGTAAAAGACATCCCACTGCCCCTGCATCGCGGAGTCGAGAAGGTAGAAGCCGGTGACCGGCGTGAAAGTGTATTCGTAGACGACGTCGAGCCGAGCCGGGAAGGCCACCCATTGCAGCTTGGCGTAGAACAGCACCAGGGCCAGCAGGCCCAGCCAGAAGATGGGCACGGAATAGCCGATCAGGCCGATGATGCGCACAATCTGATCGACGAGGCTACCGCGTTTGACCGCGGCCAGCACTCCGAGCGGCACACCGAACAGCGCGCCGATCAGTGTCCCCAATGTCGCCAGTTCCGTCGTTGCGGGAAGAGCGCGGCGGATGTCGGTCATGACGGGATTGGTGGTCAGCACGGAGATGCCGAAATCGCCGCTCAGCGCATGTTTCACATAGATGTAGAACTGCTCGATCAACGGCAGGTCGAGGCCCATCTCGCGGCGCGTTCGCTCCACGACATTGGCGGGTGCCCGGTCGCCGAGCACGGCCAGCACCGGGTCGATCGGGATGACGCGGCCAATGAAGAAGGTGACCGCGAGAAGACCGAGATAGGTCGTCACCGCAATGACCAGGAAGCGGCCGAGCGATGATGCAAGGGCGACGGCGCGGGCGCTGCCGCGCCCGCTTTCGTTTTCAATCGTGCTCATGCGGCGTGTCCGCGAACACTATTCCTTGGAGACCGGCCCGACGAAGTTGGTGTCGAAACTCGGACCGAGCGCGAAGCCCTTGAGGTTCTTGCGCAGACCGGCAACTTCCAGCTGCTGGTGGATGATGACGAACGGGCTGGTGTCGAGAATCTTCTTCTCGAGATCCTTGTACATATCGGCGCGCTTGCCCGAGTCCTTCTCGAGCAGGGCTGCTTCCGTTTGCTTGGTCAGATCCGGAATGTCCCAGCTGTTGCGCCAGGCGAGCGTGTGGGACTTGCCGGCATCCGAATTGTCCGGGTTCGAGGCAAAGGTTTGCGCGTTGGAGTTCGGATCGAAATAATCCTGGCCCCAATTGCCGATATAGATGTCGTGGTTGCGGGCGCGGTATTTGGTCAGCGTCTGCTTGCCGTCGCCAGGGATGATCTCCAGCTTGATGCCGGCCTGGCCGAGCGTCTGCTGGATGGATTCCGCCATGCCGGTGGTCGGCTGGCCGGTGCGCACGTCCATGGTGACGCTGAAGCCGTCCGCCAAGCCGGCCTTGGCCAGCAATTCCTTGGCCTTGGCGACGTCGAGCTTGAAGGGGTTTTCGTCGAGTTCGCCCAGCACGCCCTTGGGCAGGAAGGTCTGGTGGATCTCGCCGATGCCCTTGAGGATGGTCGAACCCAGCGCATCATAGTCGACCAGATATTTGAAGGCCTGACGCACCTCGGGTTTGGCGAGGTTCGGGTTCTTCTGGTTGAGGCTGATGTAGTAGACGGTGCCCTTGGGCGCGCTGGTCGAGGTGAGGTCGGCGTTCTTGGCGATGGCGTCGAGGTCGTTCGGTTCGAGGTTGCGGGCAACGTCGATATCGCCGGCTTCGAGCGCCAGGCGTTGCGCCGAGCTTTCCTTCATGTTGCGGTAGATGACGCGGGCGAGCTTGGCCTTTTCGCCGTAGTAATTGTCGTTGCGTTCCAGGACGACGGCCTCGTTGGCACGCCATTCGCGCAGCTTGAAGGCGCCCGAGCCGGCATAGCCTGTTTTCAGCCAGGCATTGCCGAAATCGTTGTCCCATTTGTAGTCGGCGCTCGGCGTGACCGCCGCCACATGTTCCTTGACCAGCTTGGCGTCGACAACGGAGGCAACGGTGGCCGACAGGCAGTTCAACACGAAACTTGGCGCATAGGCCTTGTCGACGGTGAACTGGAAGGTGGTGTCGTCGACCGCCTTGGCCTTTTCGGTGACGTTGTCGCCGCTAATGCCGAACTGGCCGATGATGAAGGCGGGGCTCTTGTCCAGCTTGACGGCGCGCTCGAACGACCAGGCGACGTCGGCGGCGGTGATCGGGTTGCCTGAGGCGAATTTCAGGCCCGGCTTGAGCTTGAACGTATAGGTCAGGCCATCGTCGGAGACGGTCCAGCTTGCGGCGAGATCGGGCTTGACCTTGGAGGTGTCGCTGAGGTCGAGGCGGACAAGAAGATCATAGGTGTTGCCGGTGACCTCGGCGGTCGACAGCTCGAACGCCTCGCCCGGATCCATCGAGATGATGTCGTCGATGGCAAAACCTTCGACAAGCGTGTCGGCGGGAGTGACCGCGCCAGCCGGCGCTCCGGCCAGAAGCAGCGCCGACATGGCGGCGCCCGCCAGCAAGATGCGGGATCGTAGAGCAAGCTTTTCCATCATCATGATGATTGTTCCCTGTTTTGTTGTTTGTTGACCTGAGTTCCCGGCTCAGGGTTGCGGTGTTCTTTCAGGGCTCCAATGAAAGCCCTTGACTCGCTACCGTCGTGGTTTTTGTCCAGTTGGTCAACACCTTATCCGGCGACTCCCAGCCCGGCAACGAGGATTTGCGAGACGGCCTCAGTGGATCAGAATACACAGCGGCGTGTCGACGCATGCGCCGGCCAAATGATGCCGGGGATCGGGAAAAATCTGCTAAAATTCGATGCTATTTCAGCGCGGCGACCAGGCCGGCATCGGGAAAACAGGTGGCGGCCTGACCATTCTTTTCCTGCCATCTGCCGATCGAGCGGCGGGTCTTGAAGCCGGGCAGGCCGTCGGCGCTGCCAACATCATAGCCTTTGGCTTCCAGTGCCCCTTGCAAGGCGGCGATGTCGGAGCGGTGGAGATCGCCGACCGGACCCCAGCTACCGGAAAAATTCTGATCGCCATGGGCGATGCGGTCGGCGCCATGGCCGATGAACAGCGCGTAGAGGTCGCTGGTGTTGTATTGTTTCAGCACGTAGAAATTGGGAGTCGCGATGAAGGCTGGGCCGCTGCGCCCGGCCGGCATCAGCAGGAAACCTTCCGCCTTCAGCTCGCTCGCCGGGAAGGCTTTACCGCCGACGCGCTCAATGCCCATGGCGGCCCATTGCGAGATCTTTTTGCCCTGGTCCGGGCCCTCCAGCGAACAGGAGACGCTCTGAGGCACGATCACCTCGAAACCCCAGCCGCGTCCCCTCACCCAGCCATAATGGACAAGATAATTGGCGATCGAGGCCAGCACGTCGGGCGTCGAATTCCAGATGTCGACGCGGCCGTCGCCGTCGAAATCGACGGCATGCTCGAGGAAAGAGGTCGGCATGAATTGCGGCTGGCCGAGCGCCCCGGCCCAGGACGATTTCATCGCGCCGACCGGGGCCAGCCCGCGCTGGACGATTTCCAGCGCCGCCAGCAGTTCCGTGCGGAAGAAATCCTTTTTCGTCGACATGAACGCCTTGGTGCCCAGCACTTCGAAGGCGTCGTAGGGCATCTTCGCCGCGCCGAAGCCGGTCTCGCGGCCCCAGATCGCCAGAAGGATTTCGCCCGGCACGCCATAGCGCTTTTCGATCGCGGCAAGCGTGCGGGCATTGGCGGCCTCGCGGGTGCGCCCGCCCGATGTCACCGCACGAACCGTCTTCTCGGCAAAATAGGCGCCGGGAGAACCGAACTCGGCCTGGTGCTGCTTCTGCGGCGTCTTCGGTTTCTCGCCTGGCATGACAAGGTCGGGGAGATTGAGATTGGGCTTGATGCCGTTGAACGCGGCGTCGAACGTATTTTTGGAAATGCCTTTCGCCTTGGCGTCGGGCCAGAGATCGGTCTGGAGCCAGGTCCTGAACTGGTCGTCGATCTTGGAGGCGAACGCGGGGGCAGCGATGAGGGCAAAGAGCGCTGCAAGAAAGAATGCAAAGCTGAACTTGCGAAAGCCGCGTTCTGTAGCGTGCACCACCAGCTTCGAAAGATGCGTGGCAATCATCGTGCGCATCCTCTCCGCAATCGTGTCAAAACGCCGTTCGCGAGCGCAGCGCCGCGGCCAGCGTGCCTTCGTCGAGATAGTCGAGTTCACCGCCGACCGGTACGCCGTGCGCCAGCCGTGTTATCTTGACCTCGAAGCCGGAGAGTTGATCGGTGAGGTAGTGCGCGGTAGTCTGGCCCTCGACCGTCGCGTTGACGGCGAGGATGAGTTCCTTGACCTCGCCGCCGGCGATGCGGTCGATCAGCGAGCGGATGTTGAGCTGATCGGGGCCGATGCCGTCGAGCGGCGACAGCGTGCCGCCAAGCACGTGGTAACGCACATTCATCGCCGCCGCCCGCTCCAGCGCCCAGAGATCCGAGACGTCCTCGACGACGATCAAGGTGGCGGCATCGCGGCGTGGATCGGTACAGATCATGCAAGGATCCGAGGTGTCGACATTGCCACAGGTGGAGCAGATGCGCACCTTGTCGGCGGCCTCGCCCATGGCGGCAGCGAGCGGCGACAGCAACTGTTCCTTCTTCTTGATCAGGTGCAGTGCCGCGCGCCTGGCCGAACGGGGGCCAAGCCCCGGCACCTTGGCCAGGAGTTGGATCAGGCGTTCGATCTCGGGACCGGCGATTCGCTTGGACATCGCCCTGATCTAGGATTTTTCAGAGCGCTTTGAAACATCCGGCGTCCGCGAATGTCCCGCCATCCTGCCATTGCGGGTTTGCGACACGCATCAGTTGGTTTCGAGCGGGCGGCCCTGGCTGACGATCATCGCGCCTATCGCGTCGGTGTTTTCAGGCGTCGACTGGAAGCCCATCGCCGCTTCCTGTGGCTCGCCCTCAACCGAGGAGATCACCCTCTTGTTCGAGGTCCCGCCGGTCAAGGTTCCGCCGAAACGAGCGACATCCGGCTCCTCCATCGGCTCCTGCATGGCGACCAGTGTCGGCTTCGCCGAGACGCGTGCGGACTTGGCCGTCGGCGCCGCGGACGCAGTGACATAGGTCTCCTGGGCCGCAGCGGTGCGGGCGGTTGCCGTCTTGCCGGGGCGTGCCGGCTCCGCCGCGGCGGTCATGTAGACCTGCTGGGCTGGAGCGGTGCGAGCGGATGTCTTGGCCGCAGGTACGGGCTCGGCGGAAGCGACGCGCATCGCAGGCACGCCTGGCAAGGCGGCTGGCTGCTCGGCCGAGGCAATGGCAACCGTCGGTTCATCCGGCAGCGGCTGCCAGTTGCGGCCGCGCTTTTCATAGAAGGCATTGCCGCCGGCAACCATGGTGTAGTGCATGTTCTTGTAGGGGAAGCGCAGACCGGCGGTGTGGAAATACATCGTGTTCTTGAGTTTGGCCTTGCGCTCGCCCTTGAGCACGGCGTCGGCGGCCTCCTCGACATCGGGCATTGCGCGCGAATTCATCGATCGGGTCATGACGCCCGGCGCGAACTGCCCGGGTTCACCCACCACTTGGCAGATGGTGCTGCCGTGGTTGCCCGAGCGCAGCCGGTTCATCACCACCGTGCCGACGGCGATCATGCCATCGCGGCTCGACCGGTTGGATTCGAAGAACATCGCCCGTTCGAGGCATTCCCTGTCCTTCGGCGTGTGACTGTAGGCGCGCGAACTCAGGAAACTCGGCGTGATGGCGTCGGTCAGGCTGGCAACCGACATGCCGTGCGAGGTGGTCTGGCTGCAAGCGGCCAAGAAAAGGGGAGACGTGACGACGCCGAGCAACAGCGGCGTCTTCCATCGCGTGGCGATCAACAGGTAACCCTCTCACTTCAATGCCCGCCCCCAGGCTGCGGCAAGAATGAGACACTTTCGGGCAAAATGATGGCCAAAACGTTATTAACGGCAGACTGTTGCCGAATTGACACAAATTGAGGCTTTCCAGATAGATCGAGCCGTCGTTTCACACAGACGATGACCGCTCTCTCTTCGTTTCGCCGCAATTCCCTTGGGGAAACGCTATGCGCCTTTCGCGGGAAAGCCTATCGCCCGGCGGCGATTGCCGCCGACCGACCGGGTTCGACCTCTTCGACCTTCTCTGAAAACAGGCCCCGTCCGAGAAACAACGCCCGCGCCTCCCTGGCCGCCGGCGCGATCTTGCCTGGCCAGTCGCTGTCGATGAACTCGGCCTTGGTGAAATCAGGATTCGTTTCGGAGGCCGCCTCCAGGAATTCGGCGATTTCCAGCACGATCGCGCGTTCGTCCTTCGAAAGCGCCGACGTGCCGGCCTCGATCGACGGGCGGTGCACGAAATCCTCGAAGAGATTGAAGTAGCCCTTGATGCCGACGAGATCGACACCGGCATCGCAATCGGCGAGGATTTCCAGAATCTCGTAGATCCTGTTGCGGATACGCTGCTCGATCAGTCTTTCGGACGGCTCGTCGATCATGGCGCACCGAGCGCTAGAAAGGCAGTTTCATTCCTGGCGGGATGGGCAGGCCAGCGGTCAGCGCCTTGGTCTTTTCCTGCATGATCTGCTCGACCTTGGCCTTGGCGTCATTGTGCGCGGCAAGAATCAGATCCTCGAGGATTTCGACCTCGTCTTCCTTGAACAAAGACGGGTCGATCTTCAGCGACTTGATGTCGAACTTTCCGCTCAAAATGATGCTGACCAGGCCGCCGCCAGCCTGGCCGACGGCTTCGACCGTCGCGATCTCATCCTGCATGGCCTGGAACTTGGCCTGCATTTCCTTCGCCTTGCCCATCAGGCCGAGAAGATCTTTCATGGTCCGATCCTTTGCGGATTAGTGCTGGATATCAGGGTTCGTCGTCATCGGCCGGCGGCTCGACCGGCATTTCGGCCTCGCTCGCCTCGGCATCAGGCGTGTCGGGAATGCGCACATCGATGATCTTGGCGCCGGGAAAGCGGGTCAGGAAGGCGGCGACTGTCGGGTCGTTCCTGGCATCGAGGAAAGCGTTTTCACGTTTCGTCGATTCCATTTCGGCCAGCGTCTGGCCGCCCTCCTCCTTGGAAAGCGACACCAGCCAGCTGCGGCCGGTCCAGGCGCGCAGTTTCGTCGTCAGTTCGTTGAGCAGCATCTTGGGCGCATCGTCGGTCAGGCCGACGTCGATGCGGCCAGGTTCGATGCGCACCAGACGGATGCAGCGCTTGACCAGCACCTTGAAGGCGACGTCGCGCTGAGCGTCGGCAAGGGCAACGATGTCGGCCAGCGATTTCAGCGGTACGGCTTGCGTCTCCGGCGCCGGCTGCGGGGGCGCGACGAAGGCGGCCGGAGCGGGCGTGGCCTCGACCAGCCGCATGGTCTGTGCGCCGCCCGAGCCGCCAGGCATGCGCGCCTGCGCCACGGCGCTGGCGCCATTGCCGCCAGCACCGCCATTGCCGGGGTTAACGGGCGCGCCGTTCGGGCGTGGCGCGGCGCCGGTTGCCGAGGCGCCGCTCTCCAGCGATCTCAGCGCCTCGTCCAATGTCGGCAGATCGGCGGCGTGCGCCAGCCGGATCAGCACCATTTCGGCGGCACTGACCGGCCGGTTGGAGGACTGTACCTCGGGAATGCCCTTGAGCAGCATCTGCCAGGTCCGCGACAGCACGCGCACCGACAGCGCCCTGGCGAAATCGGCGCCGCGCTGGCGCTCGTCCTGCGACAGCGAGGCATCGTCCATCGCGGTCGGCACGAAGCGCAGCCGGGTGACGAGATGGTTGAACTCGGCCAGATCGGTGAGCACGGCGGCCGGATCGGCGCCGGTGTCGTATTGCGCGCGGAATTCGCCGAGCGCCGCCGCCACATCGCCTTTCATCACATGTTCGAACAGATCGACGATGCGGGCGCGGTCGGCCAGGCCCAGCATGGCGCGCACGGCCTCGGCGCTGACCGAGCCGGCGCCATGGGCGATCGCCTGGTCGAGAATGGAGAGCGAATCGCGGGCGGAACCTTCCGCCGCGCGCGCGATCATCGCCAGAGCGTCGTCGTCGACCGAAATGGCTTCCTTGCCGGCGATCGAGGAGAGATGCGCGACCAGTGCACCGGCGTCGATGCGCCTCAGGTCGAAACGCTGGCAGCGTGACAGGACCGTGATCGGAACCTTGCGGATCTCGGTGGTGGCGAAGATGAATTTGACGTGCGGCGGCGGTTCTTCCAGCGTCTTCAGCAGGCCGTTGAAGGCCTGCGTGGACAGCATGTGCACTTCGTCGATGATGTAGACCTTGTAGCGGGCCGAGACGGGCGCATAGCGCACGCGCTCGATGATGTCCCTGATGTCGTCGATGCCGGTGTGCGAGGCGGCGTCCATCTCGATGACGTCGACATGGCGGCCTTCCATGATCGCCTGGCAATGCTCGCCAAGCACGGCGAGGTCGACCGAGGGCTGGTCAACGGTGGCGGTTTTATAATTCAGGGCCCGCGCCAGGATACGCGCGGTGGTGGTCTTGCCGACGCCGCGCACGCCGGTCAGCATCCAGGCCTGGGCAATGCGGCCGGTGGCAAAGGCGTTGGTGAGGGTGCGCACCATCGGCTCCTGGCCGACCAGCTCGGAGAAATTCGACGGACGGTATTTTCGCGCCAGCACGCGGTAAGCCGCGGCCTTGCCTGTCGCCAAACTATCGGGCCCCGAATTTCCGGCTTCGCTCATTCGCCGTTAAGCTCCAAAAGGCCGCGCCCAAAGCGCCGATTCCTGCGCATAGTCTCGCCCGCGCTGCAATGCGTCGTCAATGTCGCGAGGAGGGCCGATGAGGTGGGAGGCTGGAACAATGACCCGTTCCGGGCTCGTTAGGGCTGCTTCCTTCCGGACCTGACCCGGTTGGCGAGTGGATCGTCCACCACCAACCTCCCGCTGTCCATATCGGCAATTGCGCGACGAAATGCAAGTGCGCAGGCAAATCGGCACCGCGAACCGCGAGATTCGCTTGCAGCCCCGATGCAGCCGCTTTAGCGTTCAGGGTTTGAGGAAGCCAAGAAAAGCAAGGGAAACGCCGATGCTGCCGGGCCTGAAGGCCGGATTCACGCTGGATGCCCGGCTGGAGGCTGACAGCGAGCAGTTGATGTGGCTTGGGCTGTGCGAATTGCGGGTGATGAACGACCGCCGCTGGCCGTGGCTGCTCCTGGTGCCGCAGCGGCCGGGCGCGGAGGAGATCCACGACATGACGCCGCTCGACCAGGCGATGCTGACCTTCGAGACCAATATGGTGGCGCAGGCGCTGAAGAAGGTGAGCGGCTGCACCAAGATCAACACCGGCGCGCTCGGCAACATCGTGCGCCAACTGCATATCCATATCGTCGCACGGTCCGAGGGGGATCCCGGCTGGCCCGGCCCGGTGTGGGGGCATGGCCTGCGCGAGCCCTATCAGCGCTCCGACCTGCGCCGGTTTGCCGAAACGATAAGGGCAGCGCTATAAGCCTTCCCTGTGTCTATCCCAAGCATGTCCATCCCAAAGCACCAGAGTCCATATGAGCTTTCGCCTGTTTGACGCGCCCGTGCGCGAGCCGAGCCAGTTCGTCGGCTTTGCCGGCAACACGATCGACCGGCAATCCGAGAACCGCGCCGACGATTCGGTCGACAAGGCGCTGGCCGATCCGACGACACGGCTGCTTTTGATGAATGGCGGCCGGCTCTACCTGAAACTCGCCGATGGCGGTTTCGACCCTTGGTACCGCATCGCCGAGAGCGATCCCTTCAGCCCTTCCTTCGACCAGGGCGTCCTGCTCGGGTTTTCCGAACAGGGGCCGGTGCTGGCGGTGCTGGCCGGCATCGATGCCGAACAGTTGCCCGAAACCGTCAAGGCGATCGATTACCGCTCGGTCTATATGCAAGGACTGATCGACGAGGCCGCCGCCGGCGCGATGGCACAAGGGGCGGCCCTGCTCGCCTGGCACGCCAGCCACCGCTTCTGCAGCAAATGCGGCACGCAATCGCAGATGCGGGCGGGCGGCTACAAGCGCCATTGCCCGAATTGCGGCACCGAGCATTTTCCGCGCACCGACCCGGTGGCGATCATGCTGACGGCGACGCGGGACAAATGCCTGCTCGGGCGTGGCCGGCACTTCGCGCCGGGCATGTATTCGGCACTTGCCGGCTTCATCGAGCCCGGCGAGACGATCGAGGCGGCGGTGCGCCGCGAGACGCTGGAGGAGGCCGGGATCCGGCTCGGCCGCGTCGTCTACCACGCGAGCCAGCCCTGGCCGTTCCCCTATTCGCTGATGATCGGATGCTTCGGCGAGCCGCTCAACGAAGACATCCAGGCCGACCTCAACGAACTGGAGGATTGCCGCTGGTTTTTGCGCGACGAGGTTCGCCTGATGCTGGACCGCACGCATCCCGACACGCTGGTCACCCCGCCGAAAGGCGCCATCGCGCATCACCTCATCCGCGCCTGGGTCGACAGCGAATAGTCATCGAAGTCATTGCAGGAGAGACAAATGATCCGTCACACCGTCGTCTTCACGCTGAAGCATCCGCCGCACTCGCTGGAGGAAAAGCGGTTTCTCGTCGACGCCAGGAAAATCCTCTCGGCGATCCGGGGCGTCACGCATTTCGAGCAATTGCGGCAGGTCAGCCCCATGAACGACTATCAGTTCGGCTTCTCGATGGAGTTCGCCGACCAGGCCGCCTACACCAGGTACAACGACCATCCCGACCATGTCGCCTTCGTGCGCGACCGCTGGGTGCCGGAGGTCGAGACCTTCATGGAAATCGACTACGTGCCGCTGGGCTGGTAGCTCAATCCGCCACTTTCCATTGCTCGCGCGACTCGCTGGCCGGATAGACGCCGAGAATCCGGACCTCGCGCGAGAAGAAGCGAAGCTCGTCCAGCGCCAGCTTGACCAGCGGATCGTCGGGATGGCCCTCGATGTCGGCGTAAAACAGCGTCGCCGTGAAGGCGCCGAGCTGGTAGCTCTCCAGCTTGGTCATGTTGATGCCGTTGGTGGCGAAGCCGCCCATGGCCTTGTAGAGCGCGGCTGGCACGTTGCGGACGCGGAAGATGAAGGTCGTCATCATCTTGACGTCGGGTGACGGGCGCTCGGCCCATTGCTTGCTCTTGGTCAGGACGACGAAGCGGGTGACGTTGCTGTCGGTGTCCTCGACATTCTCCTCGATAATGTCGAGTCCGTAGAGCGTCGCGGCCAGCGCCGGCGACAGCGCGGCCATGGTGCGATCCTTGACCTCGGAGACCATCTTGGCGGCGCCCGCCGTGTCGCCGGCGACCACTCCCTTCCAGCCGTTCTTGCGGATGTATTTGCGGCATTGGCCGAGCGCGTGGATATGTGTGTGTACGGTCTTGATCTCGTCGCGCTTGACGCCGGGCAGCACCATCAGCTGGAAATGGATCGGCAGGAAATATTCGCCGACGATGTGCATCCTGGATTCCGGCAGGAGGTGGTGGATGTCGGCGACGCGTCCGGCGATGGTGTTCTCGATCGGAATCATGGCGAGATCGGCCTTGCCGGTCTCGACGGCATTGAAGGCGTCCTCGAAGGTCGGGCACGGCAACGGCTCCATCGCGGGATAGACGTTGCGGCAGGCGGTGTCGGAATTGGCGCCGGGCTCGCCCTGGAAGGATATTCTGTTGGTCTTTTCAGGCATGCCGATATCTCAGTTTGAAAGGATTTCCCTGGCGCGGTCCAGGTCTTCAGGCGTGTCGACGCCGAGCGGCAGCGACTGCACGATCTCGGCGTCGATGCGCATGCCGGCTTCCAGTGCCCGCAACTGCTCAAGCCGCTCGCGGCGCTCCAGCGGCGACGGCTTCAGGGCGACGAAACGCTCGAGCGCGGCGCGGCGATAGGCGTAGAGGCCGACATGGTGATAAAGCGGCCCCTCGCCCCAGGGCGCGGTAGCGCGGGTGAAGTATAGCGCCCTCAGCCGCGTGGCCGACAGCGGCGACCCGACGATCTTGACGACGTTGGGATTGGTCTTTTCCTCCTCGCGGACGATCTCGACGCCGAGCGTGGCGATATCCACCGCGGCGTCCTCGAACGGCCTGAGCGACGCGGCGATGATGCCGGGATCGATGGTCGGCAGGTCGCCCTGCACATTGACGATCGTTTCGACCTCGCCTCGGGAATCGAGCGCCAACAGAGCTTCGTGGATGCGGTCGGAACCCGATTCATGGTCGATGCGCGTCATGACCGCCTCGAAACCATGCGCGCGCACCGCTTCGGCCACGCCTTGCGTGTCGGTCGCCACCACCACCCGGCCAAGCCCGGCTTCGGCCGCGCGGCGCGCGACATGGACGATCATCGGGGCGCCGGCAATGTCGGCCAGCGGCTTGCCCGGCAGGCGGGTCGAGGCCATGCGGGCCGGGATCAGGATCAAGGTGGACATCGGTCTGGCGAGGCGTTCGAAAAGAGGACAAGGAAAAGTGGCAAAAGGTCTCACTGGCAGCGCCCTTATAGGTGTTGCAACGCTGGAGCAAAAGACCTAGTTTCCGCCCGATTTGACCGGCCCTGGAGGGCAGGTCTCGATACCGACGGACGGAGTGGACGGTTCGGTCCGCCGGAAAAGGGAGCAAGGGGCGTATGGATTCCAACGAAGTCAACAAGCTGCTCGCCGGATTGCTCGGAACCGTTTTCGTCGTCTTCTCGGTCGGCATTGTGTCGGACGCGCTGTTTGCCTCGCCGGCGCCGGAAAAGCCCGGCTTCGCCATCGAGGCCGCGGAGCCCGCCGAAGGCGGCGCTGCCGCTCCAGCCGCCGAAGCCAAGCCGATCGCCGACCTCTTGGCGACCGCCAATGTCGAGGCCGGTGCTGCCGTCTTCAAGAAGTGCCAGGCCTGCCATTCAGGCGAAAAGGGCGGCCCCAACAAGGTCGGCCCGGATCTGTGGGATCTCGTCGATCGCCCTGTCGCCGAGCATGAAGGCTTCGCCTATTCGGCCGGCATGAAGGAATTCTCCAAGGGCGGCACAGAGAAGTGGACCTACGACAACATCAACCACTTCATCACTTCGCCGAAGAAATTCGTGAAGGGCACGGCCATGGGCTTTGCCGGCCTGCCCAAGGACGAGGACCGCGCCAACGTCATCGCTTATCTGCGCACACTGTCGGACAATCCCAAGCCGCTGCCGGCACCGGGCGCCGCTGCTGACGCCTCCGCGCCCGCCAAGCCGGCTGACGGCGCCGCACCGGCCAAGCCCGCGGCGCCGGCCGCTCCGGCAGCGCCGGCAAAATAACCGGATTGTCATCTCGACGTCCTTGAAAAAGCCGGGTTCAGCCCGGCTTTTTTGTTGGGAAAATGCGCGGTGCGGCGACAAAGCCGGCGCATTGCGGTTTTCACGAGCGTCAAATCATCTAGGATCGCCCTTCTGGATGATCTGGCACGCATCGCGAAAGGGAGAGTGCATGACGGTTGGCCGAACGCTTCTCAAGTCGCTGCTGGCGGCGGCCCTGCTGGTGGCAGGGTTGCAGACGACCCGGGCCGACGAGTGGCGGACAACCTCATCGCTGATCGGCCAATCCAAATACGGCGACAATTTCCAGCACTATGACTACGTCAATCCGAACGCGCCCAAGGGCGGCACGCTGAATTCGGTGCTGCTCGGCACTTATGACAGCTTCAACCCCTATGTCGTCCAGGGATCGCCTGCCGCGGGTCTTGTCGGCTTCGGCGGCGGCCTGCTCTACGACACGCTGATGGAACAGGCGACCGATGAGGGCAGCGTCAGCCATCCCCTGATCGCCGACGCCTACAAATACCCGGCTGACTATTCCTCGGCGACTTACCGGCTCGACCAGCGCGCCAAATGGCATGATGGCCAGCCGATCACCGTCGACGATGTGATTTGGTCGTTCCAGGTGCTGAAGGCCAACAGCCCGCAATACAGCCGCTATTTCGAGAACGTCACCGATGCGGTCGCCATCTCCGATCGCGAGGTCGAATTCCATTTCAACCAGAAGGGCAACCGGGAACTGCCCAAGATCATGGGCGACCTTGCCGTGCTGCCGAAACACTGGTGGGAGGGCACCGATGCCAGCGGCAAGAAGCGCGATGTCACCAAGCCGACGCTGGAAATCCCGCTCGGCTCGGCCGCCTACAAGATCGCCAGCTTCAAACCCGGTTCGGAAATCGTCTGGCAGCGCGTGCCGGACTATTGGGCGGCTAAGCTGCCGGTAAAGATCGGCCGCGAGAATTTCGACACGCGCCGATACACCTACATCCTCGACGACAATGCCGCCTGGCTTGCGTTCACGAAAGGTGGGCTGGAAGACATCAACCGCGAATACAGTTCTCGCAAATGGGCGACGGCCTATAATTTCCCGGCCATTCAGGCAGGCGACGTCATCAAGAAGGACTTCCAGACACAGTCGCCACAGCCGATGCAAGGCTTTGTTCTCAACCAGAGGCGGCCGCTGTTCCAGGATCGGCTGGTCCGCGAAGCACTGACCATACCATTCGATTTCGAGAGCATGAATCGCACGCTGTTCTTCGGCTTCAATACCCGCACATCGAGCTATTTCCAGGGTACCGAACTGGCGTCCAGCGGATTGCCGCAGGGCAAGGAGCTGGAGATCCTGGAAAAATACCGCGACAAGCTGCCGCCGGAACTCTTCACTCAGGAGTTCAAGCTGCCTGTCTACGATTCGCCGCAAGCGGAACGGAAGTATCTGAAGCAGGCCGTCGATCTCTTCGCCAAGGCCGGATGGGTCATCAAGGGCGGCAAGATGGTCAACGCCAAGACAGGCGCACCGTTCAAGTTCGAGATCCTCGGCTGGAACGACACAGACCAGGTGATCGCCAGCCCCTACATTGCCAACCTGCGCAAGATCGGCGTCGACGCTACCCTGCGCATCATCGATCAGACGCAGTACATCAACCGTGTGAACCATTTCGATTTCGATGTCGTGACGGGTCTGTTCGGCCAGTCGGAGTCGCCTGGCAACGAGCAGCGCGATTTCTGGAGTTCCAAGGCCGCCGACGCGCCCGGTTCGCGCAACCTGATGGGCATCAAGGATCCTATCGTCGATGCGCTGGTCGATCGCATCATCTTCGCCACCGATCGCGATGATCTCGTCGCCGCCACCCACGCACTCGACCGCATCCTGCTGTGGAACTTCTACGTGGTGCCGCAATATTACCGTTCCGCCGTCTGGCTGGCCTATTGGAACAAGTTCAAGTTCCCCGACAAGCAGCCTGCCTATGTCGGCGCCGATATCGATTCCTGGTGGGTCGATCTCGACAAGGAAAAGGCGCTGGCGGCCAAATACAAAGGCGGTAATTGATGGGGCGGCAATCGATGACGGCCCTGCCCCGTCGCGACTTTCTCGCTCTTGGCGCAGCTGCCGCTGCCGCCGCGTTGCTGCCAGGCAGGGCTTTCGCAAACATTGCCACCGGGATCAAGCTGCACGGCCTGTCGGCCTTCGGCGACCTCAAATACAGACCGGATTTTGCGCATTTCGACTATGTCAATCCGGACGCTCCCAAGGGCGGCCAGATGAATTTCACGCCGCCCAGCGCAACCCTCAATCAGAGCTTCCTGACTTTCAACACACTGAATTTCCTGGTGTTGAAAGGAGAGGCGCCGCCGCGCGCCGAACTCTGCTTCGATTCCCTGATGGCAAGCGCGCTCGATGAGCCGGATGCGGTCTACGGCCTGCTCGCCGAGTCCGTCACGCTGTCGCAAGACCGCAACGGCTTCCGCTTCGCGCTTCGGCCGCAAGCGCGTTTCCATGACGGCTCGCCGCTGTCCGCCGAAGACGTCGCCTCCGCGCTGAAGCTGTACAAGGACCAAGGCCACCCGAACCTTTCCAAGGCGCTGCGGCATATGACGGAGGCGGTCGCGGTCGATCCCGTCACCCTTGCCCTGACCTTCAATGGCGAACAGTCGGCGCAAAACATCCTGGCGGTCGTCGGAATGCCGATCGTGTCCAAGGCCTTTTATACGGCCAACAATTTCGATGCCTCAACGATGACACCGCCGCTTGGCTCGGGGCCCTACAGGATCGGACGCGTCGCGGCCGGACAGACTGTCGAATATGACCGCGTGGCCGACTATTGGGGCCGCGATCTCCCGGTGAACCGCGGTCTGTACAATTTCGACCGTATCCGCATCGACTTCTATCTCGACCGGCAGGCGGCATTCGAGGCCTTCAAAAAGGGCGATACGCATTTTCGCGAGGAATTCACCGCGCGTGTCTGGGCGACCGGATACGACTTTCCAGCGTTGAAGGACGGCAAGGTCGTCAAACGGGAATTTCCCGGCGAAAAGACGCCGGACATGCAGGGCGTCGCGCTTAACCAACGTCGCCCGCAATTTCGCGACGAACGGGTGCGACGAGCGATCGCCAGATGCTTCGATTTCGAGTGGATGAAGCGGGCGTTGTTTTACGGCTCTTACGAACGCGCTCAATCGAATTTCGAACGGTCGGATTACAAAGCCGAAGGCCTGCCCTCGCCTGAGGAATTGGCCCTGCTGGAGCCGTTCCGAGCCGAGTTGCCGCCAGAGGTCTTTGGTGAAGCCGTAACGCAGCCCCTCTCCGACGGTTCGAGCCATGACCGCAAGCAGCTGGGCGAGGCTTCGCGGTTGCTTGCGCAAGCCGGCTGGAAGCGCGCGGGCAGTTTCCTCGTCAACGACAAGGGTGAGCGGCTGCGGGTTGAAATGCTGGCGGAGGATGACGGCATCGTTCGCATCTACACTCCGTGGTCCGAGAATATGAAGGCGATCGGAATTGACGCATCGATCAGGCAAGTCGATTCAGCGCAATATGAACAGCGGCAGAGCGATTTCGACTTCGATCTCAACATGCTCCATTGGTCGATCGGAGCGACGCCGACTGATGACGGGCTGGAAATGCTCTATGATTCCCGGATGGCTGACACACCGGGGCAGCGCAATTATCCGGGCACGAAAAGCAAGGCCATCGACGCGCTGATCGTGGCGGCCGGCAAGGCGCAAAGCCGCGCAGAACTCGTCACGGCGCTGAGAGCGCTCGACCGGGTCTTGCGCGCGCGGCTAGACTGGATTCCAACATACTATCTGGCGAATCACCGCGTCGCCTATTGGGACATGTTCGGCTTTGTCGAGCAAAAGCCCGATTTCGGCTTTCCGGTCGAGGCGCTGTGGTGGTTCGATAAGGGCAAGGCGGCAAAAATTGGCAAAGGCTGAATTTCTTGCGGGCGTTGGCGCTGCCCCTCACCTGCCTGCAGGCATCCTCTCCCCGTATAGTGACGGGGAGAGGGGTGCTCTGATCAGTGATTTCGCCAACTACAAGCGTCGCGATAAGAGCGCCGAGATCATGGCCAGCCCCTTTCTCCCCGTCCCTAAACGGGGAGAAATGTCCGGCAGGACAATGAGGGGCGGCGCCGGCGTCGACAATTGGCCTGAAGCGACTGCCTTGGGGGTGCCGCCGGACACGGTGGCTCTCCCTGAGGAGGATACCATCTGATGGGCGCCTATATACTGCGCCGCATCCTTTTGATGATTCCGACGCTGTTCGGCATCATGGCGATATCCTTCGCCGTCATCCAGTTCGCGCCTGGCGGCCCGGTCGAGCAGGTCATCGCCAAGCTGACCAACCAGGGCGGCAGCGACCGCCTCGGCGGTGGCGGCGGCGATGCGGGCGGTTCCAATTTCGACGCTGCCGGCGACGTCAGCTCGAAATATCGCGGCGCCCAGGGCCTCGACCCGGAATTCATCAAGAAGCTGGAGAAGCAGTTCGGCTTCGACAAGCCGCCGCTCGAGCGCTTCGGCATGATGCTGTGGAATTATGCCCGGTTCGATTTCGGCAACAGCTATTTCCGCGATATTTCGGTGCTCGACCTGATCCTTGAGAAAATGCCCGTTTCGATTTCGATCGGGCTCTGGATCACGTTATTGTCCTATCTGATCTCGATCCCGCTCGGCATCCGCAAGGCGGTCAGGGACGGCACCCCCTTCGACGTCTGGACCAGCGGCGTCGTCATTGTCGGCTATGCCATTCCGGGCTTCCTGTTCGGCATTCTTCTGATGGTGCTGTTTGCCGGCGGCTCGTTCTGGGACTGGTTCCCGTTGCGCGGCATTGTCTCCGACAATTGGGATCAGTTGTCGTGGCCGGCCAAGATCGCCGACTATGCCTGGCACATGGCCTTGCCGCTGACGGCGCTGGTGCTGTCGGCTTTCGCCACGACGACGCTTTTGACCAAGAACTCGTTCCTGGAGGAAATCCGCAAGCAGTATGTGGTGACGGCGCGCGCCAAGGGCCTGTCGGAACGGCAGGTGCTTTACGGCCACGTCTTCCGCAATGCCATGCTGATCGTCATCGCCGGCTTCCCCGGTGCCTTCATCTCGGCCTTCTTCACCGGCTCGCTGCTGATCGAGAATATCTTCTCCCTCGACGGGCTCGGCCTGCTCGGCTTCCGGTCGGTGGTCGAGCGCGACTATCCCGTGGTGTTCGCCAACCTCTACATCTTCTCGCTTCTTGGCCTGTTCATCGGGCTCCTGTCCGACCTGATGTACACCTGGGTCGATCCGCGCATCGATTTCGAGCGGAGAGACGTCTGATGTCGGAGGCAAGCGTTACCGCCGGTGTCTTGCCGGAGCGGCTCCCACGGCCGTTCCTGTCGCCGCTCAACAAGCGCCGCCTGCAGAATTTCAAGGCCAACCGGCGCGGCTACTGGTCGCTATGGATCTTCCTCATCCTGTTCGTGCTGTCGCTGTTTGCCGAATTCATCGCCAACGACAAGCCGATCATCGCTTCCTACAAGGGCGAATTCCTGTTTCCGGTGATGGTCGCTTACCCCGAAGAAAAATTCGGCGGCTTCTATGCGGTCACGGATTACCGCGACCCGGTGATCCAGGACGAAATCAATGCCCATGGCTGGATGATCTGGCCGCCGATCCGCTATTCCTACCAGACCGTCAACAACGCCATCCCGGAAGCGGCACCCGCCAAGCCGTCCTGGCAATACGACGCCAAGACGCGCTGCAACCAGTATCCGCAAGGAGCCGATGACCCAGCCTGCAATGTCGGCAACTGGAACTGGCTCGGCACCGACGACCAGGCACGCGACGTGCTGGCGCGCGTCATCTACGGCTTCCGCATTTCGGTGCTGTTCGGCCTGATCCTGACCGCCGGCTCGGCTCTCATCGGCGTTGGGGCTGGTGCCTTGCAAGGCTATTTCGGCGGCTGGACGGATCTGCTGTTCCAGCGCTTCATCGAGATCTGGTCGGCCATTCCGGTGCTCTATCTGCTGCTCATCGTCGCCGCCATCCTGCCGCCGGGCTTCTTCATCCTGCTCGGCCTTATGCTGTTGTTCTCCTGGGTGGCGCTGGTCGGGGTGGTGCGGGCGGAGTTCCTGCGCGCCCGCAACTTCGAATATGTCAACGCGGCGCGCGCGCTCGGCGTACCCAACCGCACCATCATGTTCCGGCATCTGCTGCCCAACGCCATGGTGGCGACATTGACCTTCCTGCCCTTTTTGCTGAGCGGATCGATCTCGACGCTGACCTCGCTCGATTATCTCGGCTTCGGCCTGCCGCCGGGTTCGGCCTCGCTCGGCGAATTGCTCAAGCAGGCGCAGCGCAACCTCAACGCGCCTTGGCTCGGCATATCCGGTTTCGTCGTCATCTCGCTGATGCTGTCGCTGCTGGTTTTTGTCGGCGAGGCGACGCGCGATGCCTTCGATCCGCGCAAGACGTTCAAATGAGCGGAGCGCCCTTGCTCAGCGTGCAGGACCTCAGCGTCGCCTTCAGCCAGGGCGGCGGCCAGTCCGTTGCCGTCGACCACATCTCGTTCGACATCGCCAGGGGCGAGACGGTGGCGCTGGTCGGCGAATCCGGCTCCGGCAAATCGGTCTCGGCGCTGTCGGTGCTGAAGCTGCTGCCCTACCCCAGCGCCAGCCATCCGTCGGGCAAGATCCTGTTCCAGGGCGCCGACCTCTTGGCCATGAGCGAGAAGCAATTGCGCCAGGTGCGCGGCAACAAGATCACCATGATCTTTCAGGAGCCGATGACCTCGCTCAATCCGTTGCACACGATCGAGCATCAGATCGTCGAAATCCTGAAGCTGCATCAGGGCATGGGCGACCGTCCGGCCAAGGCGCGCACGCTGGCCCTGCTCAACGAAGTCGGCATTCGCGATCCGCAAAAGCGGCTCGACGCCTATCCGCATCAGCTTTCGGGCGGCCAGCGCCAGCGCGTCATGATCGCCATGGCTCTCGCCAACGAGCCGGAACTGCTGATCGCCGACGAGCCGACGACGGCGCTCGACGTCACGGTGCAGGCACAGATCCTCGAACTGCTCGCGGGCCTCAAAAGCCGCAAGGGCATGTCGATGCTGTTCATCACCCATGACCTCGGCATCGTGCGCAAGATCGCCGACCGGGTCTGCGTGATGACCAAGGGCAAGATCGTCGAGACCGGGCCGACCAAGGACATCTTCGCCAACCCGCAGCACCCCTATACGCGCCACCTTCTGGCCGCCGAGCCGAAAGGCAAGCCGCCGGCCGCCAATGCCGACGCCAAGCCTGTCATGACCGGGAAGGACATCAAGGTGTGGTTCCCGATCAAGCAGGGCTTCTTCCGGCGCACGGTCGATCATGTGAAGGCGGTCGACGGCATCGATGTCACGGTGCGCGCCGGCCAGACACTCGGCGTGGTCGGAGAGTCGGGTTCCGGCAAGACGACGCTCGGCCTGGCGCTGGCGCGCATGATCTCGTCGACCGGAACCATTCAGTTCAACGGCCGCGACATCAACAAGCTCACCTTCAACGCCATGCGGCCGCTCAGACGCGAACTGCAGATCGTCTTTCAGGATCCGTTCGGTTCGCTCAGCCCGCGTATGTCGATCGCCGAGATCATCGAGGAAGGCCTGAAGATCCACGAGCCGAAACTGTCGCCCGACGAGCGCGACGACAAGGTCGCCGCCGTGCTGAACGAAGTCGGCCTCGACCCGGCGACCCGCAACCGCTATCCGCACGAATTTTCCGGCGGCCAGCGCCAGCGTGTTGCCATCGCCCGCGCCATGGTGCTCAACCCGCGCTTCGTCATGCTGGACGAGCCGACATCGGCGCTCGACATGAGCGTGCAGGCGCAGGTCGTCGATCTCCTGCGCAATTTGCAGGCCAAGCACGACCTCGCCTATCTCTTCATCAGCCATGACCTCAAGGTCATCCGGGCGCTGGCCAATGACGTCATCGTCATGCGCAACGGCCAGATCGTCGAAGCCGGCCCTTCCGAACAGATTTTTGGAAATCCGCAAACCGACTATACTCGGGCGCTGATCTCGGCAGCCTTCAAGATCGAGACGGCTCCGACAGGCGCGGTCAGCGAGTGATCCGCACAAGGAAGGATTGAACGAACCGCGATGGAAAAAGGCCGTATCCTGCTAGCCGTCACCGGCTTTCATCCGCAACGCTGGCGCGACCTCTTGTCGGCCGAGCGCGAGGTGGTGCTGGAGCCGGACGGCGCCAAGGATCCTTCGATCACCTATGCGGTGGTGTGGAAGCACAAGCCCAATTTGATGTCGTCGCTGCCCAATCTGCGCGCCATCTTCTCGATCGGCGCCGGCGTCGACCATATCTTCGCCGACCCCGGCCTGCCCGACGTTCCGATCGTCAAGGTCGTCGCCGACAACCTCACGCAGTACATGACCGAGTACGTCGTCTGGCGGGTTCTCGACCATCACCGCCAGGGCCTGCTCTACCGGTCGCAGCAGTTGAAGAAGACCTGGCACGAACCGCTGCAGCGGCCGGCCGGGGACATTTCCGTCGGGATCATGGGTCTCGGCAGTCTCGGCCGGGCTGCGGCCTCGGTGCTTCTGTCACTCGGCTTCGCGGTCAATGGCTGGTCGCGCAGCGACCGGCCGATGAAGGGCGTGGCGACCTATTCCGGCGAAGCAGGCCTCATCCCATTCCTCAATGCCACCGACATTCTGGTGGTGCTTCTGCCGCTTACTCCAGACACGCAAGGCATCATCAATTACGGCGTGCTGAAGGAGTTGCGCAAGCGCAACGGCCTTGGCGGCTCGGTGCTGATCAATGCCGGGCGTGGACGTCTGCAGAAGGACGCCGACATCATACGGGCGTTGGACGACGGCACGCTGAAGGAAGCGAGCCTCGACGTGTTCGAGGTCGAACCGCTGCCCAAGACCAGCCCGCTGTGGACCCATCCGAAAGTGTTCGTGACGCCGCATGCCGCGGCGACCTCCGATCCCGTGCACCTGGCACCGACCATGCTGCGCCAGATGGATGCTTTCGAGCGCGGCGAAAAGCTCGACAATCTGGTGGACCGCAAGGCGGGATATTAGCAGGGCGTTACCCTCATCTGGGCAAGTCCCACTCCCGGAAGCATTCCTTGATTGCCCGGACCGACGACAGTTGCAGCTTCGGCAGATCGATCTGCTCGAACATTGTCCGGTATCTCCGGCGATTTTTCGGCGTGGTCACGGCGATGTGGTGGATCATGTCCCATTTGATGCTGTCGCGCCCGCCTGCCAAGCCACCGCGCCTGTCCCTCTCGAACAGGGTTCGCCTGAAATAGCGCAGCAGACTTGCGGAGGTGGAGATGTCCAGCAGGATCAATCCCGTCGCGCGCCGGAAGCGTTGCGGCATGCAAACCGAGTAGTTTCCGTCCATCACCCACCGCTCGCCGGCGATCGCGGCCTCATGCAAGGCAATGAACTCGTCCCTCGGACGCTGCACCCAATCCGTGTGGGGCAGGTGAAAGAGCAGATCGAGATGAATGGGTGTCAGGCCACGCTTGCGCGAGATCGCGTCGGCGAGCGTCGACTTGCCGCTGTTGGACGGCCCAAGGATACAGATGCGGTCGCCGAGGTCCGAGAGGTTCACCGGACGGAGCCTTGCTAATGGACGGTTGGATCATCAGCCAGGCAGAGCGAACTTCTTCTGCTTGTCCGGCTTGCCGCAGTCGCGGCGGTCGATGGACCGGTTCATGGCATCGATCTCGCCCGACGCCTTGTCGCTGTCGCGCTGGGCCTTGGAGCGCATGTCGGGCGTGAACGGACCGAAGCCCATGGCGGGATTGGAGAAGGTCGGCTTCGCGGTCGTCGGGAGATTGTATTGCTGCGCCAATCCGTTGCGCTGCGCCAGCAACTGATCGCATGGCACGCTGTCATATTGCAGCGAGGATTCGACGTTGGCATCCTGCCGCTCGGACGCTGAATTGCCAACGCAGCCGGTGGTTGCCAGGCAAGACGCCAAGATCATCATGTTCCAGCGCATCGAACTGCTCCTCCTGGTATCCCGCCCTGATGCGACCAGATCGCAAATATCAGTCGCGCACGCAAATCGGACTTTTTCGCAGCAGTGCAAAGAGCTGGCCTCACACGGCCTGAGCTTTCCGTGCCACGACGGCCAGGCCTTTGACAGGCTCTCGGCGATCCCAGCGGATGGTTGTCGGTTCCAGCGCGACGATCGAGAGACCGTTGGCCTCGAGGGTCCGTCCGACATAGCCATCCGAATGGGCGTAGCGCCGCGACGGCTGCAGCGCGAAGTCGCCGCCATCCACGAGGCTCTCGACGGAAAAGGCAAACAGGCCGCCCTCGGCGAGCAGGCCGGCGACCGCTGCCACCAAACCTTCGAGCCCGCCGATGTAAATCAGCACGTCGGCTGACGTCACCAGATCGGCCTTGCCGCCCGAATAGGAAAAATCCTGCAAATCCGCTTTTGTCAGCGCGTCATAGATATTTTTTGCCCGCGCCTTCCTCAGCATCCTTGCCGACATATCGACCCCCTCCAGCCGGTCGACGATCGGCCTCAGCCTCTCGCCCATCAGTCCGGTGCCGCAACCCAGGTCGAGCGCCAGGCGGAAGCGGCCCGGCCTTGCCTTGCGGATGGCAGCGTCGAGCACCTCGGGCAGCCGGTAGTCGAGCTTGCCGACCAGCGTCTCCTCGAATGTCTCGGCATAGTGGTCGAACAACGTCTCGACAAAGGCGCTGGGCGGCGCGGTGGAGGCCGGACCTTTGCCGATCAGCTGCAGTTTGAGCACCGCGCCCTGGCGATCGGCCGGATCGAGTTTCAGCGACGTCGTCCAGGCCTGCGCCGCAAGGTCGAGCCTGCCTGATGCCTCCTGCATCTCGCCGAGGCGAAACCAGCCCATTGCCCATTGCGGCGCCAGTTCCAGCGCGCCGAGCAGCAACTCGGCCGCCGCAGTGTGATCGCCGGAGACAAAGAGCATTTCGGCATAGTCTGCACGGCGATCGGCGTTCGGGTCGCCCGACGAGGTCTGAAGCGGTTTCATGATGATGGTTCCACCGGCAGGGTAGCCGGCCGCCCATCTCTGTAGAGCAAAGCACGCCGAAGCTGAACCGAATTGAGCAGGCTTTGCCCGGCGAGTCAGCAGTCTCGGGCAACCGGCTTCCCGCGGCGGAATTATATCCTATCTTGAGGGTCATGCGCGCCAGCGACCTGCTTCATCCCCGGCCCGAGGGCCTCTACTGCCCGCCGGGCGATTTCTTCATCGACCCGGTACGGCCGGTGAACCGGGCGCTGATCACGCACGGCCATTCCGACCATGCGCGTTCCGGCCACGGCTCGGTGCTCGCGACACAGCAGACGCTCGACATCATGGCATTGCGCTACGGCGAGGATTTTGCCGGGACGACGCAGGCAGCCACGCTCGGCGAGACGATTGCCCTCGACGGCGTCAGCGTCAGCTTCCACCCCGCCGGTCATGTGCTGGGGTCGGCGCAGATAGCGGTCGAGCACCAGGGCAGGCGTATCGTCGCCTCCGGCGACTACAAGCGTCAGAAGGATGCGACCTGCGCGCCGTTCGAGCCGATCCGCTGCGACGTCTTCATCACCGAGGCGACCTTCGGTCTGCCGGTGTTTCGCCATCCGCCCGATACGGAAGAGGTCGCCCGGCTGCTGAAATCGGCAGCGCAATTCCCGGAGCGCTCGCATCTGGTCGGAGCCTATGCGCTCGGCAAGGCACAACGGGTGATGCGACTGTTGCGCGACGCCGGTTACGACAAGCCGCTCTACATCCATGGCGCGCTGGCCAGGCTCAGCGAATATTACCAGAGCCAGGGCATCGACCTCGGCGAACTCGAGCCGGCGACGGTGGAGAGCGGCGGCAAGCAGGATTTCGCCGGCGCCATCGTGGTCGGCCCGCCATCGGCCTTCGCCGACCGCTGGGCGCGGCGCTTTCCCGACCCGATCTCATGCTTCGCGTCGGGCTGGATGCGCATCCGCCAGCGCGCCAAGCAAGGCGGCGTCGAGCTGCCGCTGATCATCTCGGACCATGCCGACTGGGACGAACTCACCGCCACCATCAAGGAGACCGGCGCCGAGGAAATCTGGGTCACGCACGGCCGCGAGGAAGCTCTGGTGCGCTGGTGCGAATTGGAAGGGATAGCGGCCAGGCCACTGCATCTGGTGGGCTATGAGGACGAGGGCGATTGATGCAATACAGTTCGCCAATTGTCCCTGACGAGCCCTACGGCGCCCCCCTCTGGCCTGCCGGCCATCTCCCCCACTTGTGGGGAGATCAGATGTTACGCCGGCTTTCGCCAATCGTTGATGTTGGGGGAGATGAGCCGGCATCGCATCTGCCAATCTCCCCCCTCGTGGGGGAGATGTCCGGCAGGACAGAGGGGGACGCGACGGGACGCGACGCCTGCCGATTGGCGAGGTTTCCCTCCCCATGAACCGCTTCGCCGAACTTCTCGACCGCCTGGTGCTGACGCCGTCGCGCAACGGCAAGCTGACGCTTTTGACCGACTATTTCCGCAGCGTCGAGGATCCCGACCGTGGCCTGGCGCTGGCCGCGATCACCGGCGATCTCAAAATTGCCGCCGTCAAGCCGGCCATGCTGCGCACGCTGGTCACCGAACGCATGGACCCGGTGCTGTTCGGCTATTCCTACGACTATGTCGGCGACCTCGCCGAGACGGTGTCGCTGGTATGGCCCCAACCGCCTGGCAGGATCGCCAACCGCGAGCCGACGCTTGGCGAGGTGGTGGCGAAGCTACAGGCGGCAAGCCGCTCCGACGGGCCGAAGGTGCTGACGGGGCTGCTCGACAGCGCCGGCATCTCGGCGCGCTTCGCCATCATCAAGCTGGTCACCGGCGGGCTGCGCATCGGCGTCTCGGCGCGGCTGGCCAAACAGGCGCTGGCCGATTTCGGCAACGTCGACGTCGCCGAGATCGAGGAGCTCTGGCATGGGCTGTCGCCGCCCTACACGGCACTGTTCGCCTGGCTGGAAGGCAAGGCCGAAAAACCGCGCAACACGGCGCTGGCGCTGTTTCGCCCGGTCATGCTGTCGAACCCGGTCGGCGACGGCGATCTCGAAAAGCTCGATCCCGCCGACTATGCGGCGGAATGGAAATGGGACGGGATCCGTGTCCAGGCGGTGGCCGAAGGCGGCATCCGCCGGCTCTATTCGCGCACCGGCGACGATGTCTCGGGCGCCTTTCCAGACCTCGCCGACGCCATGCACTTTTCCGCCGTACTCGACGGCGAATTGCTTGTCGGCGATCCGCGCGAGGCGACGGGAACCTTCTCGGACTTGCAGCAGCGGCTGAACCGCAAGACGGTGACACCGAAGATGCAGCAGCAATATCCGGCCTTCATGCGCTGCTACGACCTGCTGCAGGTTGGTGAAGAGGATCTGCGCCCACTGTCCTTCCGCGAGCGGCGCGGCCGCCTGGAAGCCTTCATCGGGACGCTCGACCCCAGCCGCTTCGATCTCTCCCCCTTCGTCGACTTCGCGGACTGGCAGGCGCTCGAGGACCTGCGCCGCGCGCCGCCGCATCCGATCATCGAAGGGGTGATGCTGAAGCGCTGGGATTCGCCCTATGTCGCCGGTCGGCCGAAGGGGCCGTGGTTCAAATGGAAGCGCGACCCGCACACGGTGGACGCCGTGCTGATGTATGCCCAGCGTGGCCACGGCAAGCGTTCGAGTTTCTATTCGGACTACACGTTCGGCGTCTGGTCCGGGACCGAGGGCGCGGAGGAGCTGGTGCCGGTCGGCAAGGCCTATTTCGGCTTCACCGACGTAGAGCTGAAGCAGATCGACAAATATGTCCGCGACAACACGGTCGAGCGCTTCGGACCGGTGCGCTCGGTGCGCGCCGACCGTGACAATGGCCTGGTGCTGGAAGTCGCCTTCGAGGGGCTCAACCGCTCGACTCGGCACAAATCGGGTGTGGCCATGCGTTTCCCCAGAATTTCACGGCTGCGCTGGGACAAGCCGGCCAACGAGGCCGACCGCATAGAAACCCTGCAGGCGCTGCTCGACTGATAGGCACCGCCGGTATGTCGGTCGCAACGATTCAATTCAAGGCTCGATCGAGACGCGAATCTCATAGACGTTGACCGCCTTGCCCTGCTTGTCGAAATCGGAATTGACGGCGATGGTTCCGGCCGAACCCGGATGCTTGTCGGGAAACTTCACGTCGAACAGATATTCGTTTTTCTGCTGGCCGACCGCGTAACGCTTGCGGCCGCAGTCGCCGAGTTCGCCGAAATTGCAGTCGACGGAGATCTGCGTGTCCTTGCCGTCCTCGGCCCGGGCGATGATGTCGAACACGGCGTGCTTGCCGGCGAGTTTTTCCAGCACGCCCTGCCCGACGTCGAAGGCGATCGCCGAGCCGGAGGCGCCGGACTGGATGCGCAGGAACGGCCCGCTGTCGTCCTTCATCACCTCGGCCTTGGCGTCCGACGGCGCGGCGACATGGCTCGGGTCGGTCGGCGAAAACACATTGATCCAGTCGTGCGACTGATCCGCGGCACCGGGCTTTGCCGGGGCGTTGGCGCCGTCGGCCGGGGTGAAATCGTCGTCCTCGACGGTCGGCGGTGCTTCCGGCGGCGCGGTATTGAGCTCGGCCGCCGACTTGAACACACCGGTCTGCATGGCGAAAAACAGGCCGATGCCAACCGCCGCGAGCAGCGTCACCGTGAAGAAAATGGCGGTCAGCGGCAGGCGACGTCCGCGAATGCGCCGCTCATCGCGGTCTGGCGCCACTTCCGTCGCGGCTCCTGGCGCGGCGGGAGCCGACATGTCGATGGTCGGCGCACCGGGCAGGGTCGCATCCGGCATGATGTCGGGAACGACCGGCAGCACGCGCGAGCGCGGTGCATCGGAAGCGGGCTGCACGGGGGCGTCGACGGAGGCAGCGGGCGATGGCACCCTCGGGCTGGCCTCGACCGCCGGCGCTGCATCGGCCTCGACCTCGCCCGCCGGCGCGTCGATCGCGTCGATCCGCGGGGCAACGCCAGGCACCGCCGGCAGGTACTCGGATTCGATTTCGGTGATTTTCGCCTGGATAGCCTTGCGGCGCTTGATGGCGACTTCCACGGTCACGCCGGGATTGGCCTGGAGCGCACGGTCGAGCGCGGCGAAGGCCGAGCGATAGACCCTCTCGCGGAACGCGCGGTCCTCGGCGTTGCCCTTTTCCAAGGCGTTCCGGATCGCTTTTTCGATCGCGTCCAAGCGAGATCCCTCTGCTAATTGCCACAAGCTTTCATGATGGTTAGCGGCAGGCGACCAATCAATCAACGGGCGGGCAGCCGCATTCTGCCTTGACGGGCCGTCCAAAGTCCATCTTCGCGATGTTCCGGCAAACAAAATCGGAATATGTCGGCGATTCCGGCATGCAAGGGCGCTGGAGCCCCGGTTTCGATCGCGGCGGGACGCTTGCATGATTTGCCAAGTCGCATCTTGAATTCGCGGCCGGTTGAGTCTATCACCCTGCCCATCTTGGAGGCCTTGGCCTCCCGGGCCGCTTTAGCTCAGTTGGTAGAGCACATCATTCGTAATGATGGGGTCAGGTGTTCGAGTCACCTAAGCGGCACCAGTTTTTCAAACCAATGGTCGAAGCGGCTTGGGTGCGCGGAAGTTGGCCCGAATTCCGGCCTTTTGCCTTTTGCCGGTCGGTCCAACGCCCAGAAACGCGCTGACAACCGCGCGGTCCGGCATTTTCAAATCTCAACAACAAATGATGGATATCGCATTTCTATTTTTTTGAAACAGGCGCCTGTTTTTTGGAACAGACGCTTGGGTCGCACATTTCCTGCCGATGGTTCCACGGACAGGAGGTTTTAAATTGCCAAGGCGTGTCGACAAGGAAAAGCTGGCAAGAGCGGACCGTGAGGCGAGGCTGGTGCTGGATGCCGAGCGCCACGCCAGGGACGCCAAGACAGCCCGCCTGAGGGAGCAGAGACTGCAGCAGGAGGCCTTGGCGGACAAGCCTCCGCCTGCGCGCCAACGGGAGCCGGTCAGGAAGCCGGCCCGGCGTGTGATCGAGGCGGACTGATCCGCGGAGGCCGCCCGCTTCGCCCCGAGGGCGCCGTCCGCGATGCCCCCCGCGTTGCCGCATGAGACAGTGGCCCAAAAGACCCGTATGCCATTGTCGGGACACCGGTTTTGGTATGAAATGTCAGGTGTCAGCATGGGAGGTCCAAATGCCCAACACTTTCAAGACCGGAGACGTCGTCAAGCTGAAGTCGGGAGGCCCGAAGATGACGGTCAGCGATGGCGCCGCTTCCGGCATGTATCTGTGCCACTGGTTCAATAAAGAGGGCGATGTGTGGACCCCTCAGCATGCCGGCTTCAAATCGGATCAGCTGGTAGCCGACGATCACTCGGCGTAATCCAGACGCGCCGGACGAAGTGCTTTGCCACTTCTCCTGCCGCCGCCAAGGCCCGGCATTGCGGCAAGCGCGTGATCGGCATCGGCGACCGACGGATTTCTCCGATCGCTGCGTTTAACGGTTGAAGCGTGACCCTGGCATTGGGCCATGGCATGCGCCAACCGGAGACGTGAAGCATGATACGCCGTTCGATCCTTGCCGCTGCCTTGAGCCTGCTGACCACCGCGGCTCTGGCCCAGACAGCGACAGAACCACCGGCCGCCACGCCACCCGCGGCCACATCCCCCGCGGCCACATCCCCTACTGCCCCATCCCGCACCGCCAAGTCCGACATCACGCTGGCCAAGTTCCAGAAGCGGCGGGAGAAGGCGATCATGGCCGCCGACACGGACGGCGACGGCAAGATCAGCCTCTTGGAGTGGGAGGCCTTCCGGGCCAAACGCAACGTCAAGGGCGATCCCGCCAAATCCTTCGCGCGCATCGATTCCAATCATGACGGCTTCATCGACCGGGCCGAGCTCGATGCGTTGTTCGCCAAGCGCTTCGCCAGGCTGGACAAGAATGGCGACGGCATTCTAACGGCCGACGAGAGGCCGGGCCACAAATCCGCTCCCAAGCCGGAGCAATGACCAAGAGGCTATGACGCGTGATGGACATCGGGAGTGCGCCAGCCGATGAGCGCCGACCCGGACGAGGAGTTGGTTCGCCGCGTCGGTACCGGCGAGCCGGAGGCGGTGCGGTTGCTGGTCGCGCGCAAGCTGCCGCGCATCCTTTCGCTGGCCGTGCGCATGCTGGGCGACGCGGCGGAGGCCGAGGATGTCGCGCAGGAAACCTTCATGCGCATCTGGCGTCATGCATCGGGCTGGCGGCGCGGCAATGCACGCTTCGACAGCTGGATCCACCGCGTCACGCTCAACCTCTGCTACGACCGGCTGCGCCGGCGCCGCGAATGGGTGACCGACGCGGTGCCGGACATTGTCGATCCCGCCCCGCTTCCCGATGCCCGCGAAGAGCCGCATCGGGTCGAGCAGGCCTTGCAGGCAATCGCACCACGCCAGCGCGAGGCGATCATCCTGGTCTACTATCAGGAGATGTCCAACATAGAGGCGGCCGCGACCCTGGAGATCAGTGTCGATGCCTTGGAGAGCCTGCTGTCGCGCGGCCGGCGGGCGCTGCATACGATCCTGGCCAGGGATGGTGCCCATGACTGAGAAAGGCGCGATCATGATGCGAAGAATTCACCGTACCTCGCGAGCGTCCGGTGGCCAGGTCCCGGGAATCCAACCGCCCGGACACGCGGCGCCAATCGGCAAAGGATGGACTGATGTCTGATGGGTCGAGGAACGAACCCGCAATGGATGCCGAGCGCTTTGCGGCTCTGGCGGCGGCCTATGGCGGCGATCTGCGGCGGTGGCCGCAGGCCGATCGCAGGGCCGGAGCGATGTTCGCCGCGAGCGAGATGGGCGCGGTCATATTGGGCCACGCCGGGAAACTCGACGCCTTGCTCGACAGCTATGCCGTCAAGGCGCCCGGCGCGGCGCTGCACGGCAGCATCCTGCGCACCGCCGAGCGGCACCTTGTCAAGCGCCGGCGCCAACTGGTCTGGTGGCTGGGTTTGGGCCTTGCCGGCATTGGCCTGGCGGGCGCGGTGGCCGGGTTGGCCCTGGTGACCATCGTTACTCCAGAGGTTCCGTCCGACCATTATGTGCTCGATGCCAATGCGACGGCGTTCGGCGATGCCGGGCCCGACGGCGAAACAGTCGGGGAGGACCTATGAGCACGGGCCGTAAGCTCATCATCGCGTCGGTGGCGCTGAATGTCTTCCTGGCCGGGGCGCTTGCCGGCGGGGCCGTCTGGGTAAGAAGCGGCAAGCAGGGCCAGGGCTATTCGCTGGAGGCGGCCGGCGGCCGTCTTCCCGACCAGCAGCGCATGCTGTTCCGCAAGGCATTGCGCGAGGTTCGCCGCGAGTCGCGCGACATCATCCTCGACGGCCAGCAGGCCAGGCGCGAGGCGGCGGATCTGTTGCGGCAGCCCGTCCTCGACACGGCGGCGCTGTCGGCGGCCCTTGAACGGGCCCGCAATGCCGACATCACCCTGCGCACGCGGCTGGAGCAGCGCATCACCGAGTTCGCGGCTGCAGGCTCCGCCGAGGCGCGCGCCGTGCTGGCGGACGGGCTGGCCAGGCGCGCCGGGCCGCAGCCGAAGGCGGAGCCAAAAAAATCACCGTGACGGCCGACGGAAAGCGCCCGCAGGGCCGTTTAACCGGGAGAAGGGCAGACCTGCCGGCCCCATCGGTACGAACAGGTTTTCATTCTCGGACAACATTCGGAGTAACGTCATGAACCGTCTGACACAGTATGCGGCAGCAGCCGTCCTCGCCTTGACCGGAACCGCGGCAACCGTCGCGACCTCCGCCGCCATGCCGATGGTGGCGCAACCGGCCGCGCCGGCGCTGATCGAGCATGTGGCCTGGGGTTGCGGACCCGGCTGGCATCCCAATCCCTGGGGGCGCTGCGTTCCCAACCGTGTCGTGGTGTATCCGCGCTACCGCTATTGGCACGGCCCGGCCTATTACGGCTGGCATCCGCACCGCCACTGGCACCGCTGGCATCGCTGGTAAGCGTGCGGGAGGGCCGGGCGGCACCCGCCCGCCCGGTCGCCTGTCCCCGGTTTGAGCCGGGGAACAGCCCAATCGGGCGTCGCGCGCCTCGCGTGAGATCCAATCATGGAGCGCTGACATGGCCGTCGCGACCAAAAGGCCCATGGCGCCAGGTCCCGCCCTGCCGAATCCCGCCCTGATCGCCTTCAACCGCTTCGGGCTCGGGGCCCGGCCCGATGACCGCGACAGGCTGGCGAACGACCCACGCAGCTATCAGGCGGCCTCGACCTTGGCGGCCTCAGAGGCCTCGCCGCGCACCAGCCTGGTCACGCCGACGAAGTCGATCTTGCCCGAGCCAAGCACCGGCACGTGCGCCACGACGCGCACTTCGGCCGGCACCATCAGGTCCATGGCGCCGTTCGCCTTGGCGAAGGCCAGAAATTCGGCGCGCGTCGCGTTTTCGGCTTCGGTGATGAGCACCAGCTTTTCGCCCTTGCGCGGATCAGGCACCGTCGCGACCGCCGAGAGCGAACCTTTCCACAGCTCGCCCGCCAACGCTTCCACGGCAGCCAGCGAAATCATCTCGCCGCCAATCTTGGCGAAGCGCTTGGCGCGGCCGCGAATGCTGACGAAGCCGGCATCGTCGATGCTGACGATATCGCCGGTGTCATGCCAACCGTCCTGCAGCGGTTCGAGCACACCAGGCTTTTCCGCCCTGAGATAGCCCGCCATGACGTTGGGGCCGCGCACGAACAGCCGCCCGCCGCCCTGGACGCCGATCACCGGATCCAGGCGGTATTCCATGCCGGGCATGATTTTTCCCACCGTGCCCGATCTGTTGTACATCGGCGTGTTGATGGAAATCACCGGCGCCGTCTCGGTGACGCCGTAGCCTTCGAGAATGCGCAGGCCGAACTTCTCCATATAGGTTTCGCGGGTCGAGGCCTTGACCGGCTCGGCGCCGGAAAAGCAGTAGCGCACCGAGCGGAAATCATAGGGGTGTGCGGTGCGCGCATAGCCGCTGAGGAAGGTGTCGGTGCCGAAGATGATCGTCGCGTTCGAGGCATAGACCAGTTCGGGAACGATGCGGTAGTGCAGCGGCGAAGGGTAGAAATAGACCGGAACGCCCGACACCAGCGGCAGCACCGTGCCCGCCGTCAACCCGAAGGAATGGAAGATCGGCAGCACGTTGAACACCTTGTCGCCCGAGTGGAAATCGATGCGCGAGGCGGCCTGCGCGGCATTGGCCAGGATGTTGCGATGGGTAAGCACCACGCCCTTGGGCGTGCCTTCGGAGCCAGAGGTGAACAGGATCACGGCCGGATCGGTGGCATTGCGGGCAACCCGTGGCGTGGCCTTGCGCAGCATGCCAAGCAGCTTGTCCTTGAGGCTGATGGTTGCGCGCAGATCGTCGAGCCAGACGATGTTCACCGACCGGCCGACTTCCTCGACCGTCGCGCCGAGCTTGGCCTGCTCGACAAAGGCCCGAGAGGTCAAAATTGTGGTGACCCGCGCCGCCTTGCAGGCGGACAGGATGTTGGCGGCACCGGCGGTGAAGTTGATCATCGCCGGGACCTTGCCGGCGGACATGACGCCAAGCAGCGCGGCACAAGCGCCATTGGCATTGGGCAGCATGATGCCGAGCGTGTCCTGTCCGGCATAGAGCGCTTCGAACTTCTCGCCGAGCACGGCGACACCCGTGAGCAGCTTGCCATAGCCCAGCGAACCGGCGACCGGATCCTGCACGGCGAGTTGCTTCATGCCGCGCTCGGTCGCCGTTTCGATGACCCTTTCGAGCACGGTCTTGTCGATATGCTGGGTGCGGAAGACGAGGTCGGACATCACCTGGTAGAGTGCGGCACCGGCGGCGGCTCTGCGCTTGCGGCCCTTCAGTTCGTCGGCGACCTTGAGCCTGACCGGCGGCAGTATGGTCACCTTGACCTTCGGGAACAGGCGACGGCGCACGTGCTGCGCCGTCAGCCGCGAGAAGGGGCTTTTCTCCAGCCCCTCGATACGGATCGGCACGACCATCGAGCCGGTCTTGTCGGCCACCATGGCGGCGCCGTCATAGACCTTCATCAGCCCGCCGGTGACGGTGATGCGGCCCTCGGGAAAGATGACCAGCGGATCGCCATTCTGCACGATCTTGATCAGCGTGCGCGTCGACATCGGCTTGGCCGGATTGAGCGGCAAGGCGCGGGTCAGTTTGAGGAACGGCTTCATCCACCAGGCCTGCGCGATGGTGTAGTCGATGGCGAAGACCGGCTCTTCATCGGTCAGCGTCAGCGCCAACGGACCGTCGAGAAAGCTGACATGGTTGAGCGCCAGAATCGGCGCCGGGCCTGCGGCCTTGAGGTTTTCCAGACCCTCCACTTCCAGCCGATGGAAGGCGCGAAAGAGGATGGAGACGAAGTCGCGGAAGGCGTTGGTCGGCAGATATTTCAGCATCAGCCAGGCGGCCACCGCATTGAAGGCGGCAAGCCCGAACAACAAGCTGGCAATAGAGACGCCAGCGGCCTGGACGGCGGCGACGAGGATGCCGCCCAGCGTCATGAAGCCGGCGTTGACGATGCTGACAGCGGCGACGACGCGGGCGCGGCGCGCCTCGGGCGACCAGGCCTGCACGGCAGCGAAGGTCGGCACGACCAGGAAGGCACTGGAAATGGCCATGCCGGCAAGGTCGATGGCAACGCGGATGGTGTTCGGCCCGGCGAAGAAGAGGCCAAGGGTTTCAGCCTTGGGCGAAGGCTGCATGCTCCAGATCGTCCAGGCAAGGTGCAAGCCGAACAGCGCCAGAAGCGCGGTGCCGACCGGCGCGGGAAGCAGCACCATGCGGCCCTGCGACATCCAGGCGGCGATCGCCGAGCCGATGGCAATGGAGACGGCGAACACCGCGAGATAGGCGGTGACCGCGATCTCGTTGCCGCCGAGCTGGTCCTTGATCAGCGTGGGCAGGATCGAAAGCACGATGGCGCCGATCAGCCAGAACCACGAGGTCATCAATCCGGCGCGCCAGATGCGCGTGTCGGTGCGCAATTCGCTGACCTGGCGCCATGTCGAGTGGAAGATGTTCCAGTCGATGACAAGGTTCGGCGCGGCTGAGCCGGTCGAGGGGATGGAGCGGCTGACGAACCAGCAGCCGACCGCAAGGATCATCATCATCGGGCCGAAAACGGCGACACCGATGCCGTCAGCGGAGACGACACCGCCCACGATCGTGCCGCCAAGGATGGCGGCGAAGGTCGCCGACTCGATCCAGGCGTTGGCGCGGGGCAATTCCTTGCGCTCGAGATGATCGGGCAGGATGCCGTATTTGATCGGCCCAAACAGTGCCGAGATGACGCCGAATATCAACAGCGCGGTCATCAGCACAGGAATGGAGGACAGCGCGATGCCGACGACCGCGACGGCAGCGGCGCCGATCTCGGCGAATTTCAGCCGGCGGGCAATGAGCGCCTTGTCGAAGCGGTCGGCGATCTCGCCGCCCAGCGCCGACAGGAACAGGAACGGCGCCATGAACACGGCGCCGGCCAGCGTGACCAGCGAGGCGGCCTGATCGGCAGCCAGTGTGAAGAGGATCAGGAACACCAGCGTGTTCTTGAGGAAATTGTCGTTGAAAGCGGACAGGAACTGCGTCCAGAAGAGCGGCGCGAAGCGCCGCGAAAGCATGAGATGCGTGTTCATGGCGTTGTCCCATTTGGCGGAACCACGCGGCGATGCTCCGGTGATCCCCGCGGGTTCATGCGCTGTTCCGATCGTTGTGATAGCCGTGAGCTGGTTAAGGTTCTTTACTGGGTCGGAAATCGCCGGTGGTCGCTGGTTCGTTCCGGCGCTGGTGAAGCTGGCCTGTGCGCGCCCGTGTCAAGCGGTTCCGACATCTACGCCTCCTTATGAACAATGTTCATGGCGCCAATGTAGCATAACTTGAACGATGTTCAAGGGCAAAAATGAACGATGTTCACAAAAGTGAGGAGAGGTTAACGAGTCAATCGCCAGGGCCTGGCTATCGTTCGCGGCCAGCCCCTGTCCAATGGGAATCTACAAGCTGCACCGACGCGCTTGATCCCCGGCTAGCGAGGAGCGCCTTCGTTCAGTGTCGCCACGGTCTTCAGCGCGCCGTCCAGCATGTCGCCCTTCTCGTCCTTGAGCGCCGCCTCGCGCAGGCGGCGGATCCAGTCGGCGGCGTCGTCCCTCCCCTTGAGCAGATCGAGCGCCGACAGCACGCGGTCGAATTTCGACTGGGCGCGCACATGCGTGTCGCTGTAGCCCTTGATCAGCCGGCGACAGTTGAGGATTTCGACCGCAAGCGCGTAATCTGCCGGCACGTAGCCAAGCGCCAGAGCGTACCAGCGTTCGAGATGCGCGGCCTCGACCTTGTGGCGCAGCAGGCTGCGGCGCCAGCGGCGCAGGCCGCCGATGAACCACAGAGCGGCGAAGCCGGCGAAGCTGTCGGTGCGGATGCGGCGGCCATGGTTGATGCGGCGATCGAGAAAGGCGGCCAGTTTCGGCCGGCTTTCGATGTAGCTGCCCAGCCCCGCCGGCAGCGTGCCGCAGAACTCCTCGATGCGCGGGTGGAAATATTCGGTCACCTGCAGGACCGAACCGTCCTTGACGCCAACCTCCTTGCGCACCCGCCTGTCGCGGGTCGAGCGCGTTTTCAGATCGGCGACGCGGATCATGTCGTCGTAGCACATGGCATTGGCCAGATGCTTGGCGGCGGCGATGGACAGCGCATAAGCGTGGCCGGCGCTGTCCAGCGCAACGGCGTTGTCCAGCCGGTCGAGATAGTCGCGCCCATAGGCGATGTCCTGATAGTCGACGACCTTTCTCAGGCCGCGAAGCGCCATGTCGCGCACGGCTACGGGCATCAGGTCGATGCGGGCGGCCTGGGCATGCCATCCCCGCAGCAGATTTTGCGGGCCGCTCACACGCCCGGCACCCAAAGCGGATTCGACAATGGCTGGCTCCGCCGGTTTTGACGAAGGTGCTGCCGCCGTGCCGCGTGCGCGGTCGAAGGCCGCGCCGAAGGCGGCAAGGCTGGCCTTCACGCCCCGCCCGCCGGCACCAATCGCCTGTTCGTAGCTCTCGCGCGTGAACGGCAGTGCGTCGGAGCCGGCCAGCGCGCCAAGCAGGCTGGCCGAGATCATCGAGCCGTTGTCGGCGGCGATCTTTTCCATGTCGAAAGCGATGAAGCGCTTCGACGCGGCCTCAGCCGTCGCGTGGACCTTGGACGACGAGGCGCGGCCGTCGCCCGGTTCGATCTTTTCCGAGACGGCGGCGATGCGATGCGAGGAGGCGATCAGCGTCGTGCGGTTGGGGGTGACGAAGCCCCTGATGATGGCGCGGCCGGCCTCCATCAATTCGGCGGCGATCAGGATGTCGACATCGCCCTGCGAGGGTGACAGGGCGAAGACCGGCAGGCGGCCGGTGTCGCGGGCCATCTCGATATAATAGATGGTCGCGCCGGTGCGCTGGGCGACGCCGGCGACCGAAGTCGACTGTGCAACGTAACCATTGCGTTCGGCGACATCGGTGATCCAGTCGGCCAACACGCCGCCGCCCTGGCCGCCGACGGCCAGCACGGCGAGCTTGATCACCGGCTCATCGGCGGCACCGGATCTGGGGTGCAAGGAGGGGACGGGCTCAAGCATCGGCGAATATCAGGCGCCGGTTTTCGCGATGCCTCTGCAGGAAGCCGATCGTCGTGCGGCGCGCCGCTTCCAGGAACCGGTCCCAGCGGCTCGGGTTGTGCACGACATCGGCGCGATAGAAGGAAGGGCACAGCACCGCGGCGTCCGCCACCTCGCCGCAATTGCCGCAGCCGACGCAGTTCTGGTCGATCGACGCGACCGGATCGTCGCGCAGCGGGTCGTCAAGCGATTTCACCGACAGCGACGGACAGCCGGAAAGCCGCATGCAGGCATGGTCCCCGGTGCAGATGTCCTCGTCGACGCCGAACTTCGGTTTGACGACACGCTCGCCGCCCTTGATGGCCTTGTCGACCAGCGGCTTTTCGCGGCGCTGGCGATTGAGCATGCACTCCGACGAAGCGACGATGACTTTCGGGCCCTTCTCGTCCGTCGTCAGCGCCTCGCGCAACGTGTTCTGCATCTTGCCGACATCGTAGGTGCGGTCGACATGGCGCAGCCATTTCACGCCCATGCCTTTCACCGCCTCGGTGATCGGATGCTTGGTCGACTTGGTCTTGTTGCCCGCACGCGACGACAGGATGTCCTGCCCGCCAGTCGCGGCCGAGTAGAAATTATCGACGATGACGATGACGCCGTCATTCTTGTTGAACACCGCGTTGCCGATCGAGGAGGTCAGGCCGTTGTGCCAGAAGCCGCCGTCGCCGACGAAGGAGATCGAGCGGCGCTTGGCGTCGGGCGAATTGAACGCCGAGGCCGAGGCTGGCCCCAGCCCATAGCCCATCGTGGTGGCGCCGAGCTCGAAAGGCGGCATGATCGAAAACAGATGGCAGCCGATGTCGGAGGCGATGTGGTGCTTGCCGAGTTCCTGTTCGACCAGCTTGGTCGCGGCAAAGATCGGCCGTTCCGGGCAGCCGATGCAGAAGCCGGGCGGGCGGCCCGGCACGACGTTGATCAGGTCAGCCGTGTCGACGCCGTCGCCGACCTTGTTGGGCGCGCGCACCTCGCCCGGCAAAAGATGCGGCGCCTCGGCGCGCAGGAAGGCGCCGATACCATCAAGCATGACCTGGCCGGTATATTCGCCGGCCATCGGCAGATGTTCCTTGCCGACCAGGCGCGTGCCGCGCCCGGCCTTGTGCAGCATGGCGGCAAAGGCCTGTTCGATATAGTTGGGCTGGCCTTCCTCGACCATCAGCACCGCCTGCTTGCCCTCGCAGAAGGCGAGGAACTCGTCGTCGATCAGCGGATAGACGGCGTTGAGCACGTAGAGCGGGACATCCGTGTCGCCATAGGTGTCGGCAAGGCCAAGCCGCTGCAGCGCACGGATGACCGAATTGTACATGCCGCCCTGCATGACGATGCCGACCGAGCCGTGGTCCGAGCCGAAGAACTCGTTGATCCTGTTCTTGGTGATGAAGTCGACGGCCGCCGGCCAGCGCTTTGCCACCTTCTCCTTCTCGTGCAGAAAGGAGGCGGGCGGCAGCACGATGCGGCCGGTGTCGCGGCGCGGTGCGTCCAGCGCATCGGCGACAGTCATCGGCGGGCGCTTGTTGTCCTTGGCGATGAAATGGCCATGCACGTGGCAGCAGCGGATGCGCACCTGCAGCATGACCGGCGTGTTGGAGACTTCCGACAGCTCGAAACCATCCTCCACCGCCTTGACGATCGACGGCAGGTTCGGACGCGGGTCGAGCAGCCAGACCTGGCTCTTCATGGCGAAGGCATGGCTGCGCTCCTGCATGATCGAGGAGCCCTCGCCATAATCCTCGCCGACGATGATCAACGCGCCGCCGGTGACGCCGCCGGACGCGAGATTGGCCAACGCATCTGAAGCGACGTTGGTGCCGACGGTCGACTTGAAGGTCGCCGCGCCGCGGATCGGATAATGCACCGAAGCGGCGAGCATGGCGGTGGCGGTGGCTTCCGAGGCGCTGGCCTCGAAATGCACGCCGAGTTCGCCCAGAATGTCCTGCGCGTCGGCCAGCACATCCATCAGGTGGCTGATCGGCGCGCCCTGGTAGCCGCCGACATAGCCGACACCGCATTGCAGCAGTGCCTTGGTGATGGCGAGGATGCCCTCTCCTGCGAATTCCTCGCCGGCACCGAGCCTGAGTTTCTCGACTTCCTTGGCAAAAGACCTTTCGGCCATCTTTGGCCTCCTTCCATTGCCGCCCGGCATCGGCGGCGCGTACATCTAGATGTCGTGCTTGCGAATGTTCTTCAGCATCTTCTGCAGCGTCGCGATGAGGGCGGCATATTCGGCATCGTCGACATCGTCGAACATCGCCTCGAAGGCGTCATGCATGGCCGGCCAGGCGCGGGTGAACTCGGCGCGGCCTTCGTTTGTCAGGAACACGTGGCGGATCCGGCTGTCGCTCACGCCCTGCTCACGCCGCACGAACCCTTGCCCCTCCAGCGTGTCCAGCGTGCGGCTCAAGGTCGACTGTTCGATGACGGTATAGACCGAGAGGTCGTTGACAGTGACGCCGTCGGTGACCGACAGCACGGCCAACGTGCGCACCTGCGAAATGGTCAAGCCCTGCTTGCGAAAATCGTCACGCAAGGTGGCGTTGTAGCGGCCCATGATGCGGTTCATCAGATAGGGCGCGAATTGCTGCAGGCCGATCTGGCCGAGGGTCGAAATGCGCTGGCGTTTTTCGGCGACTTTCTGTTCCATCACAGCTTCCCCGCCAGCAGGAAACCGGAGCCGCCGCCGAGGCCAGCACCGGGATGGGTCGAAGCGCCGATATGATAGAGGCCCTTGATGCCGGTCTGGTGGTTGCGGCTGGTCTTGAACGGCCGCCACAGGAAGGCTTGGTCTATGGTCGAGGAACCGCCATAAGGGTCGCCGCCGACCAGGTTGATGTTCATCGCTTCGAGATCGGCCGGCGAATAGGCGCGGCGCGCGATCACGCTGTCCTTGAAGCCGTCGATATGGCTGGCGAGGACCGCGTCGGCGCGATCGGCATAGGCCTCGCGCAGGGCATCGGTCCATTGCCCGTCAGCGGGCGCCTGCAGCTTGCCGGCGGCGTCGCCCTTGATGTGGCGGGGCGCCTCGGGCAGTTGCAGCCACAGGATCGCCTTGCCTTCCGGGCAGCGTGACGGGTCGAGCGCATGCGGCTGGCCGACACAGATGGTCGGCACCTCGGGGAGCATGCCGCGCGCCGCCTCGTTGCAGGCTTTCGAGACACCATCCAGTCCGGGCGTCAGATGCAGCAGCGCCACCTTGTCCAGGCCTTCGCCGCGCCAGGACGGCGGCTTGTCGAGGGCGTAGTGGATCTGGAAATTGCCTTTGCCGTAGCGGTATTTCTTCATCGCCTCGGCATCGGCTTTGGGAGCATCCGTGCCGAGCAGGCGGCCATAGAGCTGTGTCGGCGTAACCGAGCAGATAACGCTCTTCTTCGCGTGGACGGTCTCGCCCGAAGCCAGGCGCACGCCGGTGGCGCGGCCGCCGGCCAGGAGGATGGAGGCAACGTCCGCTTCGGTGGAGATGACGCCGCCGCGCTCCTTGATGAGCGCCTCGAAAGCAGACAGCAGGTTCTGCGCCCCGCCCTTGACGATCGGCGCGCCGGCCGCCTCCAGCGCGAAGGCGATCACCTTGGCGATCTGGCCGGAAAAGGCGTCTTCCGGGCCAAGCCCGGCATGCAGCACCCACGGCGCCCAGAGCGCGCGGACGGTCTCGGACTGGTAGCCGCTTTCCAGCCAGCCGCGCGCCGGCACCAGCGCATCGCCAAGGAAGGCGGCAAGACCACGCGGGCTCCGCCGCCAGGCGTCGCCCGCCAGCAGCTTCGCGGTCGGATAAGACCACAGACTGCCGCCGAGCAGGCCGAACAGCAGGCCGGCATTGCCTTCGATGCCGCCGACATCTTCCGCGTGGCGGTCACCGTCGCCGGCCGCGATCGCGTTGAGCGCGGCGATGTTGGCGGCGCGGTCGGTGCTGAGCACCGCATGGCTGCCGTCCGGGCGAAGCACGCCGGTCGGCGTGCCGGTATGGCAGAATTCCAGCCCGTGCCGGGCGAGGTCGGCGCCAAGTGCGGCGAAGGCCGGCGAGGTGATGAACAGCACGAAGGTCGTTGCCATCACATCATGGATGAAGCCAGGCGCGGTGATTTCCTCGGTGCGCATGCAGCCGCCAATGCGGTCGTTGCGCTCCAGCACGAGCACCTTGGCGCCCTTGCCGCCAAGCATCGCCGCGCAAACCAGCGCGTTGATGCCGCTGCCGACAATGATGTGGTCGGGCGCTTTCATTGGGAAGTTCCTGCAGGCAGTGGGCAGGCTTGCGAGGTCAGCGCTCTACGGCGCCCCCCTCTGTCCTGCCGGACATCTCCCCCACGAGGGGGGAGATCGACTGCCATCTCGGCTTTCGTCAATTTTCTACGTCGCAAGAAGGGAGCCGTCGCGGAAGCTGCCGATCTCCCCCCAAGTGGGGGAGATGCCCGGCAGGGCAGAGGGGGGCGCCGTAGAGCGCTAACGCCGCCATCCTGCCTCCCTATCGCCTCACCAAGCTGCATGATCTTCTCCCGAAGACCCACCTCGCTCTATTTTCCAACCACCAGCGCCAGGGCGCGGATCGGACTGCCGGTGCCGTGCTCGATCTTGAGCGGTGCCGCGATCAGGATCGCGCCTTTCGGCGGCAACTGGTCGAGGTTGCAGAGGCTGGCCAGGCCGTAGCGGTTGGCCTTGTGCATCAGCGTGTGCGCCGGGAATGGCGGCTCCATGCCGCCCGCCTTGCCGGCATCGGTGCCTATCGTCTCCGAGCCCCAGCCCTTGATGTCCTTGCTGATCAGGAACTGGATGGCTTCGGCCGTCGGGCCGGGCGTGTGCGGGCCGGTCTCGTTGGCGTTAAGGAACTCGGCTTCCGAGCCGTTGCGCTTGTACCAGTCGGTGCGCATCACCACCCACTCGCCGGCGTTGATCGCGCCATGCTTGGCTTCCCATGCCTTGATGTGGTCGACGGTGAGCAGGAAATCATGGTCGGCGGCGGCCTCCTTCGAACAGTCGATGACATTGACCGGGCCGATGAAGTTCTGCGCCAGAATGGTGTCGGTGGCGCCGTCCGGATAATCCTTGCCGCTGATCCAATGCTGCGGGGCGTCGAAATGGGTGCCGGAATGCTCACCGAGCTTCAGCCAGTTCCACGCCCACCATGGGCCGTTCTTGTCGTAGCGGGAGATCGAATGGATCTCGACCTTCGGCGTATCGACGGCAAGTTCCGGCGGCAGCTTGATCAGTGGTGTATCCGGCCCGAGCGGCGCCGTCAGGTCGACCACCTTGATGGCGCCGGAAAGGAGTTGGCCGGCGACTTCGCCGAGAAGTTTTTGGGTGTCCATGGTCTCTGTTCCCTCTTGTCTGACATGATCAAGGCTCGTCTCGGCCCTTAATATCCTACTAGACGAAAACATATGCATCTGCAATTATCTTTAAGCATAAAGGAAATGGGAACGGGGCGTGAGCGAGTTCGACGCCATCTTTGTCGGGGCGGGCCACAACAGTCTGGCATGCGCCGCGCATCTGGCGCTCAAGGGCTGGAAAACCGGGGTTTTCGAGCGCAGCGCAACGATCGGCGGCGCGGTGCAAACCCGCGAATTCACGCTTCCGGGCTTCCGTCATGATTTCGGCGCGATGAATCTGAGCCTGTTCGCCGGCTCCGCCTTCCACCGGAAATATGCAAATGAATTGAAAGCGCAGGGGCTGGAATTCGCGCCGGCCGCCGATTGTTTCGCCAGCGCCTTTCCGGATGGGCGCTGGTTCGGGGTCAGCAACGATCTGGAAAAGACCGCCAGCCGCGTTGCCGCCTTTTCAGCCGCCGATGCCGCGACATGGCGCAGGCTGGTTGCCGCCTTCCCGGCCGAAGCCGGGCATTTGTTCAAGCTGCTGGGCTCGCCGATGAGCGCCCGTGCGCTTGCGGGCACCGCATGGAACCTGTGGCGCAAGAAAGGTGTTTCCGGCGCGCTCGATACCGGCCGGCTGCTGTTGTCCTCGCCGCGCGCCTGGCTGGAGGAGACTTTCGAGTCTCCTCATATCAGGGCGACGCTCGCCACCTGGGGCATGCATCTCGACTTCGCGCCCGACATCGCCGGCGGCGCCGTGTTTCCCTATCTGGAATCGATGGCCAACCAGAGCTTCGGCATGGTGCTGGGCAAGGGCGGAGCCGATACGATCATCCGGGCCTTGGCCGGCATGGTCACATCCGCCGGCGGCAGGATCATTACCAGCGCCGACGTTGCCGAGATCACTGTCTCCGGCGGCAAGGCGACGGGCGTGCGGCTCTCTTCCGGCGAAACGCATACGGCGACCAAGGCGGTCATTGCAGGCGTCGCGCCCAAGGCGCTGACCGGCAAGCTGCTGCCTGGCGGTTCCGGCAACGCCGGCTTCGACACGGCGATGCAGAAATTCCGGCACGCGCCGGGCACGATGATGATCCACCTGGCGCTGGACGATCTGCCGGACTGGCGCGCCGGGGCAGAGTTGCGCCAGTTCGCCTATGTGCATCTGTCCCCCTCGCTCGACCAGATGTCGCGCACCTATCAGCAGGCGATGGCAGGCATGCTGCCGGACGAACCGGTGCTGGTCGTCGGCCAGCCGACCGCCATCGACCCATCGCGGGCGCCGCAGGGCAAGCATGTTCTGTGGATACAGGTGCGCATGCTGCCCGCCGAAATCGCGGGCGACGCCGCGGCCAAGATCGCGCCAGCACATTGGGACCAGGTCAAGGAAGCCTATGCCGAGCGCGTGCTCGACATTATCGAAACCTACGCGCCCGGCCTGCGCGCAAAGATCCTTGGCCGCGCGGTGTTCTCGCCGATCGATCTCGAGCGTGAGAACCCGAACCTCGTCGGCGGTGACCAGGTCTGCGGCAGCCACCATCTGGCGCAGAATTTCCTGTTCCGCCCGGCGCGCGGCCATGCCGGCTGGAACACGCCGGTCGCCAACCTGCATCTCACCGGCGCCGCGACATGGCCGGGCGCCGGCACCGGTGCCGCCTCGGGCTTCATGCTCGCGCAACAGCTTGGCGGGAGGTAGGCCAGACGATTTTATGGAGGCGACGAGAGGCAAGGCGCTGCTGCCGACGAAGCCCGAACCAATGAACTGAAGACGCTGCGCGAAGACAAATAAACCAACAAGGGGAACGACCATGACAATCAACAGACGCGAATTACTGGGATACAGTGCCGCGGCACTTGGCGTGGCCGCCGTCGGCCTGCCAAAGATTGCCCAGGCCGCCGGCGAACTGACCATCGCCTACAATGTCAACCTGCCGTCCTGGGATCCGACCACCGGACCGTCGGCCGTCAACCCGACCATCCAGGGCCTCTACCAATCGGTGTTCGACCAATTCATCCCGCAGAAGCCGGACCTGTCCTTCGCGCCTGGCCTGCTGACCGAATGGGGCTGGAACGACGACCGCACCAAGATCATGATGACGGTGCGCGAAGGCGTGAAATGGCATGACGGCTCACCCTTCACACCGGAAGACGTCGTCTGGTCGCTGCAGCGTGCGGGCGACGAAAAGACCGGCAACCCGATCCAGTTCGTCTGGAAGAACGTCAACAATTTCAAGATCGACGGCAACAAGATCACTGGCGACGTCGTGCAGTTCGATCCAGTCTATTTCAAGTGGATGTCGTTCCTGACCGGCTACATCATGCCCAAGGCCTATTACGAGAAGGTCGGCGCCGAAGGCTTCGAGAAGGCGCCGATCGGCACCGGCCCCTACATGGTGGAAAAATTCGAGCGCAACGCTTTCCTGCGGCTGAAGGCCAATCCCGACTATTGGGGCGGCAAGCCGGCCTTCGAGAATGTGACGATCAAGTTCGTCACCGATGCGGCAAGCCGGGTGGCCGAGATCGAATCCGGTTCCTCGCAGGTGACGCTCGAAATCCCTTATGAGGAGTATGACCGGCTGATCGCCAAGGACGGGCTTGCCGGCTCGATCAAGAATGTTTCCGACATCGGCATGATCTTCTTCAACGACATCGAAGCGATGCTGGACAAGAACGTGCGCCAGGCAGCCGTCATGGCGGTGGACAAGGAGCTTCTGGTCAAGCGGCTGCTGCGCGGCTATGGCCAGCCGATCGCCACGCTCGAAACGCCGGAATACGCGGCCTTCGATGCCTCGATCAAGGTGGAGCACAATCCTGAGAAGGCCAAGGAACTGCTGGCCGCCTCAGGCTATTCGCCGGAAAAGCCGGTCAAGTTCACCATCCAGACGACCAAGGGCTTCAAGCCCAAGGACTATGAGATGATCCAGGCGATCGTCGGAATGTGGCGCAAGGTCGGCATCGAGGCGACGATCGAGGTCTATGAGATCGCCAAGCACTACGAGCTGCGCGCCGCCGACAAGCTCGCGCCCGCGGCCTTCTACAATTGGGGCAACGCCATTGGCGATCCGACCACCTCGACCGGCTTTGCCATGTATGGGCCGAGCCCGCATTCGGTCTGGGACAGCCAGGACCTGATCGACATGATCAACCCGCTGTGGGGAGAAAAAGACGAGGCCAAGCGCATCGCCGGCTGGAAGGCGGTCGACAAATACATCGCCGAGCAGGCCTATGTGCTGCCGCTGATGCAGTACGCGCAGCCGATCGTGCATGCCAAGGGCGTCAAAGTCGTCCAGCACATCTCAGGCGCGCTGCTGCCGGCCTTGATGACCCCGGCCTGATATCGGCCTGGAATTGCCGCGCGCCGTCGTCAATGACGGCGCGCATTTTCCATCGGGCATACGAGCCCACGGGCTCCTGCAAAGATTTACATGCTCCTGCAACGATTCCTGATTCGTCTGCTGACGATGTTGATCACGCTGTTCGGCGTGGCCGTCGTCGTCTTTGTCGTCATCCGCGTCGCGCCCGGCGATCCGATCGCCATGATGCTGCCGCCCGGCGCCACCAATGACGACATCGCCCGACTGCGCGCGCTGTACGGGCTCGACAAGACGATCGTACAGCAGTTCTTCATCTGGCTGTCCGGTGTCGCCAGGGGCGATTTCGGAACCTCGATCTCGCTGCGGCAAGACGTGCTCGGCCTCGTCTTCAACCGGCTGCCGGCCACGCTGGAACTTGCCATCGTCGCTCTCGTCATGGCGGTGGCGATCGGCGGCACGACGGCGATACTCGGCGCGCGCGAACGCGGCACGGCGGTCGAGGCCGGCATCGATATTGCGAGCGGCGCCGCCCTTTCCATCCCCGACTTCCTCTGGGGCCTGGTGCTGATCCTGCTGTTCGGCGTGCTGGTGCCGATCTTCGACATTTCGGGCCGCGTGTCGCCGCAACTCGACCTGCCCTTCGTGACGCAGTTCTATTTCTTCGAGAGCCTGCTGCGACTGCGCTTCGACCTGACCTGGGATCTCTTGAAGCACATGCTGATGCCGGCCGTGGCTTTGGCGCTGCCGCTGGCGGCGATCATCTCGCAGCTTCTCAAACAGTCGCTGAAGGAAGTGCTCGACCTCGACTATGTCGTGCTGGCACGGGTCAAGGGCTTTTCGGAAACGCAGGTCATCCTGCTCGAGGCGCTGAAGAACGCCGCGCTGCCGACGCTGACCCTGATCGGCGTGCAATTCACCTTCCTCATCGGCGGCACGGTCATCGTCGAGCGGCTGTTCTCCTATGAGGGGCTCGGCAACATGGCGATCGATGCCGTCATCAACCGCGACCTGCCGCTGATCCAGGGCATCGTGCTGGTGTTCGCGCTGCTGTTCGTGCTGATCAACCTCGGCGTCGACATGATGTATGCGCTGCTCAATCCGAGGTTGCGCCATGGATGAGGCACGCATCTCGCGACGCGGACTGAGCCCGAGGCTGTGGCTTGCCGGCGGCTGGCTGCTGCTGGCACTGCTGGCCGCGATTTTCGCGCCGCTGGTGGCGCCGCAGGATCCGCTGGCGCAGGATTTGATGCTGGAGCGTCTGCCGCCGTTCTGGCTCGATGGCGCCGAGCCTGGCTATTGGCTTGGCACCGACAGCCTCGGCCGCGACCTGCTCTCGCGCCTGATTTTTGGTGGCCGCATCGCCTTCATCGTTGCTTTCGCGGCGGCCATCGCCGCCTGCGTCGTTGGCTCGATGCTGGGACTGATCGCGGGCTATTTCGGCGGCTGGGCGGATCGCATCATCTCGCGCATCGTTGACATCTGGATGGCGTTCCCGCCGGTGCTTTTCGCCATTCTGCTGGTCGCCGTGCTCGGTACCGGCTTGAACTCCGTCATTCTCGCCATCGCCATCATCGACTGGACGCGCTTCTGCCGGGTCATCCGCGCCGAAGCCATGGGCCAGTCGCGCATGGACTATGTCGAGAATGCCCGCATCGCCGGCTATGGCCGCATCGGCATCATGCTGCGCGAGGTGCTGCCCAACGTGGTGCCGTCGATCGTGGCGTTGCTGTCGCTGGAAATGGGCATCGCCGTCATCGTCGAGGCGATCCTGTCCTTCGTCAATCTGTCGATCTCGACCGACGACCCGACCTGGGGCGGCATCATCGCCGAAGGCCGGCTGTCGATCCATCAAGCCTGGTGGGTGCTGGTGTTTCCGCTGATCACGCTGATCCTCACTGTGCTGTCGTTCAGCCAGTTCGGCGAAGCACTGAAGACGCGTTTCGATCCGGTGCTGCGATGAGTGCCTGTCTCGATATCGCCAATCTGAGCGCGGTGCTGGCCAACGGCCAGCGCGTGCTGCGCTCTGTTTCGCTCACCGTGCAACCCGGCGAGGTGCGCGCGCTGGTCGGCGAAAGCGGCGCCGGCAAGACGATGATCGGCAAGGCGGTGCTGGGCGTCCTGCCGTCGAGCGTGCGCATCGTCGAAGGCGACATGAGGCTCGAGGGCGAAGACCTCGGCAAACTCCAGCCCAAGGCGCGGCGCACGCTGATCGGCGCACGCACGGCGCTGATCCCGCAGGACCCGCTGACCGCGCTCAACCCCTCGCGCCGCATCGGTCCGCAGATGACCGACCGGCTGGTGCGCATCCTGGGTTGGAGCGGCGACAAGGCGGACAAGCGTGTCAGGCAATTGCTGGACGAGGTACAGATCCGCGACCCGGACCGGGTGCTGAAGAGCTATCCGCACGAACTGTCCGGCGGCATGCGCCAACGCGTGCTGATTGCCGCCGCCTTTGCCGCCGAGCCACGGCTGATCGTCGCCGACGAGCCGACCACGGCACTCGATGTCACCGTGCAGAAGCAGATCCTTCGGCTGATCGCCGCGTTGCAGCGCGAGCACGGCACCGCGATCCTGTTCGTCACCCATGATCTTGGCGTCGTCGCCAAGATCAGCCAGAAAGTGTCGGTGCTCTATGCCGGCAAGGTGGTGGAAGAAGCCGAGACCGCTGATCTCTTCGCAGCACCCCGGCATCCGTACACCCGGGCGCTGATGGCTGCGACGCCACGCTACACCGACCCCTTCACCTCGCTGAAGCCGGTGGACGAGACGGTGCTGGCCGGACTTGCGGCCGAGATCGCGGTAGCCGACCAGGCATGGAGGCGCCCGCATGGCTGAGCCGCTGTTTTCCGTGCGCGGGCTGAAGGTCGCGCTGCCCGACATGACGCGCAAGCCGCTTGTCGGCCGCGCGCCGCTGGCCGAAATTCTGAAAGGCCTGGATTTCGACCTGCCAAAGGGCTCTGTCACCGGCATCGTCGGTGAATCCGGATCCGGCAAGTCGACGCTTGGTCGCGCTTTGGTCCGGCTGCTGGAGCCGAGTGCCGGCAGCATCCGTTTCGAGGGCCGCGACATCACCCAACTGCCGGAGGCGGCACTGCGGCCGCTGCGCCGCGACCTGCAGATGATCTTCCAGGATCCGATGTCATCGCTCAACCCGCGCCGCACCATTGCCAGCATCATCGCCGCACCGCTCAAGCAGAACGGGCTTGGCGACAATCTGAAATCCCGCGTCGCCGAGGCACTGCAACGCGTCGGCCTGCCGCAGAGCTTCGCCAGCCGCTACCGGCACCAGCTGTCGGGCGGCCAGCGCCAGCGCGTCGGCATTGCGCGCGCGCTGGCGCTGTCGCCGAAATTCGTGCTGGCCGACGAGATCGTCTCCGGGCTCGACGTCTCGACACAGGCGCAGATCCTCACCTTGCTGGAGAAGCTCGCGGCGGAGATGGGCCTGACGGTCGCCTTCATCAGCCACGACCTGTCGGTCATCCGGCGGCTCTGCCAACAGGTGATCGTCATGCGCGAGGGCAGCATCGTCGAGCAGAGCGCCACGGATGCGCTGTTCGACAATCCCAGGGAGACTTACACGCGAGACCTGCTTGCCGCCATTCCGCTTCCCGAGATCGACGCGGACTGGCTGCGGCCGCCCGCGAAGGCGCCGGCATAAGACTTTTCATCCCGCACGCCGAAGAGCGGGCCTCGGACGTGCATGGGGGCGAAATCAGCCCGCGAACGGAGGGTAACATGAACTACGCAACCCGCGGCACGATGCTCGCCGCGATCCTGCTCGGCTCAATGGGAGCTGCGGCGGCGGATACGATCCCTGGCATGCGCGGCCACGACCATACCGGCATCACGGTTCCCGACATGAAGCAGGCGGTCGACTTCTTCACCGAAGTCGTGGGCTGCAAGAAGGCGATGTCGTTCGGACCGTTCGCCGACGACAAGGGCACCTTCATGCAGGACCTCCTCGGCGTCGATCCGAAGGCTGTCATCGAGCAGGTCACCATGGTCCGCTGCGGCTATGGGTCGAACATCGAGCTGTTCAAATACACCGCGCCCGACCAGAAGGACCTGACACCGAAGAACAGCGACATTGGCGGCTTCCATATCGCCCTTTACGTCGACGACGTCGCCGCGGCCAAAGCCTATCTCGACGGCAAGGGCGTCAAGACGAGATTGGGGCCGCTGCCGGTGAAGGAAGGGCCCGCCGCCGGCCAGACCATCCTCTATTTCCAGGCGCCATGGGGCTTGCAACTGGAGGCGATCAGCTATCCCACTGGCATGGCCTATGAGAAGGGTGCCGAGACCGTGCTGTGGAGCCCGAAGAACCCTGAGAAATGATCTCCCGCGGCGCGCTTGCAGGGACGTCACGCAAGCGCGCCACGCAATCCCCGCCTAATCATTTCGACATAAAACTTTAAGCTTGAAATATCTGACCTCCGGCGCGATACTGAGGCATAGCAAGCGAAGAGGAGATCGCACAGATGAAGGTTGCGGTTCTCGGCGGCGGACCAGCCGGCCTCTACTTTGCCATTTCGATGAAACTGAGGGACGCCGCGCACGACGTGACGGTGTTCGAGCGCAATCGCGCCGACGACACGTTCGGCTGGGGCGTCGTGCTGTCGGCCGAGACGCTCGACAACCTTGCTGAGAATGACCCGGTCAGCGCGGTCTGGATCAAGAAGCATTTCGCCTATTGGGACGACATCGCCGTCATCCATGACGGCGTGCGCACGGTCTCGTCGGGCCACGGCTTCTGCGGCATCGGCCGCAAGCGCCTGCTGGTGCTCTTGCAGCGGCGCGCGCGCGAACTCGGCGTCAAGCTGATGTTCGAAACCGACATCGCCGACCCCCGCCCCTATATGGAGACGCATGACCTGGTCGTCGCCGCCGACGGGCTGAACTCCAGAGCGCGCAACACCTTCGTCGACATCTTCAAGCCCGACATCGACACCCGCAAATGCAAGTTCGTCTGGCTTGGCACCAACCAGAAATTCGACGACGCCTTCACCTTCATCTTCGAAAAGACCGAGCATGGCTGGGTGTGGGCGCACGCCTACCAGTTCGACAGCGAGACCGCGACCGTCATCGTCGAATGCAGCGAACAGACCTGGGCCGCCTTCGGCTTCGGCGCGATGTCGCAGCAGGAGTCCATCGCGGTCTGCGAGCGCATCTTCGCCAAACATCTTGGCGGCCACGCGCTGATGACCAACGCCAACCACATCAGGGGCTCGGCCTGGATTAATTTCCCGCGCGTGCTGTGCGAGCGCTGGTCCCACAAGAATCTGGCGCTGATGGGCGACGCAGCGGCCTCGGCGCATTTCTCGATCGGCTCCGGCACCAAACTCGCCCTGGAAAGCGCGGTGGCGCTGGCCGACTATGTCGAGACCGAACCGGACCTCGAGGCCGCGTTCCGCAAATATGAGGACGCTCGCCGCACCGAGGTGCTGAAACTGCAATCGGCGGCGCGCAATTCACTGGAATGGTTCGAGGAGGTCGAGCGCTATCTCGGTCTCGATCCGGTGCAGTTCAACTATTCGCTCTTGACCCGTTCGCAACGCATCAGCCACGAGAATTTGCGGCTGCGCGATGCCGAATGGCTGGGCGGCGCAGAAGAGTGGTTTCAGCGCCAGGCTGGTGCCGGCGGCAACAGGCTGCGCCGGGCGCCGATGTTCGCCCCCTTCAAGCTGCGCGACATGGTTCTCAACAACCGCGTCGTCGTTTCGCCGATGGCGCAGTACAAGGCCGTCGACGGCTGCCCAACCGATTGGCATTTCACCCATTATGCCGAGCGCGCCAAGGGCGGCGCCGGGCTTGTCTATATCGAGATGACCTGCGTCAGCCCGGAAGGTCGGATCACGCCTGGCTGCCCCGGCTTCTACGCGCCCGAACATGAGGTGGCGTGGAGGCGGCTGGTCGACTTCGTCCATGCCGAGACGGAAGCAAAGATCTGCGCCCAGATCGGCCATTCCGGCGCCAAGGGCTCGACCCGTGTCGGCTGGGAAGGCACCGACGTGCCGCTCGCCTCCGGCAATTGGCCTGTCATGGCGGCCTCGGCGATTGCCTGGTCGCCGCAGAACCAGGTTCCGAAGGCCATGGATCGCGCCGACATGGACAGAGTGCGCGACGAGTTCGTCGCCTCGTCCGAAATGGCCGATCGCTGCGGCTTTGACATGCTCGAAATCCACGCCGCGCACGGCTACCTCCTGTCGTCCTTCATCACGCCGGTCACCAACCGGCGCACGGACGCCTATGGCGGTTCACTGGAAAACCGCATGCGCTATCCCCTGGAAATCTTCCGTGCGGTGCGCGCCGCCTGGCCGGCGGGAAAACCGATCTCGGTGCGCATTTCGGCCAATGACTGGGTCGGCATCGAAGGCGTGACGCCGGCCGACGCCGTGGAGATCGCACGCATGCTGCATGCGGCAGGCGTCGACATATGCGACGTCTCGGCCGGCCAGACCTCGATCGCCGCCAAGCCGGTCTACGGACGCATGTTCCAGACGCCGTTTTCAGACCGCATCCGCAACGAAGTCGGCATGGCGACGATGGCTGTCGGCAACATCTACGAGCCGGATCATGTCAATTCGATCCTGATGGCCGGCCGCGCCGATCTGGTCGCGCTGGCACGGCCGCATCTCGCCGATCCCTACTGGACGCTGCATGCGGCGGTGACGCTCGGAGACCGTGGCGTCAAATGGCCGGATCCCTATCTGCCCGGACGCGACCAAATCTACCGGCTGGCCGAGCGCGAAGCGGCGGCGGGGCTGAAAGTATGACGGCCGCGACAACGATTCCCGGCAAGCACGCGCTGGTCACCGGCGGCGGATCCGGCGTCGGCCGGGCCATCGCGCTGGCGCTGGCCGAGGCTGGTGTCGACGTGACCATATGTGGGCGTCGCGAAGCTGAACTCGGGAAGGTTGCCAGCGAAAACGACCGCATCCATGGCATTGCCGCCGACGTCACCAATGAGGCGGCGATGGCCGGGCTCTACACGCAGGCGGAGACCGCGCGCGGACCGTTCGACATCGTCGTCGCCAATGCCGGCATGGCCGGCAGCACGCCGGCGCACAAGACGACGCTTGCCGACTGGCAGCGGACGCTCGACGTCAATTTGACCGGAGCCTTCCTGACGGTGAAGCCGGCGCTGGCCGGCATGGCCGCGCGCAAGGCAGGCCGCATCGTCTTCATCGCCTCGACCGCCGGTCTGAAAGGCTACGCCTATGTCGCGCCCTATGTGGCGGCCAAGCACGGCGTCGTCGGCCTGATGCGGGCGCTTGCCGCCGAGACGGCGAAATCCGGCGTCACCGTCAATGCGGTGTGCCCTGGCTTCGTCGAGACCGACATGTTGGAGGAATCCATCCAGCGCATCGTCGAAAAGACAGGACGCTCGGCTGACGAGGCGCGGACGAGCCTTGCCTCGACCAACCCGCAGGGCCGCTTCATCCAGCCGCAAGAAATTGCCGAAGCCGTGCTGTGGTTGTGTGGCGACGCAGCGCAATCGATCACCGGACAGGCGATTTCGATCTCGGGAGGTGAAACATGGTAGCCGGCCCTCTGCCCGCGCCATCGGGACCCGGCAAGGACCGGCTGCGTCTTTGGATAAGGCTGCTGCGGGCTTCACGCACGATCGAGGCCGAACTGCGCGAGCGCCTGAAGAAGGAATTCGATACGACGCTGCCGCGCTTCGACGTCATGGCAGCACTCTACCGGGCGCCGGAAGGCATGCTGATGAGCGACCTCTCGCGCTTCCTGCTGGTCTCCAACGGCAATGTCACCGGCATCGTCGACCGTCTGGTTTCCGAAGGGCTGGTGGCCCGTGCGCGCCGCAATGGCGACCGCCGCACCTCAATGGTGCGGTTGACCGAGGAAGGCACGAAGTCCTTTGCCACAATCGCCGCCGCGCATGAGGGCTGGATCGGCGAATTGCTGGGCAAGGTCAGCGAGGAGGATGCCCGCCGGCTGACCGGCATGCTGACCTCGTTCCGCAGCAACTGGGAGGGACGTGAATGACTGCAATGGCCGGCCTCAAGCCGAAACATTTCCTGTGGGAGGTCGAGGGCCGGGTCGCCAAGGTCCGGCTCGACCGGCCCGAGCGCAAGAACCCGCTGACCTTCGACAGCTATGCCGAGTTGCGCGACACGTTCCGCGACCTCGTCTATGCCGACGATGTCGACGCCGTGGTGTTCCTGTCCAATGGCGGCAATTTCTGCTCCGGCGGCGATGTCCACGACATCATCGGTCCGCTGGTCAAGATGGATATGAAGCAGCTCCTAGCCTTCACCCGCATGACCGGCGATTTCGTCAAGGCGATGCTGAATTGCGGCAAGCCGATCATCGCGGCGGTTGACGGTGTCGCGGTCGGCGCCGGCGCCATCATCGCGATGAGTTCCGACATTCGCATCGCCACGCCTGAGGCCAAGACCGCCTTCCTGTTCACACGCGTGGGCCTTGCCGGCTGCGACATGGGCGCCTGCGCGATCCTGCCGCGCATCATCGGCCAGGGCCGCGCCGCCGAACTGCTCTACACCGGCCGAACCATGACGGCGGCGGAAGGCGAGCGCTGGGGCTTCTACAACAGGCTGGTCGATGCGGCGGCTCTCGAGGCCGATGCGCTGGAGATGGCGGCCCGCATCGTCTCGGGCCCGACCTTCGCCCACGGCATCACCAAGACGCAGCTCAACCAGGAATGGTCGATGGGCCTCGACCAGGCGATCGAGGCGGAAGCGCAGGCGCAGGCGATCTGCATGCAGACCCGCGATTTCGAGCGGGCGTATCGGGCTTTCGTGGCCAAGGAAAAGCCGGTGTTCGAGGGGAATTGAGGATGTTTTCTTCGCCAGAGAAGGACATGCCGGCGGGACAGCGCCCCTCTCTGTCCTGCCGGACATCTCCCCCACTTGGGGGGAGATTGGCTGTCATCACCGCTTTCGCCAATTTTCAACGTCGCAAGGACGAGCGGGGCGTCGAAACCGCCAATCTCCCCCCTTGTGGGGGAGATGTCCGGCAGGACAGAGGGGGGCGCCGTAGAGCGCAAACCTCGCAGAGCTGCGGAGGCAGACATGCCTGACCGCTCTTTCCTCGCCTGGCCGTTCTTCGAAGATCGCCATCGCGAGCTCGCAGAACACCTCGACGCCTGGTGCGCCAAGAACCTCCCCGTCGATCATCGTGACATCGACGCTGCCTGCCGCGAGCTGGTGGCCATGCTTGGCCGCGATGGCTGGCTGAAGCCGACGGCTGTCGACACTGACAATCCGGGCCCGCTCGACGTGCGTTCCTTGTGCATCACGCGCGAGACGCTGGCGCGCCATGACGGGCTGGCCGATTTCGCTTTCGCCATGCAGGGGCTCGGCACCGGTGCGCTCAGCCTGTTCGGAACGGCTGACCAACGGCAATGGCTGGCTAAGACGCGCGCCGGCAAGGCGATCTCCGCCTTCGCCCTGTCGGAGCCGCGCTCCGGATCCGATGTCGCCAACACGGAAATGACGGCGACCCGCCATGGCGACAACTATGTTCTCACCGGCGAAAAAACCTGGATTTCGAATGGCGGCATCGCCGATTTCTATGTCGTCTTTGCCCGCACCGGCGAAGCGCCGGGCGCCAAGGGCCTCTCGGCCTTCATCGTGCCGGGCGATGCCAAGGGCCTCGACATTGCCGAGCGGCTGGAAGTGATTGCGCCGCATCCGCTGGCGCGTTTGTCGTTCGACGAGGTTCGTGTTCCCACCTCGGCGCTGATCGGCAGGCCGGGCGACGGCTTTCGCATCGCCATGTCGGTGCTCGACGTGTTCCGCTCGACGGTCGGTGCGGCAGCGCTCGGCTTTGCCCGCCGGGCGCTCGATGAAAGCATCAACAGAGTGGCCGAGCGCAAGCTGTTCGGCGCGCCGATGGCCGAGTTGCAGATGGTGCAGGGCCATATCGCCGACATGGCCCTCGACGTCGATGCGGCGGCGCTGCTGGTCTACCGCGCCGCCTGGACCAAGGACATGGGCGCCGCCCGCGTCACCCGAGAGGCGGCGATGGCCAAGCTGTTCGCCACAGACAAGGCGCAGGAGGTGATCGACAAAGCGGTGCAACTGCATGGCGGCGACGGTGTCCGCAAAGGCCACATCGTCGAGAGCCTGTATCGCGAAATCCGCGCGCTGCGCATCTATGAGGGCGCTTCGGACGTGCAGAAGGTGGTGATCGCGCGGCAAGTGATGGGCGCGGCCTGAACAGGTCGTGACCACCGACTGGATTGTTTTCGACACGGATATTGCGGACCCGATATTGGATAGGCGGAGAGACGACATGCACGAGATCCTGCAGCCGGAAGGCTGGGCAAAACCCGTCGGCTACGCCAATGGCGTGGCGGCGCGAGGCAGGCTCGTCTTCGTCGGCGGCCAGGTCGGCTGGAACGGGCAATGCCAGTTCGAGACCGACGATTTCGCCGGCCAGGTGCGGCAGACGCTCCAGAACATCGTCGCCGTGCTGGCCGAGGCCGGCGCGGAGCCACGGCACATCACCTCGATGACCTGGTATTTTACCGACAAGGCCGAATATCTCGGCAACCTTAAGGGGATCGGCGAGGCCTATCGCGAGGTGATCGGCCGGCATTTTCCAGCAATGGCCGCCATGCAGGTGGTGGCGCTGGTCGAGGATCGCGCCAAGGTGGAGATCCAGGCCACCGCCGTTATTCCGGAATAACCGCCATCGCTTCGTCATCCTGGGGCGAAGCAAGGAGCGCAGCGACGCGGCGCAGACCCCAGGATCCATGCCGGGACTCCAAAGCGTCGCCGCAGTCCAGAATTTTGATCCGCTGCATTCCACGATTGAAGTCGCGGCATGGATCCCAGGGTCTCCGCGACGGAGCTTCGCTCCTGCTTCGCCCAGGGATGACGACGTTGGGAAAGCTTCGGCTAATTCCGAATGCTCACCACCGCTATTCGCGAAGGCCGGCTTGCCTGAGCAGCGGCAGCACGTGGTCGCAGAAGTAAGGCAGCTCCTGAGTGTAGTTGACGAAGGACAGGGCGATGCCCTGATAGCCGTGCGCGGCAATGGCCGCCATGTCGGCGGCGATCGTTTGCGGCGTTCCAACCAGCGGATAGGTGCCGGCGCCGCCGGCAAAACGCTGCCGGTAGGCGTCATAGGCATGCGGATCATGGGATTGCGAGAATTCCTTCTTGCCGGCCATATGCGCATCGACCGCCTCGTGATCTGCCAGATCGACGGCATAGCGCCTGTAATAGGCCTGCGCCTCTTCCATGGTCGGGCGGCAGACGACATGGGCCACGGTGTAGACGCCGACCTCCCGGCCAACCTTGTCGGCCCGCTCGGCGATGTCGGCGACATGCTTGCCGGCGTCGGCCATTTCGGAGAAGGTCGTGAACAGATAATCGCATCTGGCGGCGGCGAAATCGCGGCCCGGGCCGCCAAAAGCGGCGTTCATGGTCACCGGGCGCGGAAGCTGCAGGCTGGCCGGCCGGCTGACCGCCTCCTTGAGGTGATAATAGGTGCCTTGATAGTCGAGCGGCTCCGCCGACGCGTAGAGCTTCTCCAGAATTTCGATCCATTCGGCCGCCTGGTCGTAACCCTTCTCGACCAGCGGTGTGCCGAACATGCCGAATTCCTTCGGGTTCCAGCCGCAGACGATGTTCAAACCGGCACGGCCCCGGCTGATGTGGTCGACGGTCGCCAGCGCCTTGGCGGCATAGAGCGGGTGCACAAGCGGCACGTGCACGGTCATGAACAGGCCGATACGGTCGGTGGCCACGCTGAGCGCCGCCGCCCAGGTGAAGGTCTCGAACGACGATTCACGCACCTTGTTGCGGCCGCCAAAGCCACGCCAGCGTGCGATCGGCAACATGAACTCCAGCCCGGCGCGGTCGGCGATCTGGGCGGCCGTCAGATTGTCCTGCCAGCTCGCCGTCCAGCGCTCCGGCACATCCGATATGGCAAGACCGCCATCGGCGTTGGTCGAGAAGACGCCAAGCTTGAGTTTGTTGGAGCCGTGCAACGGATGTGCTTTGATCATCTCGGGAACTCGCGGGCGGGAGGCCGTAGGCTAGGCCCGCGCGAAAATATTTCAAGCCTGAAATAGCTTCGCGTCGCACTGGTTTGCCGATATGAACTTGGCGGGATGAGAGAAGGGATCGGCATGAACGAGTTCCGCCAGAAATGCATCGGCAAGACCAGCCTCGTCGGGTCCTTCTGCGCCATTCCGCATCCCGTCGCGGTCGAGGTGATGGCGCTGTCCGGCCTCGACTTCCTCTGCATCGACTGGGAGCACGCGCAGATCTCGCGCGACATCGTCGAAACGATGATACGCGCCGCCGATGTCCACCGTGTGCCGGCGATGGTGCGCGTTCCCGGCCATGCGCCCGAAGCCATCCAGGCGGCATTGGACAGCGGCGCGCAAGGCGTGCTGGTGCCACGCGTCTCGACACCGGCCCAAGCTGCGATGGCGGTGACGGCATCGCGTTATCCGCCGCTGGGCGAACGCGGCGTCGGACCCGGCCGCGCTGCCGGTTATGGCTATCGCATTCCCGAATATCTGGCCGGCGCCAATGACAGGATCGTCGTGGCGGTCCAGGTCGAAACCGCCGAGGGGTTGGCCAACATCGAGGCGATCGCCGATGTCGACGGCGTCGACGTGATCTTCGTCGGCCCCGGCGATCTCTCAGTGTCGATCGATGCGATCGGACCGAAGGGCGCCGACAAGCTCGCGGCTGCGATCCGCAGGATCATCGGCGTGACGATCGCGCACGGCAAGGCCTCCGGCATATTTTGCGCCAGCCCGCAAACCGTCGGCCAATGGGCAGCCGTCGGCGCCAGCTTTTTCGTCCTGGCCAGCGACACGATGTTTCTCGGTGCGGGCGGCGCGGCCAATTATGCCGCCGCCCGGGCGGAACTGGCGCGGAAAGACCCGCGCTAGCGCCCAGTCGAGCAGCAAGCCGGGAAACTTTTTTAAGCTTAAAACTTTTACCTTGAAAAGCGCCGCACTTTGGATAAGCATTCAAGATCGATGGAGACTGTCGGGCTGGAGGGTTTCCGGGCAGCTCATCGCGGGTGCTCCGGGTGGGAGGGGTTTCAGTCCTTTGTCGTTTGTGCTGCCCCAGTCATCGTCCAGCGCGCGCTGTGCCTTCGATCGCGTCCGCGCCCGGATCCGCGACCTGCATACCGAGACCAACCTTGCCGTGCCTGCGCGTGAAGGCGACCGCGACCAGATCGCGGCCACGGCCGAGCGCATGGTCGCCACATGAATTGACGCCCCGCTGGGAGGCGGGACGGCAAGAAACCGTGCGGGGCAGCCCGCTCGATCAACAACCAGAGGGAACACCCCAGAGGGACCACCAATGAAGCTCAACCGTCGCAATCTCATCCTTTTCGCCGCGGCAATCGGCATCGCCGCTGGACCGGCAACCGCCTTCGCCGCCGATGTGCTCAATGTCGGCGCCTACCCGACCAATCCGCCCTTCGAATACAAGAACGAGAGCGGCACCTTCGAAGGTTTTGAGGTCGACATCGTCAACGAGGCGGCCAAGCGCGTCGGCATGACAACCGACATCGCCGATCTCGGCTTCCAGGCACTGTTCGCCGCGACCACCTCGAAGCGTATCGACGTCGCCATCTCGTCGATCACGATCACGCCGGAGCGGCTGAAGTCGCAGTCCTTCACCCAGCCCTATTATGATTCCGACATGGGCATCGCCACCAAGACCGACAGCGCGGTCAACGCCGAGGCCGACCTCAAGGGCAAGATCGTTGGCGTGCTCTCCGGCTCGACCGGCGAGACCTGGGTCAAGGCGCACCAGGAAGCCGACGGCTTCAGCGACGTGAAGGGCTATGACACGCAGCAGAACCTGCTGCTCGACCTCAGCGCCGGCCGCATCGACGCCGCCGTCAGCGACATTCCCGGCATGGAATATTCCTTCACCAAGATGAAGGACCTGAAGGTCAAGCAGCGCATCAAGACCGGCGAGCAGTACGGCCTGATGATGACCAAGGACCATCCGCTGCTCGGCAAGCTCAACGACGCGCTGACGGCGATGAAGAAGGACGGCACGCTGGCCGCGATCCACAAGAAGTGGTTCGGCAGCGACGCCCCGGCCGATTCCTCGACCGTCAAGGAAATGCCGCTGCCCAAGGCCTGAGCTGCGGCCGACAGGACGGAAGGCGTGCCGGCTCCAAAAAGGGTCGGCACGTGCCGTTTTCACGCATAACCTTCCCGGGACCAGCATCCGTTCGGCAAAGCCGATCTTGATATTCCGGGTCGGGCTCTGGCGTCAGATGACGCAACACCGTTCGGGAATGCTCTGATGTCGCTGATCGACACTTTCTTCAACGCCGACGTCATCGCGTCGAGCCTGCCGGCGCTGCTGCGCGGCTTCCTGAACACGCTGCTGCTTGGCCTGCTCAGCATCGGTATCGGCATTCCCATCGGCCTGGTGATCAGCCTGTTGCGGCTCTATGCGCCGAAGCCGCTGCGCTGGCTGGCGGTCGGCTACACCGACATCTTTCGCGCCTTGCCGGTGCTGGTCGTGCTGATCCTGATCTACTACGCGCTGCCGTTCCTCGGCATACGCCTGTCGTCCTGGGCGTCGGCAGTGACCGCGTTCGCCATCATCATGTCGGCCTATTCGGCCGAAGTGTTTCGCTCCGGCATAGAGAGCATTCCGCGCGGCCAGTTCGAGGCCTCGCAGGCGCTTGGCCTGCCGTTCCTTTTGACCTTGCGCAAGGTGGTGCTGCCGCAGGCGGTGCGCGTCGTCATCCCGCCGATGACCAGCAACTGCGTCTCGATGTTCAAGGACACTTCGCTGGCCTCCACCGTGGCCCTGCCGGAACTGCTCAAGGAAGCGACCAACGCACAGTCGCTCTACGCCAACCCCTCGCCGCTGATCGGCGCCGCACTGGTCTATCTCATCTTCCTTTGGCCGATGGTTCGTCTCGTCAGCCTGCTTGAAGCCCGCTTCAAGGACGAGAAGGCCCGCTAGCCACCTACCACCCCGCAAGCACTTCGCAGGAGATACAATTGAGCAATCCCCAGGCCACTGGCGGCTTCCCCGTCGACACCATCCGCGCCATGTTCCCCGCCCTGCAGCGAGCCGGCGATTTCATCTTCATGGACAATGCCGCCGGGGCACAGATTCCGCAGAGCGTGCTCGACGCGGTGACCAACCACCTGGTCTCGCACAATGTGCAGCGCGGCGGCCGCTATGGCCGCAGCGTCACCGTCGATCAGTCGGTCGCCGATGCTCGGACAAGCGTCGCCCTGCTGATCAATGCCTACAGCCCGGCGGAAATCTGCTTCGGCATGAACGCCACCTCCTTCATCCGCCTGGTCAGCCTCGGCATCGGCCAGATGCTTTCCGAGCGTGATGAGATCGTCGTCACCGACATGGACCATGATGCCAACATCGCCACCTGGCTGGCGCTGGAATCCGCCGGCGCCAAGTTCAAATGGTGGCGCATGCGCGAGGATGGCAATCTGCATGTCGACGATCTCAAGCCGCTGGTTTCGGACCGCACCCGGCTGGTCGCCTGCACGGTGACGGCGCACTCGATCGGCTCGATCGTCGATGTCGCCTCGGTCGCTGACATCGCGCATAGGGTTGGCGCCGAAGTGTTCCTCGATTGCGTGCATTACGGACCGCACGGGCTGATCGACGTGCAGGCCTGGGATTGCGATTATCTCGTTTGTTCCGGCTACAAGAACTTCTCGCCGCATATGGGTTTCCTCTGGGGCCGCTTCGAGACGCTGAAACGCCTGCCGACCTTCCGCGAGGATTTCATCCCGGACGAGCCGCCCTACAAGGTCGAGGCCGGCACATTCATCTACGAGAACGTGTCGGGCATGGATGCCGCCGTGCAGTATCTTGAACTGATCGGCCGCAATCTCGCCCCCTCCAACAACCGCTCGCGGCGCGACAACATCGTCGCCGGCATGGGCGCCATCCGCGACTATGAGTTGCTGCTGGCGCGCGAGATGATGGGCGTGTTGAAGGCCTGCGGCGCGACCATCTACGGTGTCGCCGACGAGGCCCGCCTCAACGAGCGCGTGCCGACCTTCTGCTTCAACATCGGCAAGCTGTCGCCGCAGCGCATCGTCGAGGAAATGGCCGATATGCAGATCGGCATCCGCGACGGCCATATGTATGCGCCCCGCCTGATGAAACGCCTCAACCTGTCGATGGACAGCGGCGCCATCCGCGCCTCGCTGGTGCACTACAACACGGTCGAGGAGATCCACAAATTCGGCGAGGCGCTGCGCGCTATCATCGCCAAGCTGTCGTAGCCGGATGGGCCGTGCCTGACCTCCGGTCAGGCCGCCTTCTTCTTCGCCAGCCTCGCCTTGATGCTTGCCACGTCGGCGCGCGGCGTCGCGGCAAACAGCGTCCTGGTGTAGCTGTGCTTGGGATCCGAAAAGACCTCGTCGCGCGAGCCGTATTCGACGGCCTCGCCGAAATACATCACCATCACATCGTCGGCGATGTAGCGCACCACCGACAGGTCGTGGCTGATGAAGACATAGGTCAGCTGGAACTCGTCCTGCAGATCGGCGAGCAGGTTGAGCACCTGCGCCTGAACCGAGAGGTCAAGCGCCGAAACCGGCTCGTCCAGCACCAGCAGGCTGGGGTTCAGCATCAGCGCGCGGGCGATGGCGATGCGTTGGCGCTGACCGCCCGAGAACATGTGCGGATAGCGGTTGTAGTGTTCGTGGCCGAGGCCGACCTTCTTCAGCATCTTCATGGCGAGGTCGCGCCGTTCGGCCGCCGGCTTGTCGGTGTTGATGAGCAGCGGCTCGCCCAGCACGTCGCCGATCTTCTGGCGCGGATTGAGCGATCCGTAGGGATTCTGGAAGACGATCTGCACCTTGCGGCGCATTTCCTTGGTCAATCCGCCTTTGGCGATATCGACCTTGTTGCCGTCGATGAACAGCTCGCCCGACGTCGCGGGATCGATCAAGGTGATGATGCGGGCGAGCGTGGACTTGCCACAGCCGCTTTCGCCGACGATGGCGAGCGTCTTGCCCTTGTCCACGGTGAAGGAGACGCCCTTGACCGCATGCACGGTGCGCGGCCCGGTGAACAGGCCACCGCCGATATGATAGTCGCGAACGATGTTCTTGCCTTCGAGGACCGTGGTGCTCATGCGGAGGCTCCCGCTACCGAGGGGGCAGGCTCGAACAGCATGTCGGAAACGGTCGGCAGCCGGTCGCCGACGGCATTTTCCGGCAACGCCGAGAGCAGCGCGCGCGTGTAATTGCTCTTGGGCGATTCAAACAGCGACAACACGTCGGCCTCTTCCATCTTGCGGCCCTTGTACTGGACGATGACGCGGTCGGCGGTCTCGGCCACCACGCCCATATTGTGGGTGATCATGATCAGGCCCATGCCGTATTTGGCCTGCAGCGAGACGAGCAGATCGAGGATCTGCTTCTGGATGGTGACGTCCAGCGCGGTCGTCGGCTCGTCGGCGATCAAAAGCTTCGGATTGCAGGCAATCGCGATCGCGATCATGACGCGCTGGCACTGGCCGCCCGACATCTGGTGCGGAAACGAACTCAGCCGTTCTTCCGGATCGGCAATGCCGACCAGCTTCATCAGCTCGATGGCGCGTGCCCGGCGCTGGGCACGATCCATGCCCATGTGGAAACGCAGCACCTCCTCGATCTGGAAACCGACCGTGAAGCACGGGTTGAGGCTGGCGATCGGCTCCTGGAAGATCATAGAAATGTCCTTGCCGACGATCTTGCGGCGTTCGGACGGGCTGAGCTTCAACAGGTCGACGCCGTCGAAGGCCATGCGGTCGGCCTTGACCGTCGCGGTGTTGGGCAACAGCCCCATGACCGCCAGCATCGACACCGACTTGCCGGAACCGGACTCGCCGACGATCGCCAGCACCTCACGCGGCTCGATCGAAAGGTCGATGCCTTGCACGGCCATGAACGGCCCGGCGGCGGTGTCGAAGGAAACGGTGAGGTTCTTGATCTCGAGCAGCGACATGCTCACGACCTCTTCAGCTTGGGGTCGAGGGCGTCGCGCAGGCCGTCGCCGATCAGGTTGATGGCAAAGACGGTGATCAGAATGGCAAGGCCGGGGAAGGTCACCACCCACCAGGCGCGCAGGATGAATTCGCGCGCTTCGGCGAGCATCGTGCCCCATTCGGGTGTCGGCGGCTGCGCGCCCATGCCGAGGAAGCCAAGGGCGGCGGCCTCGAGGATGGCGTTGGAGAAGGACAGCGTCGCCTGCACGATCAGCGGGGCGATGCAGTTGGGCAGGATGGTGACCAGCATCAGCCTGAGATGGCTGGCGCCGGCGACCTTGGCCGAGACCACATATTCGCGGGTCTTTTCCGCCATCACCGCGGCACGGGTGAGCCGGGCGAAATGCGGCTGCAGCACGAAGGCGATGGCGATCATGGCGTTGACGAGGCCGGGGCCGAGCACCGCGACCAGCACCAGCGCCAACAGCAGCGATGGGAAGGCCAGGATGATGTCCATGATGCGCATGATCAGCGTGTCGACCCAGCCACGGCAGTAGCCGGCGAGCAGGCCGAGGATGACGCCGGAGATCAGCGCCGTGGTGACGACGACGAAACCGATGGCGAGCGAAAAGCGCGAGCCATAGATCAGGCGCGACAGCATATCGCGGCCGACGGCGTCGGTGCCGAGCAGGAACTGCGCGTTGCCGCCCGCCTGCCAGGCCGGCGGCGTCAGGAAGAAGTCGCGGAACTGATCGTCAGGCGAATGCGGTGCGAGCAGCGGCGCGAAGATGGCGATCAGGATCAGCAGGGCGAAGACGAAGAGACCGATCACAGCGCCCTTGTTGATCGAGAAATAGTGCCAGAACTCGGCGAACATCTGCAGCCGGGCATCCTGCGGCTTGACGACGGTCGCGGCTTCGATGGTGGCTGGGCCTTCATTGGTCATGTCAATTCGCCCGGATACGCGGGTTGATGATGGCATAGAGCACGTCGACGATAAGGTTCACCGACATGACGATCAGCGCGATCAAAAGCAACCCGCCCTGCACGGTGAAATAATCGCGCTTGGAGATGGCGTCGATCATCCACTTGCCGATACCCGGCCACGAAAAGATGCTCTCGGTCAGGATGGCGCCGGTGAGCAGCGTGCCGACCTGCAGGCCGATGGTGGTGACGACCGGGATCAGCGCATTGCGGAAGGCATGCAGGCCGATGACACGGCGCGGCGCCAGGCCCTTGGCGCGCGCGGTGCGCACATAGTCCTCGCCCAACACTTCGAGCATAGCCGATCGCGTCTGCCTGGCGATGACCGCCAGCGGAATGGTGCCAAGCACGATGGTGGGCAGTATGAGGTGCGACACCGCCGAGCGGAAGGCGCCCTTCTGCCCCGAGATCAGGGAATCGATGGTCATGAAGCCGGTCACCGGCTTGAAGAAATAGAGAAGGTCGATGCGGCCGGAGACCGGCGTCCAGTGCAGCGTACCGGAAAACACGATGATCAGCAGCAGCCCCCACCAGAAGATCGGCATGGAATAGCCGGCGAGCGCGGTGCCCATGGTCAGCTGGTCGAACCAGGAGCCGCGGCGGATGGCGGCGAAAATGCCGAAGGCGACACCGAAGATGACGGCGAAGATCATGGCGAAGATGGCGAGTTCGACCGTGGCCGGGAACCGCACCAGGAAATCCTTCAGCACCGGTGTCTTGGTCGAAAACGAGGTGCCGAAATCGCCGCTGAGGATGTTGGTCAGGTAGGTCAGATACTGTTGCCAGATCGGCAGGTCGAAACCGAACTGATGCATCAGCGCCGTGTGGCGTTCGGGCGACAGGCCACGTTCGCCCGCAAGCACCAGCACCGGATCACCGGGCAGGATGCGCACGAAGCCGAAAGCGAGGATGGTTATCCCGATAAAGGTCGGGATGATGAGGGCGAGCTTGCCGAGGATGTAACGCAGCATGGCGGGCGAGGTGGGGCGGCGCCCTGTGGCGCCGCCCCGTTTCGCGAACCTTATTCGGCGATATCGACGCCGTCAAAGCGATGGATGCCGAGCGGATCCATCGCAAAGCCGGAGACGGTCTTCTGCATCGGCATGAACACCTTGGAGTGGGCGAGCGTCGCCCACGGTGCCTGCTCCTTGAAGATGACCTGCGCCTGTTCGTAGAGCTTGGTGCGCTCGGCCTGATCGGAAACCGTCTTGGCCTTGTTGATGAGCGCATCGAAGTCCTTGTTGCACCATTCCGCGCGGTTGTTCGAACCGACGGACGCGCAGCTCAGGAGCACGCCGAGGAAGTTGTCCGGATCGCCATTGTCGCCGGTCCAGCCGACGATGACGGCGCCGTCGTGATCGACCGCCGAAGCGCGCTTGAGGTATTCACCCCAATCGTAGCTGACGATGTTGACGGTGACGCCGACCTTGGCGAAGTCGGCCTGGATCAGCTCGGCGGTGCGGCGCGCGTTCGGCATGTACGGACGCGACACGGGCATGGCCCAGACGTTCATCTTGAGGTCCTTGACGCCGGCCTCTTCAAGCATCTTCTTGGCCGCGTCCGGATCGTAAGGATCGTCCTTCACATCCTTGTTGTAGGACCACATGGTCGGCGGGATCGGGTTGATCGCCACCTGGCCGGCGCCCTGGAACACGGCGTCGATAATGGCCTTCTTGTTGATGGCCATGTTGAGCGCCTTGCGGACGCGCACGTCGTCGAACGGCTTCTGCTGGGTGTTGTACATCAGCGCGCCGACGTTCAGGCCTTCCTGCTCCGCGACCGTCAGGTTCGCATCAGCCTGCAGGCCGGCGATGTCGGCCGGTGCCGGATACGACATGATGTTGCATTCGCCGGCCTTCAGCTTCTGCGCGCGAACCGCCGGATCGGTGGTGATGGCGAACACCAGATCGTCGATCTTCTGCTTGCCGCCCCAATAGTCCGGGTTGGCCTTGTAGCGGATGGCGGCGTCGGTCTGGTAGTCGACGAAGATGAACGGGCCGGTGCCGACCGGCTTCTGGTTGAACAGTTCAGGCGTCTTGTCGGCCTGCAGCTTGTCGGCATATTCCTTCGAGACGATCGAGGCGAAATCCATGCCCAGCGTCGGAATGAAGGTGATCGCCGGTTCCTTGAGGGTGAACTTCACCGTCAGGTCGTCAACCTTCTCGACCTTGGTGATGTTGTCGCCGAACTGATCATTGTAATACTGATAGGCGATGCCCGGTATGTACTGGAACCAGGGGCCGTTCTTGTCGACCTGGCGCTGGAACGAGAACACCACGTCGTCGGCGTTCAGGTCGCGGGTCGGGGTGAAGTAGTCGGTGGGCGCGAATTTGACGCCCTTGCGCAGCTTGAAAGTATATTCCTTGCCGTCGTCGGAAATGGTCCAGCTATCCGCCAGGCCGGGCGAGACCGAGGTCTTGCCGTGATCGAATTCGACGAGGCGGTTGAAGACGGTACGCGAGGACGCATCGAACGTCTGTCCCGCAGTGTACGGCGCCGGATCGAAACCTTCTGGCGACGCCTCCGCGCAGTAGACCAGAGTTTTCGCGTTGGCCACGCCGCCCAGGACGCTTGCAGCCAGCAACGCGGCTGCAAAAGTCAATTTCTTCTTCATTGAGCACTCCCTGATGTTCTTCCAAGCCCCTCTATCAGGCTCGCGAAGCGCGCATATAAGCACCGTTTTTCCGGGTTTGGAACACCCCGTTTGCTTACCCCGCGGGAAGCAGGAAAAAAATCCGCCATTTTGCTAAACGGCAGAAAAAATTAGCAGTTTCTTCTATTCACGATATTATTAACGACCGCATTTTTTTATTGATCCGACGTCCGGCGACAAGGGCGCCGCGCCCCGTCTTCATCGGCCGCGGAAGCGCGAAGATGCCGGTTCCAGCTGTGGCCCGCGGGAAAGATTTACGGCGGCAAATCTTTCGGCGTCCTGCCGCTGGGGCAAGACTTGCACCGCCGCCGATAGAGGCAATACATAGATGGACAACTGGCGGCAGCGGAGGGCGTCTCCATCAATCCGGGGGCGGTGCGGCACAGGCCAACGAGAAACAGGCGACCAGGGTTGTCGAGGAGGAACGGGTGGCAAAAGCGTCGAAGAGCCCAGTGAAAGCGCCGGCCAAGGCGGCCTCGAAACCAGCCGCCGGTGGAGACGGGCAAGGCAAGGCCGCGGGCAAGGCAGCGACCGCGAAGGCGGCGGCCAAACCCGCCAGGAATGCCCCACCGGCAAAAGCCGCGGCCACGGCCAGGACCGCCACGAAGCCGGCTACGAAGGCCGCGCCGGCGAAGGCGTCCGCGGCGAGGACCGAATCGGGCAAGACCGCGACGACGAAGAACTCGCCACCAGCAAAGACCGCACCGGCCTCGAAGCCGGCGACGGCGACCAGCCAGCGGCTGCCGAAGGCGCTGACCGAACTCGCCGCCGGCCTGCCGCAAAAGCCATGGCTCAACAGCTATCCCAAGAACATGCCTGCCGAGATCGGCGCCCTGCCCTACGGTTCCATCGGCGACTTCCTGGTGGGCGCCTGCAAGCAGTTCGCCGGTCAGCCGGCCTTCACCTGCATGGGCAAGTCCATCACCTACGCCGAACTCGAGCAGCTTTCGGCGGCCTTCGGTGCCTATCTGCAGTCCACTGGATTGCAGAAGGGCGCGCGCGTCGCCCTGATGATGCCGAACGTGCTGCAGTATCCCGTGGCGATGATGGCGGTCGCCCGCGCCGGCTTCACGGTGGTGAACGTCAATCCGCTCTACACGCCGCGCGAACTGGAGCATCAGCTCAAGGATTCCGGGGCACAGGCCATCGTCATTCTCGAAAACTTCGCCAACACCTTGCAGGCGGTCGTCGCCAGGACCTCGGTCAAGCACATCGTCGTCGCGGCCATGGGCGACCTGCTCGGCGGCCTGAAGGGTTCGATCGTCAATCTGGTGGTGCGCCGCGTCAAGAAAATGGTGCCGGCCTGGTCAATGCCCGGCCATGTCAAGTTCAATGCGGCGCTGAAGGCCGGCCGCGGCATGGCTTTCAAACCGGCCACGGTGGCCGCCAGTGATGTCGCCTTCCTCCAATATACTGGCGGCACCACCGGAATCTCGAAAGGCGCGACCCTCTCGCACAGCAATGTGCTGGCCAATGTCGCGCAGAATGCGCTGTGGCTGCAGGACGCCTACACCGTCAAGCCAAAGCCGGCGCATCTCAACCTCGTCTGCGCACTGCCGCTTTACCATATCTTCGCGCTGACGGTGAATGCGCTGATGGGCATGCAGATGGGCGGCCAGAACATACTGATCCCCAATCCGCGCGACATTCCCGGCTTCGTCAAGGAAATGGGCAAATATCCGATCCATATCTTTCCGGGCCTCAACACGCTGTTCAACGCGCTGCTCAACAATGAGGACTTCCGCAAGCTGGACTTCAAGCCGCTGCTTCTGACCTTGGGCGGCGGCATGGCGGTACAGAAGGGCGTCGCCGAACGCTGGAAGGCGTTGACCGGTTGCCCCGTCAGCGAAGGCTATGGCCTTTCGGAGACCTCGCCGGTGGCGACGGCCAACAAGTTCAGTTCCGGCGAGTTCACCGGCACCATCGGCCTGCCGCTGCCCTCGACAGAAATCGCCATCCGAGACGACGACGGCAACAACGTGCCGCTGGGCGAGGTCGGCGAGATCTGCATCAGGGGACCGCAGGTGATGGCCGGCTACTGGAACCGGCCGGACGAGACCGCCAAGGTGATGACCGCCGACGGCTTCTTCAAATCGGGCGACATGGGTTTCATGGACGAACGCGGCTACACCAAGATCGTCGACCGCAAGAAGGACATGATCCTCGTCTCCGGCTTCAACGTCTATCCGACGGAACTCGAGGAGGTGGTGGCGGCGCATCCGGGCGTGCTCGAAGTGGCGGCGATTGGCGTGCCGGACGAGCATTCGGGCGAAGTGCCGAAACTGTTCATCGTCAAGAAGGACTCGGCCCTGACCGCCGAGGCCATCACTGCTTTTTGCCGTGAGAACCTGACCGGCTACAAGCGGCCCAGATACATCGAGTTCAGGACCGAATTGCCAAAGACGCCGGTCGGCAAGATCCTGCGGCGGGCGTTGCGCGAATAGTGGCCGACGATCCCGCCGACTTCGATGCGCCCGGCCGACGCCTTGATCCGGCAGAATTCATCAGGACGAATTTGCGCCTTGCCCCAGTGCGGGCGCTTCCTGAAATCCAGCTTTACACCGCTCACCCGGGCAGCGGGCTGAGGCGGCTCGTCGGGTCCGGCGACGACCTGGACGAGTCCGAGCCGCAGCCACCCTATTGGGCCTATGCCTGGGCCGGCGGCGCGGTGCTGGCGCGCCATATTCTCGACCATCCGGAGATCGTGACGGGCCGCCGCGTGCTCGACCTCGGCGCCGGCTCGGGCCTTGTCGCCCTCGCCGCCGCGAAGGCCGGCGCAGCGGAAGTGATCGCCGCCGAGATCGACCGCAACGGCGTCGCCGCGATCCGCCTCAATGCCGCGGCCAACGCCGTCGAGATCACCATCTTCGACAAGGATCTCACCACAGGTCCGCCACCGGCCGCCGACCTCGTGCTGGCGGGCGACGTGTTCTACTGCCGTGAGGTTGCCTTGCGGGTTATGCCGTTCCTCGACCGCTGCCTGGCATCAGGCATCGAGGTACTGGTCGGCGACCCCCGCCGCAACGATTTGCCGCTCACCCGGCTGCGATTGATCGCTGAATATGAGGTGCCGGATTTTGGGGATGCAAAGGGGATTGCGAGCAGACCGAGCGGGGTGTTTTGGTTTAAGGCGGAAGAGCGGTAGGGCGCTGGGCGCAGGCCGATAGCTGGAACGGCCGGGGTTCGAGCCAGTGCTTGCTTAGGTCGAATGAACGTCTGGTTAGCGCCTAATTCCGGTCGTTCATCCACCGATTCCTGTGGAATGGCGCGCCCGGCATAGCGAAGATGGGCACTCAGACCATTGGCAAATTGCGGTGTCACTTAACTCGTTTGCATGCTGATCGGCGCAGCGCAGCAGACCCGCTAGGTCAGGAGCCATTGATGTGAGGTGCGTGATCTGATTCAGGCTCCGCGACCCTAGACCCGCCTTTATCGTGGTCCCCAACCAGGCTTCCGATCAGGTTTCGGACCCAGCGGTGGCCCGCATGCCTATGACATCTCTCGTGCCAAATCAGACTGACATTGAATTGCTCACCTAGCCAGGGCAGATCAACCATCATGACTTTTTCTGATTGCCTAATAAATAAGCGCCTTGGCACGAGTGCAACCAAATCACTATCTAAGACGATCTCCGGCAGGAGCAAAAAGGAGGCCGCTGACACGACGACGTTGCGTCGGTAACCAAGTGTCGCCAAAGCACTGTCCACTGGCGTTTCGAAGTCGCCGCCCCGCGGTGACACCACGACGTGTTCCAATTCGACATATTCGTCTATTGTCATACCCGATTTTAGCCGAGGATGACCGTGTCTTCCTATGAGGACATAAGTTTCGTTGAATAAGTGACACGTCCGTAGGTGCGGGGCCGACCGCTCGGGAGTAGCGATAACAAGATCGACTTCTTTATTCCCCAATTGCTGCTCCACCAGCTCGGGCACCAGATGCCGTACGGCCACCCGTACTCCCGGCGCCGTCTGCCGGAGAGCCAAGACGAACGGCATCACCACTGCTGCCTGGATATAGTCAGAACAGCCGATCGATACGGTAAGCTCGGCCTTGCCGGGATCAAAGTCCTGATGAGAATGTAACGCGTTGCGCACGTGATCCAGCGCGTCTCTCAGTTGCGGTGCAAGTTCGATTGCCTTGGCGGTCGGGATCATGCCTCGACGAGTCGGGAGCAGAAGCGGGTCGTCAAACAAATCCCGAAGCCGTGCTAGTTGCGCGCTTACAGCCGGCTGACTGAGGTGCAGTTGATCTGCCGCTTTCGTTACGTTTTGTTCGGCAAGCAGCACTTCGAGCGTCGCCAAGAGATTGAGGTCGATGCGACTGTCATTCACCGTGTCTATTCCTAGTCGCCGTTTAATCATTTCTATATATGATCATCGCGGCGCTGCCCGTCAACGGCTTGGCCGCCTAATGGGAAGCTGTCTGTGTTGGCGTCGGGCCGCTGGCGCGAAAGCGATCGCTGCTGTTCTTACGATTGGTAGAGAGCCGCCAAACTGGAGCGGAGGGAGCCGTGCGGCACCGACGGGCCAATCGAACGCCCGCGTGAAAGTGCCAACGTGGCGATCAGCGGTTAGATATCTGCTATCTGGATAGCACGGGTCAAGATAATCGATTTCACAAATCTTAGTCAGATACTCATGTTGAGGCCAGCCGGGCTTCCAATCCCGAGCCGGAGGCATCGAGTGATCTCAGTCAGCATCCCATACCCGACTAGCTTAGCGCGCGCTTTGGCGCGAACTGCTGCAACGAAACAAGCATTCTGCTGGTGATCGAGGAGCCTCGCCGCGCCGTCAACAGTGCAAGTATCGAAATCGATGTCGGCATCATCGAGCCGAGCGCGCCCGGGGGGGGCACGCAAAATCCCGGAAAACGTCTGTGTCACCAACGCGCAAGCCCTGGCGCGCAATTGATACCGATCGGGAACATCAGACACAGCTCTCAACAACTACGGAGACCATCTCGTGAAAAGAAATATTCTCATCGTTTACGCACACCCTGAGCCCACTTCGCTGACACGGCAGCTGGTCGACGTGACCGCTGAGATGTTGTCGGCGGCGGGGCACACCGTGGTCCATTCGGACCTCTACGGCATGAAGTGGAAGGCGGGGTACGACGCCGATGACTTTCCGATGCGCAACAACCCTGAGCGACTGTCGTTCATCATGGAATCGGGCCATGCTTACGCAAGCGGGCATCAGACGCCCGACGTGATCGCCGAGCAGCAGAAGCTGCTCGCGGCCGATGCTGTGGTCCTGCAATTCCCGCTGTGGTGGTACGGCGTGCCCGCGATCTTGAAGGGCTGGATAGAGCGAGTCTATGCCTTCGGTTTTGCCTACGGCTATCAGAATGGCTCCAACGAGTTTCGCTTTGGCGACGGCATCCTCAAGGGCAAGCGAGCGCTGGTCAACGTGCAGGCAGGCGGCCCAGTGGCCGATTATGGCCCGCGGGGTATCAACGGGCCGATAGAGCAACTGTTGTTCCCGCTGACTCATGGCGCGCTGTTCTATCCCGGCATGGACGTGCTCCCGACGCACGCGGTCTATGGCGCGGGTCACGTTTCCACGGCGGAGCAAGTGGACGCGATCAAGGCAGCATGGCGTGTACGTCTCGCCGGGCTATTCACCGACAAGCCGATTCCCTTCCGTTCGCAAAACGGCGGCGACTTCCCCGATCGCCACACCATGGCCGACCACGTTGCGCCGGGCCAAACCGGCCTCGCCGCGCACTTTGCCGATCTGATCGACGCATAAAGAGCAACACCGATGTCGCCTGCATTGTTCGCGCTTGCCGTGGCGGCCTTCGCCATCGGCACGACGGAGTTCGTCATGATCGGGCTTGTCCCGGATGTCGCGCGCGATCTTGCGGTAACGATACCCCAAGCCGGTCTGCTTGTGACTGGCTATGCCCTGGCCGCGACCGTTGGGGCGCCGACGGTCACGGCCCTTACTGGAAGGCTTCCCCGCCGCGGGCTTGTGGTTGGACTGATGAGCCTGTTCACGCTCGGTAATCTGCTTGGCGGCGCTGCACCGACTTATGAAGTGCTGCTGGCCGGGCGGATCGTGACAGGAGTGGCGCACGGCGTGGTCTTCGCCGTCGGCGCGCCGATTGCGATGAGCCTGGCGGATCGTGAGCGCGGCGCGCGGGCGGTGGCGACGATGTTCGCAGGGCTCACCCTTGCAATGGTCATCGGTGTCCCGTTCGGCACAATCGTCGGACAGAGCCTTGGGTGGCGTGCACCGCTGCTGGCGGTGGCTGTGCTCGGCTGCCTCACGGCAGCGCTATTGCGACTTTTGTTGCCGCGGGAAATTCCCCACGCTCCGACCGCCGGTTTAAGGTCGCAGTTCGCCGTATTGGCGAAGCCCCGCCTCCTGGCGCTCTATTTCATCGCCATGACCGGGTTCGGCGGATCATTCGTGGTTTTCACCTTTCTCGCACCGCTGCTGACGGAGGTAACCCACGTGTCTCCTGCCGCAGTCAGCTTGGCGTTCATGGCATTCGGCGCAGCTGCGGTGGTCGGGAATTTTGGTGGGGGCCGGCTTAGCGATGCACTCGGCACGCGGCGCAGCCTGATGGCAGCGCTGGTCGGTCTGGTCCTGGCCCTTGCGACGCTGCCCTTTTCGGCCCCGCACGTCCTGACAATGTTCGCCAACCTGCTCCTCTGGTCTGCCTGCTGCTTCTGTCTTGGCCCGATCGTTCAGTCTGGCGTGGTCGCGGCCGCGGAAGAGGTCGCGCCCGACGCCGTCGCGACTGCTTCGGGTGGAAAGCGGACATTGCGCCTACGGCAACGCCGACCTGCATAGCAGACGTTTTGCCGTGGCGCCGTTCGCAAAAAGGATGGCGTTTCAGGAAACGTTGTGCGCAGCTTTCAGTTAAGTCGGTATTACCCTTCGGCGGTCAACGTCGTCAGCCGTTTAAGCGGAGAACATCATGATTTCACCCTACATAATAAACATTCCTGACGAACGGCTCGCCACGATCAGAGCCAAGGTCGAGGCTTATGACTGGAGCCAGCTGCCGGATGCGGGGGGCTGGTCAGCGGGGGTCGGGGTTGATGACCTCAAGCGACTCGCCGCGTATTGGCGGTACAGCTACGACTGGCGTGCGGTCGAACGGCGCCTCAACGCGCTGCCCAACTTCACGGCCGACGTGGAAGGCGAGCACCTCCACTTCGTTCATGTGAAGGGCGACGGCTCCAAGCCGCCAGTACTGCTTCTCCACGGCTGGCCGGGCTCGTATCTCGAGTTCGAGCGGCTGTTGCAGCCGCTCGCAGCGGACGGGCACGACGTTGTCGTCCCCTCGCTTCCTGGCTTCGCGTTCTCCAACCCGATCACGCGCCCGATCGGCCCGCGGCGGGCTGCTGCACTCGTGCATGGGCTGATGATACAGCTTTTCGGCGACGCGCGGTATTTCGTTCAAGGGGGCGATTGGGGCCACGGCATCGCGGCCTGGGCAGCGCATGATCGACCGGACGCTCTGCTCGGCATTCATATCAACATGATGACCGTGCGTGCGGAGGATGCCGCTCCGACGACCGACGAGGAGAAGTCCTTCGCCGCCAAGCGTGCCGCGATTGCCGATCGGGAGAGCGCCTACTTTCACGAGCAGGAAACCCGTCCGCAGACGCTCGGCGTCGCGATGGCCGACAGCCCGGTCGGAGCGGCGGGCTGGATACTCGAGAAGTTCGGCAAGTGGGCCGATCTTCCGACAACCGCCGATGGCGACCCCGACATCTGGAGCAAATTTTCCGAGGAGGAACTCCTCACCAACATCATGCTCTACATCGCGCCGGCATCGTTCGTGACGGCAACCTGGATCTACTACGGCAGCCGGCTTGAGGAGTCGCGGATGCTTCCGGCCGGCACCCGCATCCAGGTGCCGACCGGCGTTGCGGCCTTCCCCGATCCAGTGTTCTTGCCGCCGCCGCGCTCGTTCGCGGAGAAGACCTACAACATCGTGCATTGGACCGACATGCCGCGGGGCGGGCATTTCGCCGCGCTGGAAGAGCCGGAACTGATGCTGGCCGACCTGCGCGCCTTTATCGCGACGGTGTCGGGAGCGCGCTTTGGCTGCTTTCGGGACCATGGATTGACTGCCTAAACGTCTCCAATTGGAAGCTTCCTGCCATTCGGAAGTGCCCGCCGCGCACGGCAGTTATCCAATCGCCAAGACCCGAAAGCTGACTGTCCGCTCACGGCCCCATCTCGGCCATCGAAGTCAAACCACCTTCCCACCCCTTCTCCGGATCACGCCGTCTCCTTGACCCGTGCGGCCAGAAAATCCGGCAGGTCGGCAACCGAATCCAGGATGACGTCGGCGATCTCGGCCAGCGATTCGCGGGTGCCGGTGCCGGAGAGCACGCCGATCGCAAGGCCGCAGCCGCCGGCGCGCGCCATTTCGAGATCGTGCCTGTTGTCGCCGACCATGGCGATCTCGCTTGGCTTCAGGCCGGTGAGGTCGCAAAAGGCCTGGATGGTGTCCGGGGCCGGCTTGGGATTGGCGACGGCGTCATATCCGTAAGCGGCATCGAACAGTTGTGCGACGCCGAGCGTGACCAGCGTTTTTTCGGCGCCGCTGGTCGAATCGTTGGTGGCGACGCCAAGCCGGTAGGATCGCTTGTGCAGCAGGGCCAGCGTGTCGACGACATCAGGCAGCGCCACCGCCATCGCCGAGCCCTGCACCGAGGTAATCTCGTTGAAGCGGGCGACGGCCAGCATCTGATCCTCGTTGGACAGGCGCGGAAACCACAGTTCGACGACGTCGAGATTGGTGCCGGAGGCAAAGATGGAGTCGGGCTTGAAGCGCCGGTTGGCGAAATCGAAACCGGCGGCCGCGAGCAGCCTGTCGGCCTTCCAGCGATCGCCCTCGGCTGCATCCATGGCCATGAAATCGGCAACGCCGAGCCAGGTCGCGTTGAAATCGACAAGTGTCCCGTCCTTGTCGAACAATATTCCCTTGATGTCTGCCAAACTTTTCACTCCGAACCACGCAATTGGCGGATGTATCCCACAAGGCCAGCGGTCGACGCGTCGCGCTTGGCGGCACTTTCCTTGCCTTCCACGACAGGCAGGAGGCCGGTCGCCAGTTCCTTGCCGAGCTCTACGCCCCACTGGTCGAAGGAGTTGATGTTGAACAGCGTTCCCTCGACGAAGACGCGGTGCTCGTAGAGCGCGATCAGCCGGCCGAAGGTGCGCGGGTCGAGCTTGCGGTAGAGGATGGTCACCGAGGGCCGGTTGCCGGAGAAGACACGGTGCGGGGCGATGCGGTCGACATCGGCCGGCTTCATGCCCTTGGCCAGCATCTGCGTGCGTGCCTCGTCCAGCGTGCGGCCCTTCATCAAGGCTTCCGACTGCGCCAGGCAGTTGGCGAGCAGCAGGTCATGCTGATGCTTGAGATCAGGCTCGTGGCCGACCGCGGCGGCGAGGAACTCGACCGGGATCAGATCGGTGCCCTGGTGCAGCAGCTGGAAGAAGGCGTGCTGCCCGTTGGTGCCTGGCTCGCCCCAGACCAGAGGCCCGGTCGGCGTCGTCACCGGCGTGCCGTCAAGGGTGACGCTCTTGCCGTTCGATTCCATGTCGAGCTGCTGCAGATAGGCCGGCAGCCGTGACAACCGCTGGTCGTAGGGGATGACCGCGCGGGCCGGATAGCCGCAGATCACGCGGTGCCACCAGCCGACCAGCCCCAGGAGCGCCGGCAGGTTCTTCTGGAGCGGCGCGGTGCGGAAATGCTCGTCCATCTCGTGCGCGCCGTCGAGGAAGGCGCGGAAATTCCGCGGGCCGATGGCGATCATGACCGGCAGGCCGATCGCGCCCCACAACGAATAGCGGCCGCCGACCCAGTCCCAGAAGCCGAAGACGCGATCCGGCTCGATGCCGAACTTGGCCACCAGGTCGAGCGCGGTCGAGACGGCGGCGAAATGCTTGCCTACGGCTTCCTTGCCGAGCGCTTTCTGCACCCAGTCGCGCGCCGTCTGCGCATTGGTCATCGTCTCGACCGTGGTGAAGGTCTTGGAGGCAATGATGAACAGCGTGGTTTCGGCGGACAGCCCCTTCAGCGTGTCGTGGATATGGGCGCCGTCAATGTTGGAGACATAGTGCGCGCGCGGACCGTCATGATAGGGGGCGAGCGCCAGCGTCGCCATGGCCGGACCAAGGTCCGAGCCGCCGATGCCGATGTTGACGATGTCGGTGATCTTCTTGCCGGTGGCACCTGTTGCCTTGCCCGAGCGGATCGCCTCGGCGAAAGAGCCCATCGCATCGAGCACGGCAACGACATCCGCCTTGACGTCCTGGCCGTCGACCGTGACCCCCTTGCCGCTGAGGTTGCGCAGCGCCGTGTGCAGCACGGCGCGGTCTTCGGTGACGTTGATCTTCTTGCCGGCGAACATGGCGGCGCGGCGGCCTTCGAGATCGGCGGCGGCGGCGAGCTTCTCCAGCAGATTCATTGTCGCCGCGTCGACGGCGCATTTAGACCAGTCGAGCAGGAGGTCACCATCGGTGGCGGAGAATGCCTTGAAGCGCTGCGGATCGGCGGCGAAGACCTGGCGCATGTCGCCAGGCGCCGCGGCGCGATGATCGCGCAGGGCGGCAAGCTGTTTCTGGAAGGCTGACTGATCCACTGGCGGGGACTCCTGGCGTTTTGGACGCACCATATCAGACCGGATGTTTCCGGCGCGTGTCGTCGCGCCACAACTATTGAGCCGAATTCCATCCGGTCAATACGCGGCGATGACGCAGCGCATCACGATGCGATGACACAATGTATCGGGTGGCGAGGTGGCCGCGGCTTATTTCGAGCTTGAAGGATCACTGGCATAAATCCCAAAGATCAGAAAAATTGATTGGCGCAACCCCTTGTGCCACGGTTACGTTCGGCTGGTCCAGCCAAGCAAAAAAAGCTGGCCATTGAGGAACATCTTCCATGCCACAGAGAAACGACACGGCGATATGGTCCGGCCTGTTCCGGATTTCGGCTGAATCCGGCCAAACCCTCCAGGCGCAGATCCGCCAAGCCATCGTGGCCGCCATTCTCGACCGCCAGATCGCCGCTTCGATGCCCCTTCCCTCCTGCCGGATCCTGGCCGAGAAACTCGGCGTGGCGCGCGGAACGGTGGTGCTGGCATTCCAGCAGCTCGTCGACCAGGGTTTCCTAGTGGCGCGCGAGCGGCGCGGCCATTTCGTCAATCCCGAAGTGCTGGCGACGCCGGCCAAGCCGCACCAGAAGGCGCCCGACCAGGCCAACGAGATCGACTGGAAGGCGCGCCGGCAGATCGCGGCCAGCGACATGCCGCCGCCGGCCAAGCACGAGAACTGGATCAAGTCGTCCTACCCCTTCGTCTACGGCCAGTTCGACCCGGCGCTGTTCCCGACCGCCGAGTGGCGCGAGTGCAACCGCATGGCGCTGGCCGTGCTGGAGATCCGCAACTGGGCGTCCGACATGGTCGACCGCGACGATCCGCTGCTGATCGAGCAAATCCAGGCACGGCTCTTGCCCAGGCGCGGCATCTTCGCCAATCCCGACGAAATCATCGTCACGCTGGGCGCCCAGAACGCGCTCTACATGCTGGCCTCGCTGCTGATGACCAAGGGCTCAAAGGTGGCGATGGAAGACCCAGGCTACCCCGATGCACGCTCGATCTTCCGCCTCGCGGGCGCCGACATCGAGCCGGTGCCGGTCGACCAGTCCGGTATCGTAACCTCTTCTATTCCCAATGATTCCGGCTTCGTCTTCGTCACCCCCAGCCATCATTGCCCGACCATGGTGCCGCTGTCGGCGGAGCGGCGGCAGGACCTCCTGGCGCGCGCCAACCGGCACAACCAGATCATCATCGAGGACGGCTATGACAGCCAGCTTCTCGACGAGGCGCCGCAGCAGGCGCTGAAGAGCCTCGACCGCTCCGGCCGTGTCGTCTATGTCGGCTCGATGTCGAAGACGCTGGCGCCGGGCCTGCGGCTTGGCTACATCGTGGCCTCGGCTGGACTAATCGCCGAACTCAGGGCGCTGCGCCGTTTCATGCTGCGCCACCCGCCGGCCAACAACCAGCGCGCCGTGGCACTCTTCCTGTCGCTCGGCCATCACGAAGCGCTGGTGCGGCGACTGTCGAGCGCCTTCGACGAGCGGCGCAAGCGCCTGGTCCATGCGATTTCCGCCTTCCTGCCGGAATGGCGGTCGACCGATTCGGCCGGTGGCACATCGCTGTGGCTGGAAGGGCCACGGGGTACCGATTCCCGCGGTTTGGCTGAGGCCGCCGCCTCGCGCAGCGTCATCATCGAGCCGGGCGACCGCTTCTTCGACCGCACCGAAAAGCCTTCGCGTTTCATGCGGTTGGGCATTTCCTCGATCGCGCTGCAGCACATCGAGCCCGGTATCCGGGAATTGGCCACCGCCGCCGGGCGCAGGCCCGCCGCCGCCTGAGCCATTCTTCAATCCTTTGACGGGAGCCGCCTTCAAGCGGCGCCCGTTCCCTTCCTCTGGCATACTCGACTGGAACCGCTGGCTCATAGGCTGTGCCAATGCCGGCGGCATAGTCGTGGCACAAAGGGGAAGAAGCAGCCGATGGTGGACCAACCGCCGCGCTGTTTCTCAGGAAAGGTGGAGTGTTTTCCATGTCAGTGGTTCTTGAAAAGCAGGACGCGGCGGATCAACGTTCCCGCCGCTCCGGCGGGCGCGAAGCGCGTCGCGCGATGCGGGCAGCGCCGCTCGCCGACGACATCAAACCGGTGCGTGCCGGCCTTGAGGGCGGCAGCTACGGACCACTCAAGGGCAATGATCGCGAGCGCATCCACGAAGCGGTGCTGACGCTTCTGGAGACCGTCGGCTTCGCCAACGCCATCCCCTCCTGCATCGAGGCGCTGACCCGGGCCGGCGCCACCTATGGCGATGACGGCCGCATCCGGTTCCCGCGCGCGCTGGTACTCGAGACGATCAAGAAGGCGGCACGGAATTTCACCTTGCACGGCCAGGATCCCAAACACGACATGATGATCCAGGGCAAGCGCGTGCATTACGGCACGGCGGGGGCCGCCGTGCATCTGGTCGATGTCGAGAAGCGCGAATACCGTGAGTCGCTGCTGCAGGACATCTATGACGCGGCCCGCATCGTCGAAGGGCTCGACAACATTCATTTCTTCCAGCGGCCAATGGTGCCGCGCGACATTCCCGATCCGCTCGAAATGGACTTCAACACGCTCTACGCCTGCGTGATGGGCACGTCCAAGCATGTCGGCACCTCGTTCACGGTGCGCGAGAACGTGCAGCCGGCGCTGGAGATGCTCTACGCGATTGCCGGCGGCGAGGAGAATTTCCGTGCCAGGCCGTTCGTGTCGAACTCGAACTGCTTCGTCGTGCCGCCGATGAAATTCGCCGAGGACGCCTGCGGCGTGCTCGAAGCCTGCGTCGAGGGCGGCATTCCGATCCTGCTGCTGTCGGCGGGACAGGCCGGAGCCACGGCACCCGCGGCGATTGCCGGCGCGGTGGTGCAAGCGGTGGCCGAAGTGCTGGCCGGTCTGGTCTATGTCAACGCCATCAAGCCAGGGCATCCGGCGATCTTCGGCACCTGGCCGTTCGTATCGGACCTGCGCACGGGCGCCATGTCGGGCGGCTCTGCCGAGCAGGCGGTGCTGACCGCCGCCTGCGCCCAGATGGCGCAATTCTACGATTTGCCGGGCGGTTCGGCCGCCGGCATGACGGATTCGAAACTGCCCGACATCCAGTCCGGCTACGAAAAGGGCATCACCGACGTGATGGCCGGCCTTGCCGGACTCAACCTTGTTTACGAATCGGCCGGCATGCATGCCTCGCTGCTCGGCTTCTGCCTGGAAAGCCTGATCATCGACAATGACATGCTCGGTCATTGCCTGCGCTGCGTGCGCGGCATCGAGGTGACCGACGAAGCGCTGTCGATCGCCACCATCGCCGATGTCTGCCTGAAAGGCCCGGGGCACTATCTCGGAAACGAGCAGACGCTACGGCTGATGCAGACGGAATATTTCTATCCGGCCGTTGGCGACCGGTTTTCGCCGAAGGAATGGAATGAGAAGGGCCGGCCCGACATCTTGCAACGGGCGATCATCGAGAAGAAACGCATCCTTGCCGAGCGCTTTCCGCGCCACGTGCCGAAGCTGCTCGACGACAAATTACGCGCCCGCTTCGGCGACATGATCAAGCTGCCGCGCGGCGGCATGGGCGGGTAGCCGCTCCTCGTCAAACAGTCTACTCGGCTGCCAGCCCGTAGCGTTCGACGACTTCGGCGTTGATCAGCTTGGCGTGCAGCGCCATCAGCACGATCTGGGCATCGAGGCCGTCGCCGGTTTCGAGAGCCGCCTCGATCCGGCGCTCCGCGTCGAGCCGCTGTTGCGGACCTTGCGCACGCTCGAAGGTTTCCGGTCCGGCAATGCAGTAGCTGAACAGGGTAGCCACCCGCGGATAGGCCCGCGGCGGCGGTTCCTCGGGCCAGTGGTCCTTCATCAGATTGACGATGGTGAGTTTTACGCCCTCCGGGACCAGGGCCGGATGCAGGTCGGCACCGCGCAAGGCCGCATCGAGCTGCCGCAGATCACCCGAGCGGCCGAACATGCCGAGAAAGCCAAGGGAAGAGCGTCGTTGCGCCATGAGTGTCCAATCCGTTTTCCCACCAGTTAGGTGGTTGGCCGGCGGAATACAAAGATAGTGACCGGCGTCTATCCGCTCACCGCCAGCAGCAAGACGCCGGCCAGGGCCGACCCGGCAAGTGTCGGCAGCATGCCGACCTTCAGCCTGAGGATGGCAATCATGGCGGCGCAGGACAGCAGTGCGGCGCGCCAGTCTATCGACGACGGCACCGGCACGTTCATGCCAAGGCCCAGCTTGCGCACTTCGTGGAAGATAACGTGCAAGGCAAACCATAGAGCCAGGTTCAGGATGACGCCGACCACGGCGGCGGTGATGGCGCCGAGCGCTGCCGACAGGGCCTTGTTGCCGCGCAGGGCCTCGATGTAGGGCGCGCCGAGGAATATCCAGAAGAAGCAGGGCGTGAACGTAACCCATAAGGTCAGCAGCGCTCCAAGCGATCCGCCAAGCAACGGGCCCAGCGAGCCGGAGTGGCGAAAGGCTGCGATGAAGCCGACAAACTGCAACACCAGAATGAGCGGCCCCGGCGTGGTCTCGGCAAGCCCGAGGCCGTCGACCATCTCGCCGGGCGCCAGCCAGCCGAAGGATTCGACGGCCGCCTGTGCGACATAGGCAAGAACCGCGTAGGCGCCGCCGAAGGTGACGACCGCCATCAGGCTGAAGAAGCCGCCTATCTGCGTCCATACGCTGTTTGTCCCGGTGAGCGCCCAGAGCAACAGAACGGGCCCGAGCCAGATCGGCAGCCAGATCGCGATGATGCGCGGCGCATGCCATCTTGTCGGGCTGGCATGGGCCAGTTCGCCGCGCTCGAACATCAAGTCGACCGCGCCCTTGATGTCGGGAGCATCGTTCTTGCCGTGCGCCGCACCGGAAAACAGGGCTGGCGCGACGCGGTTTCCCGCCCATCCCACCATTCCCGCAATCAGGACAATGAGCGGGAACGGAATGCTGAGCACATAGATGCCGAGAAAAGCGCAAAGCGCGATCGCCACCATCACCCGGTTCTTCAAGGCGCGGCGGCCGATGCGGATCACCGCCTCGACCACCACCGCGAGTACGGCGGCCTTCACCCCGAAGAACAGAGACTCGACCAGCGGGACATCGCCGTAGAGCGCATAGAGGATGCTCAAGGTGAGCATGACGAGTGCGCCCGGCACCACGAACAGGATGCCGGCGACGAGACCGCCGACCGTCCTGTGCAGCAGCCAGCCGATGTAGATGGCAAGTTGCTGGGCCTCGGGACCGGGCAGCAGCATGCAGTAGTTCAAGGCGTGCAGGAAACGCTGCTCGCCGATCCAGCGCCGGTCCTCGACCAATTCCTTGTGCATGAGCGCGATCTGCCCCGCCGGCCCGCCGAAGCTCAGCAATCCGATCTTCGCCCAGAGTTTCGTGGCTTCACGGAAGCTCGGGACCGCCGGTGCCTCGACGATGTCGGCATTTTTCGGGGACATGAGGCTGCTCATGTCGGCTTCGCCCCGCTCGGCCAGTTGTGCGTCTCCTCGGTGGCGTCGCGGCACCAGCGGAAGAACGCGTCATAGAGAAGCATCCCCGCCTCCAGCTGTTCCAGATCGTCGCGGAACATGCGTGACAGGCCAAGCGAGGCGGCAAGGAATCCGGCGGCTTGGGGAACGAGATCGAGCCTGGCGGTGTCGGCCGCGCGCACGATCGTGGCAAGGCGATCGAGTGCCTGGGATTCCAGCCCGAACTCCTCGATCATCGTGTCGAAGGTGCAGCGTTCGCCGCGATGGCTCCAGAACACATTGTCGATGTCGAAGGGCACGGCCTGAAAGCGGTCCGCCACAGCAGGCACTTCGGCCGCCTCGACAAAGAGGAAGACCGCATGCGGATCGACGAAGCGCCGGATCAGCCAGGGGCAGGCGATGCGATCGACCTTGGGGCGAGCCCGCGTCACCCAGACGGTGCGGCCTTTTTCATCGCGGGACGGTATCTTGCCGGCGCGGACCAGAAGGCCGCCGACATCGCGCCAGGCCTCGAAACCGCCTTCGAGGGATTCGGCGGCAACGCCCTGGTGCCGCAGCCAGGCGGCCACGCCTTGCGAAAGCTTTTGCCCCTTCTGGCAGACCACAGCCACCTGGCTGCCGGCAAAGTCGTTTGCCCAGGCCGAGACGGTCTTGAAGTTGCGCCGGTGCGAAGCCGGCAGCAGGCGCGGATCGGCTTCGTAGTCGTCATCGATGCGGACATCGACGATTACAGGCGCGCCCGGCAGACCAACCAGACGGGATAGTTGCTGTACGGTAATTTCGGTTGTTGACGGCATGGCGTCCACCTCCTGAAAAGAGAAGCTTGGACGCGAACATTGGGCTGACGCCTCACGGGGTGGTCGCGGTGCACCCCTTGCGATGATGTTGGAATTGTTGGGCGGTCTTGTCAAGGACGCAGCATCCGCGGCTACGCCGTCAGAGCGGCGGCCTGATCGATCAGGCCGCCGGTCCTCGTCCATCCATCATCCGTGACCAGCCAGGAATAATCGACGACTATTCCGTGGAATAATCAGTGATTGTCGCGAGGCACGCCCATGGTATGGGCGACATCCTGGTATTTCACAGCCGACTTCAGCACCATGCCGGCCGAGAACTGGTCGACCATGCCGCGCTGGATCTCCTGCCATGGCGTCTGGTGCTGGGGATAATGGTAGCCGCCATCTTTCTGCAGCTCGGCGCGCCGCCGCGTCATCTCGTCGTCGCTGACGAGGATGTTCGCGGTGCCTTTCCTCAGGTCGATGCGGACACGGTCGCCGGATTTGAGCAACGCCAGACCGCCGCCGACCGCGGCTTCCGGCGAGGCATTCAGGATCGACGGCGAGCCCGACGTCCCGGACTGGCGGCCGTCGCCGATGCAGGCCAGCGCGTGGATACCCTTCTTGATGAGGTAGGCCGGCGGCTGCATGTTGACGACCTCGGCGCCGCCGGGATAGCCGACGGGGCCAGCGCCGCGCATGAACAGGATGGTGTGCTCGTCTATGCCTTGCGCCGGGTCGTCGATGCGGGCGTGGTAATCCTCCGGCCCATCGAAGACCATGGCGTTGCCCTCGAAGGCTTCCGGGTCGTTCGGGTTCGACAGATAGCGCTCGCGGAATTCGGGCGAGATGCCGCTCATCTTCATGATCGCCGAATCGAACAGGTTGCCCTTGAAGTTGATGAAGCCGGCATTGGCCTTCAGCGGCTCGGCCACGGTGCGGATGACATCGGTGTTCTCGTTGGCGACCCCCTTGCAGTTGTCGCCGATCGACTTGCCGTTGACGGTCAGGGCATCGGGGTGCGGCAGCATTCCGGCCTTCATCAGCTCGGCCACCACGGCAGGCACGCCACCGGCGTGATGATAGTCTTCGCCGAGATATTCACCCGATGGCTGCAGGTTGACGATGAGCGGCACCTTGAGGCCGACCTTCTGCCAGTCGTCATTGTCGAGCGGCACGCCGAGATGGCGGGCGATCGCGTTGAGATGGATCGGCGCGTTGGTGGAACCGCCGATCGCCGAATTGACGACGATGGCGTTTTCGAAGGCCGCGCGGGTCATGATGTCGGACGGTTTCAGGTCTTCGTGCACCATGTCGACGATGCGCTTCCCGGTCTCATAGGCGATCTGGCCGCGCTCGCGGTACGGCGCCGGGATGGCGGCAGAACCCGGCAGTTGCATGCCGAGCGCCTCGGCCAGCGAATTCATCGTGGTGGCGGTGCCCATCGTGTTGCAGTAGCCCGTGGACGGCGCCGAAGAGGCAACGATGTCCATGAACTCGTCATAGTCGATCTCGCCGGCCGACAGGCGCTGGCGCGATTCCCAGACGATAGTGCCCGAGCCGGTGCGCTTGCCCTTGTGCCAGCCATTGAGCATCGGGCCGACCGACAGCGCGATGGCCGGGATGTTGACGGTGGCCGCCGCCATCAGCAAGGCAGGCGTGGTCTTGTCGCAGCCGATGGTCAGCACGACGCCGTCCAGCGGGTAGCCATAGAGCACTTCGACAAGGCTGAGATAGGCGAGGTTGCGGTCAAGGGCGGCAGTCGGCCGCTTGCCGGTCTCCTGGATCGGGTGACAGGGGAATTCGAAAGGAATGCCCCCCATCGAGACGATGCCTTCGCGCACGCGCTTGGCGAGCTCGATGTGGTGCCGGTTGCAAGGCGAAAGATCAGAGCCGGTCTGGGCGATGCCGATCAGCGGTTTGCCCGACATCAGCTCGGCGCGTGTCAGCCCGTAATTAAGGTAGCGCTCGAGATAAAGCGCCGTCATTCCCGGATTGTCGGGATTGTCGAACCACTCCTGCGAGCGGAACTTTTTCTTTTTCGTAGGGGCGCCAGCCATCATGGTCTCCGTATTTGTATGACAAATCGATATGACAACGCGCGGATGCAGGCAAGGGGCACGCGTGATCTGAATCCGGACTTTGGTGCGATAGACAGCTATCGAGCCGCGCGCTACGACCAATCCGACATCGGCGATCGGGGAGGTTTTGATGGCTTTGGTGATCGAAGGCGAGGAACGTATCGCCGCACCCGTGCAGAAAGTGTGGGAAGCGCTGAATGACCCGGCCGTCCTGAAGGACGCCATTCCGGGCTGCCAGAGCCTGGAAATGAAATCGGCGACCGAGATGGCGGCAACGGTGGTGCTGAAGATCGGGCCGATCAAGGCGACCTTCAACGGCGAAGTGACGCTGAAGAATCTCAAGCCGCCGCATGCCTATACCATCCAGGGCGAAGGCAAGGGCGGCATTGCCGGCTTCGCCAAGGGCGGCGCCGACGTCACGCTGACCGCCGACGGGCCGGACGCGACGGTCCTCAAATATGCAGCCAAGGCAGAAGTCGGCGGCAAGATCGCGCAGCTCGGCAGCCGGCTGATCGAATCGACCTCGAAGAAACTGGCCGGACAGTTCTTTTCGGCATTCGGCGAGAAAGTCGGCGGCTGATCCCTCCCCTTGAGGGTCACTCAAACACGATGCTCGGCACAGCCGCTTCCGCCGCGCCGCGTTCCTCGTTGACCCTGTCCCAGACCTTGGAAGCGATACCGCGATAGATTTTCGCCTCGGCGCCCTCGGGCTTGGAGACGACCACCGGCGTGCCGGCGTCCGAGCTCTCGCGAATGCCCATTTCCAGCGGCACCTCGCCGAGGAAGGTGACGCCCAGCCTCTCTGCCTCGCGGCGTGCGCCGCCATGGCCGAAAATATCGTAGCGCTTGCCGGTATCCGGGGCGAGGAAGTAGCTCATGTTCTCGACGATGCCGAGCAGCGGCACATCGACTTTTTTGAACATATTGAGACCCTTGCGGGCATCGATCAGCGCCAGGTCCTGCGGCGTCGAGACGATGACGGCGCCGGCCAGCGGCACCTGCTGGGCCATGGTGAGCTGGGCGTCGCCGGTGCCGGGCGGCATGTCGACGACGAGCACGTCGAGCCGCCCCCATTCGACCTCGCGCAGCATCTGCGTCAGCGCCGACATCACCATCGGCCCGCGCCAGATCATCGGCGTCTCCTCATCGACAAGGAAACCCATCGACATCACCTTGAGGCCATAGTTCTCCATGGGCTTCAGAATCTTGCCGTCGACCGTCTGCGGCCGGCCATGGATGTTGAGCAGCCTGGGCATCGAAGGCCCATAGATGTCGGCATCGAGCACGCCGACCCGCAAGCCATTGGCGGCAAGTCCGAGCGCCAGATTGACGGCCGTCGTCGACTTGCCGACGCCGCCCTTGCCGGACGCGACCGCGATGATCGCCTCGATGCCGGGCACACCGCGCTTGCCGTGGCTCTGCGAAGCAGGAGCATGCGGAGCCGCGCGCGGTGCGGCGGCGGGCGGTGCCGGCCTGGGTGCGGGGCGCGATGGAACCGGCGCCTCCATGCCGCCGCCTTTCTTTTCAGCCGTCAGCGCGACGACCGCGCCGGCAACGCCGGGAATGGCCTTCACCACCCGCTCGGCGGCGGCGCGCAACGGCTCCATCTCCGGGGCGCGCGCGGCGGGAACGGTGATCGAGAAGAACACTTTCGAATCGGCAATGAAAATCTCGGAAACCATGCCGAGGTCGACGATGTTGCCGGTGAAATCCGGCCCGTTCACCGTCTTCAGGCGCTCGGTGACGATTTCCTTGGTAATGGACATGGCGGTTATTCCCTGGCGTTCGGCTGCAGCTCACATAGTGCAGAACGCGGACGGCTCCAAGCGCCACGCCGCGACATCACCGGGCCAGGCTGAGCGCCAGGTAGGTGAGAGCGGAAATCGCCGCCGTCGCCGGCAAGGTGACGACCCAGGCGACAACGATGTTGCCGGCGATGCCCCAGCGGACGGCCGAGATACGCCGAGCCGCGCCGACACCGATGATGGCACCGGTGATCGTGTGCGTGGTCGAGACCGGGACGCCGAGCCAGGTGGCTGCGAACAGGGTGATCGCGCCGCCGGTCTCGGCGCAGAAACCCTGCATCGGATTGAGGCGCGTGATCTTCGAGCCCATTGTGTGGACGATGCGCCAGCCGCCCAAAAGCGTGCCCAGCGCCAGCGCCGACTGGCAGGTGAGGACGACCCACAGCGGTACATAGAACGAGGTGCCGAGCATGCCTTGCGAATAGAGCAGCACGGCGATGATGCCCATGGTTTTCTGGGCGTCGTTGCCGCCATGGCCGAGCGAATAGAGCGAGGCCGAAAAGAACTGCAGGACGCGAAACGTGCTGTCGACAGCGAATGGCGTCTGTCGCACGAACAGCCATGAAACCACCAGGACCAGGAGAAGCGCCAGGACGAAACCGGTTGCCGGCGACAGCACGATCGCGGCGACCGTCTTGCCCAGGCCCGACCAGACGATGGCGCCGAAGCCCGCCTTTGCGACCCCGGCCCCAACCAGCCCGCCGATCAGCGCGTGCGAGCTGCTCGACGGAATACCGGCGATCCAGGTGACGATGTTCCAGACAATAGCGCCGACCAGCGCCGAGAAGATCACCGCCGGGGTGACGACACTGACGTCGACGATGCCCTTGCCGACGGTCTCGGCGACATGAAGGCCGAAGAACAGGAAAGCGATGAAATTGAAGAAGGCCGCCCACAGCACCGCATAATGCGGCCGCAGCACCCGCGTGGAGACGATGGTGGCGATGGAGTTGGCCGCGTCGTGCAGGCCATTGAGAAAATCGAAGAACAGCGCCACGGCGACGAGGCCGACGAGCAGGGGAAAGGCGATGGTCGCTTCCATCGCTAGACGTTCTCGATGACGATGCCGCTGATCTCGTTGGCGACGTCCTCGAAACGGTCGACCACCTTCTCGAGCTGGCCATAGATTTCCGAGCCGATCAGATAGGCCATCGCATCACCGCCATTGTGGCGCTTGAACAAATCCTTCAAACCCTGCTCATGCAGGTCGTCTGCCCGGCCCTCGGCACGCATGACCTCCTCGGCGAGTTCATTGAGGCGTGTGCTGTTGGCGCCGACCTTGGCGAGCAGCGGGATCGCCTCCGCGACCAGCTTGGCGGTGTCGACGATGACGCCGCCCATTTCCTGCATCAGCGGATCGAATTCGCGCTTTTCGAACAGCCGCACCGTCTTGACGGTCTTGTGCATCGTGTCGATGGCGTCATCCATCGATTGGATCAGATCCTTGATGTCGCCGCGGTCGAAAGGCGTGATGAAAGACCGCCTCACCGCAAGCAGCACCTGCGCGGTTATGTCGTCCGCCTCGTTTTCGAGATCGATGATCTCCTGGCACCTGCGTTCGATATCCTTGCCCTGGAGAAGCAACTGGAGTGCCTCGGCGCCGGCGACCACGGTACGGGAATGCTGTTCGAACAGGTCGAAGAAGCGATCCTCGCGCGGCAACAGCTTGCGGAACCAGCCCAGCATGTTCGTCCCTCCCTGCGCACCAGTTGCATCCACATAGCGTCGCACGCGGCCGCAGGAAACAGTAAACCGGCTGAAAGATGTGGATCGGCGCCGTTTGAAGGCACAACTTGCGCAAGGGCGCATGTCCTTGACGCTCGTCAAGCGGCTGGGCGGCCCTACTTCAGAAATGGCACGTTCGACGCAGTTCAATGAGGAGGGAACAACCAGGAAAGGAGACGATCATGCTTGAAAACAGCAACGCAACAGCCAATCTCGCGGTCAGGGACCTTGCCAAGGCAAAGGCTTTCTATGAGGGGACGCTCGGCCCGAAACAGGTGCACGATGAGGGCGGCGAATTGATCGTGTACAAAAGCGGCGACACCACCATCAATGTCTATCGTTCCAAATTCGCGGGGACCAACAAGGCGACTGCGGTGACCTGGATGGTCGGCGACAAAATCGCCGATGTCGTCAACGCCCTCAGGTCAAAGGGTGTCACCTTCGAGCATTACGAGATGCCCAGCCTGACGATGGAGGGTGACCTCCATGTCGGCGGCGGCATGAAAGTCGCATGGTTCAAGGATCCGGACGGCAATATCCTCAATCTCGTGGACCGGTAAATCTCGGGATCGGGCAGCGCGGCGCGAGAGTTTTCCTATGCATGCCGTCACCCCAAAACCGAAGTCACTTTTGGGCGACATGCATTGGATGATTGGGCACGGCACCATCTGGCGCGCCGCCGCCGCGCCGGATAGCCTCCGCCAATGATCGACAAGCTGGAATTCTTCATCGCGCTGGCCAGGGAAGAGCATTTCGGCCGGGCCGCGGAAGTGTGCGGCGTCACCCAGCCGACGCTGTCGGCCGGCATCAAGCAACTGGAAGGCCAGCTCGGCGTCATGCTCGTCCTGCGCGGCTCGCGCTTTCAGGGCCTGACGCCGGAGGGCAAGCAGGTGCTGGTGTGGGCGCGCCGCATCGTCGGTGACTCCAGGACCATGCGCGAGGAGATGCGGGCGGCGCGCCACGGCCTTTCCGGCCGCATCCGTATTGCCGCCATCCCGACAGCATTGGCCATGGTGGCCAGATTGACGACGCCCTTTCGAGACAAGCACCCGGGTGTCACCTTTTCGGTGCTGTCGCGAACCTCGATCGAAGTGCTTTCGCTGCTCGGCAATTTCGATGTCGATGCCGGCATCACCTATCTCGACAACGAACCGCTGGGACGGGTGACCAGCGTGCCGCTCTATGACGAGCGCTACCAATTGATCACCGCAATCGGCAATCCCTATTCCGACCGCGACAAAGTGACATGGGCCGAGATCAGCCAGCTGCCGCTTTGCCTGTTGACGCCGGACATGCAGAACCGCCGCATCATCGACCAGCACCTGGCCGAAGCCGGCGTGCAGGTGCGGCCGACGCTGGAATCGAATTCGATGATCGTGCTGTTTTCGCACATCCGAACCGGCAAATGGTCATCGATCATGCCGCTCAACCTTGCGGAAACATTCGGTTTTTCCGAACCGATCCGGGCCATTCCGATCGTCGAGCCCGATGCCAGCCACACGGTCGGGCTGGTCGCCGCACCGCGTGAGCCGCACACGCCGCTGGTCCAGGCGCTGCTGGACGAGGCGATGGCGCTGGCAGACGATTTCCGGGCGCACCGCTAGGCTAGACAATGCTAGCTGAAGCCCATCGATAGAGATTTTCTATCGAGCAACGAAACCGCTTTATTGATTTCGCGGGTTTCCTCTGATTTTGTAAAGACTTAGCGCTAAAAGCTATCGACCAGGGAGGGCGCTGCATGACGATGCAGCCTGCAAGTACCGAGATCGCGTCACGCACTGCGGCGATTATCCAGGAGTTGAAGGACCTCGAGGGTCCGTTGCTGCCGATCCTCCACGGCATTCAGGAAGAGTTCGGCCACGTACCGCACGACGCCGTGCCCGTGATTGCCGATGGGCTGAACCTGTCCAGGGCCGAGGTGCACGGCGTCGTCACCTTCTATCACGACTTCCGCGCCCGCCCGGCCGGCCGGCACGTGCTCAAGCTCTGCCAGGCGGAAGCCTGCCAGTCGATGGGTTCGGACGCGGTCGCAGCCAGGATCAAGCAGTTGCTCGGTATCGATTTCCACGAGACCACGCGTGACGGATCGGTTACGCTCGAGCCGGTCTATTGTCTCGGACTGTGCGCCTGTTCGCCGTCGGCGATGCTGGACGGCGAGGTGATCGGACGGCTCGATGACGAAAAGATCGACGAGATCGTAGCCGAGGTGCGCTCATGACCCCCCGCATCTATATTCCCGGCGATTCCGGCGCGCTGGCGCTGGGCGCGGAAAAGGTCGCCAAGGCGATCGCAAATGAACTCGCCGAACGCGGCATCGAGGCCAAGATCGTGCGCAACGGCTCGCGTGGCGCCTATTTCCTCGAACCGATGGTCGAAGTGGCGACAGCCAATGGCCGTGTCGCCTACGGGCCGGTGAAGCCGTCTGACGTGAAGAGCCTGTTCGACAGCGGCTTCCTCAAGGGCGGACATCACAAGCGCTGGCTCGGCGCGCCCGACAAGATCCCGTTCCTCGCCAAGCAGACACGGCTGACCTTCGCGCGCTGTGGCATCAACGACCCGTTGTCGCTCGATGCCTACAAATCGCTCGGCGGATTGAAAGGCCTGCAGAATGCAGTGGCCATGGCGCCCGCCGACATCGTCAGCCAAGTGACCGACTCCGGACTGCGCGGCCGTGGCGGCGCCGGCTTCCCGACCGGCATCAAGTGGAAGACGGTGCTCGATACGACATCGGAGCGCAAATACATCGTCTGCAACGCCGACGAGGGCGACAGCGCCACCTTCGCCGACCGCATGATCATGGAGGGCGACCCCTTCGTGCTGATCGAAGGCATGGCGATTGCCGGCATCGCCACCGGCGCGACCAAGGGCTTTGTCTACATCCGCTCGGAATATCCGCATGCGGTGGCAACAATGAACAAGGCCGTCGAGATTGCCCGCAAGCACGGCGTGCTCGGCGTCAATGTGCTGGGTTCGCCCAATGCCTTCGACATGGAAATCCGCGTCGGCGCCGGCGCCTATGTCTGCGGCGAGGAAACCTCGTTGCTCAACAGCCTGGAGGGCAAGCGCGGGGTGGTGCGTGCCAAGCCGCCGCTGCCCGCGATCCAAGGCTTGTTCGGCAAGCCGACGGTGATCAACAACGTCATCTCGCTGGCTTCCGTACCTATCATCATGGACAAGGGCGCCGCCTTCTACAAGGATTTCGGCATGGGCCGCTCGCGCGGCACGATCCCGATGCAGATCGCCGGCAACGTCAAGCAAGGCGGCCTGTTCGAAACCGCTTTCGGCCTTACGCTGGGCGAGATCGTCGACGATATCGGCGGCGGCACGTCCACCGGACGTCCGGTCAAGGCGGTGCAGGTTGGCGGCCCGCTCGGCGCCTACTTCCCGCGCGCGCTGTTCGACACGCCGTTCGACTACGAAGAATTCGCCAAGCGCGATGGACTGATCGGCCACGCCGGTATCACGATTTTCGACGATACCGCCGACATGCTGAAGCAGGCACGCTTCGCCATGGAATTCTGCGCCATCGAAAGCTGCGGCAAGTGCACGCCTTGCCGCATCGGCTCGACGCGAGGCGTGGAAACCATCGACAGGCTCGCCGCCGGCATCGAGCCGGAGAAGAACCTCGCTCTGGTCACCGACCTCTGCAACACGATGAAGTTCGGGTCACTCTGCGCGCTGGGCGGCTTCACGCCCTACCCGGTGATGAGCTCGATCACGCATTTCCCCGAGGATTTCAAGCCCGCGCCGGCGCGCGTGGCTGCTGAATAGGAGCTGGCAGATGAACATCAAGGCCGACTTCCCGACGCTCATCGAAGAACTCGATTACGGAACGCCGCAATCGAAGGCTGAGAAACAGGTCACGCTGACCGTCGATGGCCGCAGCATCAGCGTGCCGGAAGGCACGTCGATCATGCGTGCGGCGATGGAAGGCGGGGTCGAAATCCCGAAACTCTGCGCCACCGACATGCTGGACTCCTTCGGTTCCTGCCGCGTCTGCCTCGTCGAGATCGAAGGGCGCGGCGGCACGCCGGCCTCCTGCACGACGCCGGTCGGCGAAGGCATGGTGGTGCGCACGCAGTCGGACAGGCTCGACGCCATCCGCCGCGGCGTCATGGAACTCTATGTCTCCGACCATCCTACCGGCTGGAACGAGAAGGCCGGAACCGGCGCCAGCGAGTTCGATGTGGTGGCGAAGTCCGTCGGCCTGACCGAAAACCGCTACGGCGTCGAGGGCCGCAACCACGTCAAGGAAGAAAACGGCGTCGCGCCGGGCCATGGCTCGCTTGCGGTCGACTACATCGCCCGCGACGAATCCAACCCTTATTTCACCTATGATCCGGCGCAGTGCATCGTCTGCTCGCGCTGCGTGCGCGCCTGCGAAGAGGTGCAAGGCACTTTCGCGCTGACCATCGAGGGCCGCGGCTTCGAATCGCGCATGGTCGCCGGGATGCACGAGGACTTCATCGCTTCCGAATGCGTGTCCTGCGGCGCCTGCGTGCAGGCCTGCCCGACCGATGCGCTGCGCGAGAAGACCGTGCTCGAAAAGGGCCTGCCGGAGCGCTCCGCCGTCACCACCTGCGCCTATTGCGGCGTCGGCTGCTCGTTCAAGGCCGAAGTGAAGGGCGACGAAGTCATCCGCATGATGCCCTACAAGGAAGGCATGGCGAACCACGGCCATTCCTGCGTCAAGGGCCGCTTCGCCTATGGCTACGCCACGCACAAGGACCGCATCCTGTCGCCGATGATCCGCGAAAAGGTCAGCGATCCCTGGCGCGAAGTGAGCTGGGAAGAGGCGATCGCCCATACGGCCAAGGAATTCCGCCGCATCCAGTACCAGTACGGCCGCACCGCGATCGGCGGCATCACCTCCTCGCGCTGCACGAATGAGGAGACCTATCTCGTCCAGAAACTGGTGCGGCAGGGCTTCCGCAACAACAATGTCGACACCTGCGCGCGCGTCTGCCATTCGCCGACCGGTTACGGCCTCGGCCAGACCTACGGCACCTCGGCCGGCACGCAGGACTTCGATTCCGTCGAATTCACCGACGTCGCCGTCATCATCGGCGCCAATCCGGCTTCCGCGCATCCGGTGTTCGCCTCGCGGCTGAAGAAGCGGCTGCGCCAGGGCGCCAAGCTGATCGTGCTCGATCCGCGCCGCACCGAGATGGTCAAGTCGGCGCATGTCGAAGCCGACTACCATTTGCCGCTGAAGCCCGGCACCAATGTCGCCGTGCTGACGTCGCTGGCGCATGTCATCGTCACCGAGGGCCTTTTCGACGAAGCCTTCATCCGCGAGCGCTGCGACTGGACGGAATTCCAGGACTGGGCATCCTTCGTCGCCCTGCCGGAAAACAGCCCCGAAACCGTGGGCAAGCTGTCCGGCGTCGATCCCGAGCTGATCCGCGGCGCCGCGCGCCTCTACGCCAAGGGCGGCAATGGCGCGATCTATTACGGCCTCGGCGTCACCGAGCACAGCCAGGGCTCGACCACGGTGATGGCGATCGCCAACCTCGCAATGGCCACCGGCAATATCGGCCGCCCGGGCGTCGGCGTGAACCCGCTGCGCGGCCAGAACAACGTGCAGGGCTCGTGCGACATGGGCTCGTTCCCGCATGAGCTGCCGGGCTACCGGCACATTTCGGGCGACGCGGTGCGCGACATCTATGAGAGCCTGTGGGGCGTGAAGCTGGACGACGAACCCGGCCTGCGCATCCCCAACATGCTGGATGCCGCCGTCGACGGCTCCTTCAAGGGCATTTACATCCAGGGCGAGGACATTTTGCAGTCCGATCCCGACACCAAGCATGTCGCCGCCGGCCTTGCCGCCATGGAATGCGTGGTCGTGCACGACCTCTTCCTCAACGAGACGGCGAACTACGCGCACGTCTTCCTGCCCGGCTCGACCTTCCTCGAGAAGGACGGCACCTTCACCAATGCCGAGCGCCGCATCAACATGGTGCGCAAGGTGCTGGAGCCGAAGGCGCGCTACGCCGATTGGGAGGCGACGCAGGAGCTCGCCCGCGCCATCGGTCTCGACTGGAACTATACGCATCCGGCCGAAATCATGGACGAGATCGCCAAGACGACGCCAAGCTTCGCCAATGTCTCCTTCGACCTGCTCGACCGCGTCGGCTCCGTGCAATGGCCCTGCAATGACAAGGCGCCGCTCGGCACGCCGATCATGCATGTCGACGGCTTCGTGCGCGGCAAGGGCAAGTTCATCCGGACCGAATATGTGGCGACGGACGAAAGAACCGGACCGCGCTTCCCGCTGCTGCTGACCACCGGCCGTATCCTCAGCCAGTACAATGTCGGCGCGCAGACACGGCGCACCGAAAACGTGATGTGGCACTCCGAGGATCGGCTGGAAATCCATCCGCACGACGCAGAAAATCGTGGCCTGCGCGATGGCGACTGGGTGCGGCTGACCAGCCGTTCGGGCGAGACGACGCTGCGCGCGCTGATCACCGACCGGGTGTCGCCGGGCGTGGTCTACACCACCTTCCACCATCCCGACACACAGGCCAACGTCATCACGACCGACTTTTCCGACTGGGCGACCAACTGCCCGGAGTACAAGGTGACGGCGGTGCAGGTCGGCGCGTCCAACGGCCCGTCCGAATGGCAGCGCGACTATGACGAACAGGCCAAGCAGAGCCGCCGTATCGCTCCGCTGCAGGCGGCGGAGTAGTCTTGGCCGCGCGCCGCAAAGCGACAACGCAAATTTCGCGGCTGGCGCATCGCGCCAGCGGCACGGCCGCGGCCAACCGCATGGTGCCTGAAGAAACGCCGGTGGCGTTCTCCTTTGCCGGCACCACGCATGCGGTGATGATGGCGAGCCCAGCCGATTTCGAGGATTTCGCGCTCGGCTTTTCGCTGACCGAAGGCATCATCGCCGAGCCAGAAGAGATCGAAGCCATCGAAGTGGAAGATCACGGCCCCGGCATCGACATCCAGATCCGGTTGAAGGACCAGGCCAATACGCGTTTCGAGGCGCGGCGGCGGCGGCTTGCCGGACCGGTCGGCTGCGGGCTCTGCGGCATCGAATCCATCGAGGAAGCAATGCGCTCGGTCGATGCGGTCGGTGCGTCAAGGCTTACGCTTGAGGCCGAAGACATCACCCGTTCGGTCAAGCTGCTGTCGAAGGTGCAGCCACTGCATACCGAGACGGGGGCCGTGCACGCCGCCGGTTTCTACGTGCCCGGCAAGGGCGTCGTCATGGCGCGCGAGGATGTCGGTCGCCACAATGCGCTGGACAAGCTGGCGGGCGCGCTGGCCAAGGCCAATATCGATGGCGCATCGGGCGCTGTCGTGGTGACCAGCCGTGTTTCGGTCGAGATGGTGCAGAAGACGGCGGCGATCGGTTCTGCCTTCATCATCGCCGTTTCCGCGCCCACCGCACTTGCCATCCGCACGGCGCAGGAAGCCGGCATGACGCTGGTGGCGTTGGTGCGCGGCGACGATTTCGATGTTTTTACCCACCCTGACCAGGTGATCTCCGGAGTTGCCCAGCATGTCGCATGACGAAGACCACATCATGAGCACCAGAGAAAAGCTGGTGCGCATGGCCAACCAAATCGCCGCCTTTTTCCACTCCAGGCCACGCGAGGAAGGCATTGCCGGCGTCGCCGAGCACATCAACAAGTTCTGGGAGCCGAGGATGCGGCGCCAGTTCTTCGAGATGCTGGACAGCGGCGGTGAGGGGTTCGACGAACTGGTTGTGGTCGCCTCGGCCAGGATCAAGCGGCCGATCACCCCGGCAGAGGCCGATCTCAAGCTCGGCCTCAAGGCCTTCCCGGCCGACGTCGCAGCCTCGCAAAAATAGCCGCCGGGCCGCGCCGTTTATATTCCGCGTCGCTAAAGTTTAGGCTGCCGCACCCGGCGCGGCTCTGCTATGGTTGGCGATCAGAAATCGTCAGGCCGGGCGGACAACCTCGTGAGGCCGATCGAGACCCGTTACGCCCTTAGCGGCGAGGTGCGGATCGCCTACCAGGTGGTCGGGCAGGGGTCGTTTGACCTCGTCTTCGTCCCCGGCTTCATTTCCAATCTCGACCTGCATTGGGAAGACGAGGTTATACCAGACTCTTGCGGCGGCTTTCGGCCTTCTCACGGCTGATCCTGTTCGACAAGCGCGGTACGGGTCTCTCGGACCGCGTCGATGTCCATCACCTGCCCAGCCTCGAGACCCGCATGGATGATGTGCGCGCGGTGATGGACGCAGTCGGCAGCGGCCGTGCCGCACTGCTCGGCGCTTCCGAGGGAGCGCCGCTGGCGATGCTGTTCGCCGCCACCTATCCGGAGCGGACGCGGGCCCTGGCGCTCTATGGCGGCTATGCGCATTTCCACAAATGGGTGATGCCGCCGGAACGCCTCAACGCCTTCATCGTTACGGCCGAGACTGCCTGGGGCACCGGTGCCACCTTGCCGAATTTCGCGCCGGGCCGGGTCGACGACGCGCATTTTACCCAGTGGTGGGCCCGTTTCGAGCGGCTGTCGGCGAGCCCGACGGCAGCGGCGGCGCTCGCGCGAATGAATGCGGAAATCGATATACGTGGAGTGTTGGCGGCGATCAGGGCGCCGACGCTGCTGATCCATCGCCGCAACGATGCGCGGGTCGATCCAGACGCCAGCCGCTTCCTGGCCAGGAAAATCCCGAATGCGCGGCTGGTCGAGATTCCAGGGCGCGACCATCCGATCTGGACCGGCGATGTCGACCGGGTGGCCGACCTGATCGAAGAATTCCTGACCGGCGAGCGCGCCGTGGCAGGAGCCGAGCGCGTCCTGGCCGCCCTTCTGGTGACACGCATCTACGACACTGCACGGCTGGGCGACAGGATGTGGAGCGAACGCAGCGAGCATTTCCACGAAACATGGCGGACACTTGTGGCGCGCCATGGCGGGCGCTGCGCGGACATGCACGGCGAAATGATGATTTCGCGCTTCGACGGCCCGGGGCGTGCCTTACGCTGCGCGGCGGCGCTACGCGACGCGGCGCAGCAAATCGGGGTGGCAAGCGCGCAAGGGGCGCATGTCGGCGAGATCGAATCGCGTGGGGCCCCAGCAGGATTGACGGGCCGCGTGACGATACAACTCGCTGCTCACGCAGGGCGCGGCGAGATATTGGCGTCGAGGCTGGTCGCCGATCTGGCAGTCGGCTCGGGACTTCATTTCGTCGATCGCGGGCGTGTCGACATCGACGAGTTGGAGGAGCCGCTGGCGCTCGTACTTGCGATGTCCGAACAGCACCTGGAGCCGGCGTGCCGGCCGAAGACCAGGGCGACCGAGCCGGCTTGCCTGACCACACGCGAGAGCGAAGTCGTGAATTTGATCGCCGATGGCAAGAGCAATGCGGCGATCGCCGCTGAACTCAGGCTGAGCGAGCACACGGTCAAGCGCCACGTCGCCAACATACTGCTCAAGCTCGACCTGCCATCGCGAGCGGCGGCAGCGGCATTTTCAATCAGGCACGCTGGCCCGGACGGGCCATGAGAGCCATGGCGCTTTCGGGCGAAGCGGCCATACCGATGTAAGCGCTATCAATCTCCCCCATGCAGGCCACGCGGATATCACCCGGAAGGCGCTGCGAACGGAGGATGAAATGCCCAAGTCAAAGCTGAATCTCAGATTACTTGTGATCGCGGCAGGCATTGGCGCGCTGTCAACGCTCTCTCCCGCAAAAGCCGAGGATGCATCGGCGACCGCCGCCTACAAGGACATCCAGGCGACGCTCGGCTCGGTGCCGGATATGTTCAAGACACTGCCCGACGTCGCCATCGCCGGCGCCTGGGCCGAGATCAAAGGCGTCCAGCTCAACCCCAAGACCGCGCTCGACGGCAAGACCAAGGAGTTGATGGGGCTCGCGGTCGCGTCGCAGATCCCGTGCCAGTATTGCATTTATTTCCACACCGAAGCCGCCAAGCTCAACGGCGCCAGCGACGAGGAGATCAAGGAGACGATCGCGATAGCGGCAATCGTTCGTCATTGGTCGACAATCCTCAACGGCAGCCAGGTCGATCTCGCGACCTTCAAGAAGCAGACCGACGACGTGTTCGCGGCCGTGAAGGCCAAGTCGCAGTGAAGCCCCCGGCCCGGCGATGAGCGCCGGGTCGCACCTCAAAGCATCAACCGCCCGATCGTGTAGATGGGCATATGGAGGATGAAATGCTGACCAAGACCCAAACGGTGGACGGCGCGGCGATAAAAAAGGCGATCGAAGGCCGTGACGGAAAGATGCTGTCGAGCTTCTATGCCGACGATGCGCTGGTGCGGGTGATCGACCGCAACAACCCGCCGAGCAAGCCACGCGAAATCCGTGGGCGCGCGGCGATCACGACGTTCTGGGACGATATCTGCAGCCGGGCGATGACCCACAAGGTCGACACCACCATCGCCAACGGCGACAGCCTCGCCTTCACCCAGGCCTGCGCCTATCCGGACGGCACGAAAGTGTTCGCCGCGGCAATGCTGGAGCTGAAGAACGGGCAGATCGCACGGCAGACCGTCGTGCAGGCCTGGGATGAGTAGATCAACCGCGGGCTCAACCGCAATCTCGGAGGAGAACCAACATGTTCAGCGCCAGATGGCAGATCGACGCCAGGTTCGGACACAAGCAGACCGTGCTCGAACTGCTCAGAAAATGGGAACTCGAGATCGGTTCGCAGGTCGGCCTCGCCGACCTCCAGTTCCAGATCATGACCGGCTCGATCGGCGCGCGGGAGGCGACGGTCGAATCCCACCACCAGGTCGAGAGCCTGGCCCAGCTGGAGGCGTTTTTCGCCAAGATCGGCAAGATCGACGCACACGTCAAATGGGGCAAGGAGATGGAGCCCTATGTCGTGTCGGGCACCAGCTTGTGGAACATCTATCGCATCGTGGAGTAGCAAACGCGGCCGCAGCTCTCCCCTTGCGGGAGAGGTCGGATTGCCCGGATTTGTCCTTCACAAATCGGTTGGCAATCCGGGTGAGGGGTAAGTTGGCGCCAAGCTGGAACACCCCTTGTGTGTTTGGAATCGTGCATTGTTGAGGGTGCCACGGACCAGGTGCTTGCCTGATCCGTGGCGGCGGTCGAGAGCCCGTCACCCCTCAGGTGGCTTAAACCGTGGATGAGCTGGG
>NZ_SRTH01000088.1:0-402 GCF_004792065.1 Mesorhizobium sp. M8A.F.Ca.ET.165.01.1.1 | reverse complement strand
AAGTCCTACAAAGACTAAAAATAAGGATTGCCTAGTTGGAGGGGCGATCCGGGAGGAAATTCCATGCCAACCAAAATCAAAGATGCGCCACCGAAGCAGCCCGACCGGAGGAAGCCACCTGTGACTCGTCCCGACAAGGAAGCACCATCATTTGAGCATGTCGATCCATCGCCGCGAGATGTGCGCGAAGCTCCGGCACCAAATCCAAACGGCGATAAGAAGTAACCGCCGGCGCGCGCCGAAACCTCTGGGTATCTTGCAGGGTGGAAGCCGATTTTTTGCATGTGCCCTGAGCCATGTCCTTGCTCACAGAACGTTCCGCAAGTCATAGGTTCATGGGTGATGGAGACGCGCCAGACCCAGTGATCGCCTCTCGGAACATAAGGAGCTAACGACCGTTTT
>NZ_SRTH01000087.1:0-404 GCF_004792065.1 Mesorhizobium sp. M8A.F.Ca.ET.165.01.1.1 | reverse complement strand
GTTCAAGCTGGTGCACCGCCACGCCGACCCGGTTCATTAGCCGGCCCTTCAGGGTGCGCGACACAATGCCGGAGGCTTTTGCAACAGCCGCCTATTCCTTTTGGCCGGTGAGCGGCATATGTCAGATACATGGTCGTGCCACTTGAAGGCATGATGGCGACGATAAAGACACGAATGGACGCGGAAGCGAAAGTCTTGCCGTCGGGGGTCGGCGAGCCAGCGATACTGGACGGTGCGATTGTCATCGGCGCGGGCGCCGCGGGGCTCGCGGTGCTGTCGCGCTGTCCGGCGGCGCGGGTCGTGCTGGTCGAACGCTCGCCGGAAATGGCCGGATTCGCGCATGCCACGCTCGCCCATCCCGGCAACGCGCATCTCGGCGACCGCGCGTCGGTGCTGACGGCCGA
>NZ_SRTH01000086.1:0-404 GCF_004792065.1 Mesorhizobium sp. M8A.F.Ca.ET.165.01.1.1 | reverse complement strand
GCGGCGGTGCTGGGTTACGGCACGGCGCGGCTGATCTCCTACGAGCCGCTCTACCATGCGCTGTCGCGCGTGTTCGTCGCCGAAGCGATCCGGCGGCGCAGGGCGGAGGCGGCGCCGGGAACCCATAAGGACTGAGCGACATCCCAACACAGCAAAGACTGGTCCTGCAGCACGCTCGGTGGGTGGAAGGTGCCGCGTCGGCGTGCAATATCGATGCATGAGCGAGTTGACTTTCCGGCGCCTGAGCCTCGACTGGAACGCCGAGTCGAGTGCTCCCGATGTTGAGTTGAATATCGAGGGCAATTCGGCGCGGCTTTCCTTTCTCTTGAACCCAGCGGCCCACGACGCCAAGCCTGGAGAGATAGGGACGCTTCACTTTGTTGGCTGTAGCCGATACCGATGGG
>NZ_SRTH01000085.1:0-408 GCF_004792065.1 Mesorhizobium sp. M8A.F.Ca.ET.165.01.1.1 | reverse complement strand
GTGGACGAGATGCTGGCGGCGGTGAAGTTCGTGCGTAAGATCGCCGCGATGCCGGCCATGGCCGAGATCATCGAGGAAGAGGTGCTACCCGGACCGTCGATCCAGTCGGACGCCGACCTCATCCAGGATTTCAGGAAGCGCTCGGGCACCGTCTATCACCCGGTCTCGACCTGCCGCATGGGGCCGAACGCCGCGCGCGCCGTCGTCGATCCGCGGCTGAAGGTGCACGGGCTGGACGGCTTGCGCGTCATCGACGCCTCGATTTTCCCCGACAACATCACGGGCAACACCAACGCCGCCTCGATCCTGACCGGATGGAAAGGCGCCGACCTGGTTCTGGAGGATCATAAATGAAAATCACCGACGTAAAGACCTGGGTTGTTGGCAACCCGCCGCCCGGCATCGGCG
>NZ_SRTH01000084.1:0-412 GCF_004792065.1 Mesorhizobium sp. M8A.F.Ca.ET.165.01.1.1 | reverse complement strand
CTCCTGTCCAAGGCGCTGGCGGCGAAGAACGCCACAGCGGTGCCGGAGATCATCCGCAACGGCCAGCCATGGCGTACCATCTTTCCGTCCGGGCAGGAGGTGGAACGTTTCCCGCGCGCCGGCTGGGACAGGCCGAAGGCCTCCGACCACTGCCCGGTGGTGATCACCCTGGACATGGCCTGAGCCCGTGAGTTTCGACCTGCCGCGCAACGTGATCTTGCCGGTCGACGACGTCGACGTAAGGCTCGACCCAAATCCGCATCCCTTCGAACGCGACAATCGGGCAGCGATCGCCGAAAACTGGCGGCGCGAAATGGAGGCGAAGCCGGCGCTGTATGACGGTACGGTGGTGCTGCTTTCGGCGCTCAGCTATCGCGACAGCCGGCTTATCGGCCGCTGCCACGCGGTGAAG
>NZ_SRTH01000083.1:0-413 GCF_004792065.1 Mesorhizobium sp. M8A.F.Ca.ET.165.01.1.1 | reverse complement strand
GCCAAGACCACCATCCCGCATTTCTACCTGACGCTCGACTGCGAGCTCGACGCGCTGCTTTCGCTGCGCACGCAGCTCAATGCGGCGGCACCGGTGAAGAAGACCGACAAGGGTGAGGCGCCTGCCTACAAGCTGTCGGTCAACGACATGGTGATCAAGGCGATGGCCATGGCGCTGAAGGCGGTGCCGGACGCCAATGCCTCGTGGACCGAAAGCGCCATGGTCAAGCACAAGCATGCCGATGTCGGCGTCGCAGTCTCGATCCCCGGCGGCCTGATCACGCCGATCATTCGGCATGCGGATGAAAAGACGCTGTCGGTCATTTCCAACGAGATGAAGGATCTCGCGAGCCGTGCCCGTAGCCGCAAGCTGAAGCCGGAGGAATATCAGGGCGGCACCACGGCGGTGTCCAA
>NZ_SRTH01000082.1:0-416 GCF_004792065.1 Mesorhizobium sp. M8A.F.Ca.ET.165.01.1.1 | reverse complement strand
AGAGCATGTCCCGGCGCGATCTCCGGCATGTCCAGCTCCGCCATGCCGGCGACGCCTGCGGCGGCAAATCGGATGGCTTTCATGTCATTCTCCCAGATGGCAACGCCTCAGCTTATCCAGTTGCCGCCGTCCACATTGTAGGTCTGGGCGAGGATGTAATCACTGTCGGACGAGGCGAGGAAGACGGCGAGCCCGGCAATGTCCTCGGGCCGCGCGAAGCGGCCGATCGGCACGGACTTCGCCACCGCCGCCTTCTTCTCGCCGGCCTTCAGTCCCTCCCAGCGGGCGAAGTGGGCGTCGACGACTTCCCAATGTTCGCCATCGACGACCCCTGGGGCGATGGCGTTGACGTTGATGCCGTGCTTGACCAGCGCAAGTGCCGCCGATTGCGTCGCCGAAATGATCGCCGCCTTGGA
>NZ_SRTH01000081.1:0-418 GCF_004792065.1 Mesorhizobium sp. M8A.F.Ca.ET.165.01.1.1 | reverse complement strand
GAGCGGACGCTGCGCCGGCGCTTCGACGACACGTTCGGCTATGGTCCGAAGACGCTCGACCGCATCCTGCGCTTCCACCGCTTCCGCCGCCTGCAACGACAGCAGAGCGACGCCTCGACCGCGCTGCTGGCGATCGAGGCCGGCTATGCCGACCAGGCGCATCTGATCCGCGAGAGCCGGCGGCTGACCGGCGTCACGCCGACGGCGCTGGCGGGCGGCGCGCCGTAGAAGCGCCGCTAGCCTTGCGGCATCGCCGACATGTCCATCCACATCGCCTCGAAAATGTGGCCATCCGGGTCGGCGAGATTGCGGTTGTACATGAAGCCGAGGTCCTGCGCCGGATTGACGTCGGCCGTGCCGCCATTCTTCGCGGCCGCACCGTTCATGGCGTCGACCTGGGTCCGGCCGTCACTGGAAA
>NZ_SRTH01000080.1:0-421 GCF_004792065.1 Mesorhizobium sp. M8A.F.Ca.ET.165.01.1.1 | reverse complement strand
CTGCGGGCGAGGGCATGGCCGGCACCTACGACAGCAGGGGAAGAAACAGGCGCCAGAGCGTCGAACTCCAGCCGCGGATCCCGTAGATCTTCGCCCACCGTAATCGCAAGGCCGGCCGCCCCACCCAGTAATGCATCTACTGGCTCCCCCAGAGCCCCTGTGAGCAACTCAACGCCGACCGATGGAAAAGCCACATGGAGCAGGCCGAGCGCCTCGCCGATTATTGAAATGGGAAACAGCGTATCCGCCACTATGGTTAGTTCAATTTCGAGACCGCTTCCCATGCCCCTTGCCTTGGCGCGGAGCAGGTCCGCCCGCAGCAGCAGAGAGCGACTGTCCTCCAGCAAAGCCCGACCTTCCGCGGTCAGGACCGGCCGATGAGAGCTCCGGTCGAAAAGCGGCGTGCCCAATTCCATTTCGA
>NZ_SRTH01000079.1:0-423 GCF_004792065.1 Mesorhizobium sp. M8A.F.Ca.ET.165.01.1.1 | reverse complement strand
GGCGCATTCTCAACAAATGGCGTTGTTCTTTCAAGACGAACGGGCGAACCGTTCGGACGGCTCGTGGATGAGATGTGCGACGATAGCAACCCTTGCTCACCCTCGGCACACGTTAATATTTATGCGACCGCCATGTCTCTCAAAGATCGAACCGATAACAGCGGCAAAAAATTGTGGCTCGTATTCGAGGCCAGAGTTGGAATTTTGCTGTTGGCGACCTCTCTGAGTGACCGAGTTCAACTCGATAGAGACGCAACTCGGCAAAGGCCGCGCGCCCGACAGCGCGGCGCCGAGCACATCCGGCTGTATCAGCACGAGAACGGCGTGGGCCCTGCGATCAACGGCGCGGTTTAGGCGCTGCGGTTCCCGTTCACCATGACGCTGAAGCGGCGCGCTCTGGCACGCGCGCTGATGGTCACCCCC